>JADGDT010000084.1 GCA_016744755.1 Ichthyobacteriaceae bacterium | reverse complement strand
TTAGATTTTGAGTTTTAATAGTGATGTAATTTAGTAAATATTATTAACAAAAATATCCCTGAATATTTCATCAAGGATATTTTATTAAATATGTTTAATCTACTAAAGATGAATCACTTCATCGTAAGCCTCAGCAGTAGCTTCCATCACAGCTTCGCTCATAGTTGGGTGAGGGTGAATAGCTTTAAGTATTTCGTGTCCAGTAGTTTCTAATTTACGAGCAACAACAGCTTCTGCAATCATTTCGGTAACATTATCTCCTACCATATGGCAACCTAACATTTCGCCATATTTAGCATCGTAAATAACCTTTACAAAACCGTCTTTAGCTCCCGCAGCAGATGCTTTACCAGATGCCGAGAATGGGAATTTACCAACTTTTATTTCATGTCCTGCTTCTACAGCAGCTTTCTCTGTCATACCTACAGATGCCACTTGTGGATTACAATAAGTACACCCAGGAATATTTCCGTAATCAATAGCCTCAGGATTCATTCCTTTAATATTTTCTACAGCAGTAATACCTTCGGCAGATGCAACATGTGCTAATGCAGGGCCTGCAACAACATCGCCTATTGCTAAATATCCTGGTATGTTTGTGTTGTAAAATTTATCAACAACAATTTTATCTCTATCAACAACAATACCTACATCTTCTAAACCAAGATTTTCGATATTTGTTTTTATGCCTACAGCCGAAAGTACAGCATCAGCCTCAATTACTTTTTCTCCTTTTTTGGTGTTAACGTAAACTTTTACACCATCACCACTAGTATCAACCGAAGTAACTTCGGCACTAGTCATAACTTTTATTTTCGACTTTTTGAAAGAGCGCAATAATGCTTTCGATACATCTTCGTCTTCAACAGGTACTATATTTGGAAGATACTCTACAATAGTAACCTCTGTGCCCAAAGTGTGGTAGAAGTATGCAAACTCAACACCTATTGCACCAGAGCCTACAACTACCAATTTTTTAGGTTGTTTTTTCAAAGTCATTGCTTCACGGTAGCCAAAAATCTTTTCTCCATCTTGAGGTAAGTTTGGCAACACACGAGAACGTGCACCTGTAGCAATAATTATGTTTGATGCAGAATATTCTGTAACTTTACCATGGTCATCCGTTACATCAATTTTCTTTCCTATTTTAAGCTTAGCTGTTCCATTTAAAACATCAATCTTATTTTTCTTCATCAAGAAATCGATACCCTTGCTCATTCCATCGGCAACTCCTCTACTACGAGAAATTATAGCCGAAAAATCAGCTTCAACACCTTCTGCTTTCAATCCATACTGCTCTGCATGATTCATGTAATCAAAAACCTGAGCACTTTTCAATAGAGCTTTAGTAGGGATACATCCCCAATTTAAACAAATACCTCCAAGATTTTCTCTTTCAACAATTGCAGTTTTAAAACCAAGTTGAGAAGCGCGAATCGCAGTAACATAACCACCTGGACCACTTCCTACTACTATAATATCGTACGTCATTTTAATAATATTTTTATTCAATAATTATTATACCTCATTTATATTTCCCAACATGAGATACTCTCTCTTTACCAACTGCGAATTTAATAAAAAATAGGTAATTGAATACTCCAAAATATCAATAATAATTAATATCAAAATAGCTAAAGTTTATGATTACTATCATACTTAAAAAGTAGTCGTTTTCCTACCTTTAAAGTTGAGTCCAAAAATTAATTAATCTACTTCTCATTTATAATTATGCTTTTCAATAGAAGATATAAATTAAAAATAGCAACAATATGAAATATTTATCCTCATCCCTCGTACTTATTTTTGCTTTATCATTATTCTCAACAAAATCTTTGGCAGAGAATGAGCCTAATAATGATATAGCTAACGCAAATGTAATTGGCTTGAACATTATTACAAATGGTTCATTAAGTTCAAGCGATCTTATTGATTTTTATAAAATTACCACTACAGTAGATGGCAGATTATCTATAGATGATAATACATCGTCAAATTTGGGGTATAATATGTCTTTTTATGATGCTGATGGTAGCACCTTGATTAAAACTGTAACTAGGTACGAAAGTAATTCGGGTACAAGAATATCTGTAAACTTATCTCCAGGAAACTACTACATAAAATTTAGTAGAACAGGATATGGAAGTGGCTCATATACTATTAATCCATTATTTAATTCAATATCACACACAGGAGATAATGAGTCTAACGATGAATTTACATCAGCAAATATTTTAAAACTTAATACACAAAATAAAGGTAATCTCGGTAGCAGAAGGGATGGTATTTGGGATAAAACTGATTACTGGAAAATAAATATTATAGAAGATGGAAGACTGATAATAAAAGATACCACAGAATCACACCTTGGATATAATATTAGTTTATATGACAATGATGGGACTACTTTAATAAAATCAGAAACTAGATATACAAGTAATTCAGGTACTAGATTAGGTGTGAATTTATCACCAGGTATTTACTATTTAAAATTGCAAAGAACAGGTTATGATTATACAAATTATGGAACATATACAATGTTTCCAGATTTTACACCTGTTACTCACTCAGGCGATGCTGAATCTAATGACATTTATACAAATGCAGATGCTATAATTTTAAATATTCAAAACTCTGGAAATTTAGGTAGCAGAAGGGATGGTATTTGGGATAAAACTGATTACTGGAAAATAACAATTCCCGAAGATGGAAGGCTGATTATAAAAGACACTACAGAATCACACCTTGGGTATAATATTAGTTTATATGACGATGATGGAACTACTTTAATAAAAAATCACACTAGGTACGAAAGCAATAGCGGAACTAGGTTAGGAGTTAATCTATCGCCTGGTATTTATTATTTAAAATTAACTAGAACTGGGTATGATTATTCATCTTATGGAACATATACTATTTTTCCAGATTTTGAACCTGTTACTTACCCAGGCGATACTGAATCTAATGACGTTTACACAAATTCAGATACTATAATTTTAAATATTCAAAATTCAGGGAATTTAGGTAGCAGAAGAGATGGTATTTGGGACAAAACAGATTATTGGAAAATAAATATTTTAGAAGATGGAAGATTGATTTTAAAAGATACTACAGAATCGCACCTTGGATATAATATTAGTTTATATGACGATGATGGAACTACTTTAATAAAAAATCACACTAGATACGAAAGCAATAGTGGAACTAGGTTAGGAGTTAATCTATCGCCTGGTATTTATTATTTAAAATTAGCTAGAACTGGGTATGATTATTCTTCCTACGGAACATATACTATTTTTCCAGATTTTGAGCCAGTAACCTACTCTGGCGATTCTGAACCCAACGATAGTTTAGAAATTGCAGTAAATTTAGTTTTAAATGCTCAAAACACAGGAAACTTAGGTAGTAGAAGAGATAGTATTTGGGATAAAACTGATTATTGGAAAATTACTATTCCCGAAGATGGAAGTTTAATTATTAAAGACACAACAGAGTCACATCTTGGTTATAATATTAGTTTATATGAAAGTGATGGATCTACTTTAATAAAAAAACATACTAGGTATGTCTCTAATAGTGGTAGTAGAATAACAGTAAACATATCTCCTGGTATTTATTATTTAAAATTAGCTAGAACTGGTTATGATTATTCTACCTATGGTTCGTACACAATATTTCCTGATTATAAAAAAAATCCGAAAGCCGATTTTGAAGTATATCAAGATATAAAAACCATTAGTTTCAACAACAAAACTATTGATGGTGAAAGTTATATTTGGGATTTTGACGATGGTACAACAAGCGAATTAGAAAATCCTTCGCACAGTTATTCTAATCCTGGAGAATATTTAGTTTCTTTAATTGCTACTAATTTAGCTGGAGAAGATACTGCTAAAAAAAATGTAGTTATATACGGAATAAAAGGAGTTTCGCCACAAATAATTGGGAATAACGGAGTTGTAACAATAACTGTTCTAGGAGGAGGGTTTTCTGCTCAATCAATTGTTAAAATTATTAGAGGTGGGAATATGATTACTGCAGCTAGTGTAAAATATATTGAGAGAGGTGCTATAGAAGCCACATTTAATCTTAACAGCGTAGAAATTGGATCTTGTAACGTGTCGGTTACTAATGTTGGCAAGCCAGAGATAATTGAAGAAAATGCATTAAATATTGTACAAGCAAATGAACCAGAACCATGGGTAAATATTTCTGGTAGGACCAAAGCATTATTCAATAGATGGCAAACCTACACCCTAGAGTATGGTAACACCGGAAATGTTGATGCAGATTATGTACCCGTATATATTACAATGTCTGATCCCGACAACAATACTCTTGAATTTATTGATTTGAATATTGTTTATCCTGACTTTGTAGCTCAAAATGATTTAACTGCTAGATTTGATTCTATTGATTACTACTTTGATGTAGATACAATATTTGGTGAGGTTAAAAAAACTAGAGTTTATCCACTAGTTGTTCCTAAAATTCCTGCTGGATATACAGGGTCTATTCAGTTTAAAATTAAAACAGGAACTAGTGTTACAATAAATGCATGGAACAATGCTCCAATGATTATAGATAATAAGATAGCAAAAAATTGTGATGGTGAGGATCCCGAACTTACAAAATGTATTCATTTAGCAATGGTTAAAGCAGCTTCAACAGGAGTAGTAGGAATAGTAAATGAAATGATTCCTGGATATGCATGTGTTGTTGCAGTTGGATCGGAAGTATTTACAATTGCCAATAACAATATAGGTGTTGGCGAGGGCAGAACCTGGGGGTCTGCTTTATACTCATGGGTTTCTGTAGGGTTAGGTTGTGTTGGTGATGTAGTAAAAACTATTGCAGTACCTTTAAAAGTAGCCATAGGAGTAGTAAGTGTTATTCAATTAACAGACCAAGCATTTACTGATGTTGATAATTGTAAAACAAAATTTGCGAAAAAATCATTCAGAAATAAAGATATTAGAGGGGTTACATCATTCGATCCTAATGAAATAGTTGGACCGAGCGGATTTGGCGATAATCAATACATTACTAGCCTAGACAAAGCAAATTACACAATATTTTTCGAAAACAAGAGTAATGCAACTGCTCCTGCTCAAGAGATTTGGATTGTTGATACTTTGGATGTTACCAAATTTAAAACAGATAATTTTTCTTTTGATAAAATAACTATAGGAACATCAACTATAAATTTATTGACGGGACAAAAAGAGTTTAGTAAAGATATTGATTTAAGACCTAAACAAAATATTATTGGAAGAATAACAGGTACATTTGATAGTGATAAAGGAATAATAAAAGTGTATTTTACTTCTCTTAATCCAGATACAATGTCAGATAATGAAGATCCTGAATTAGGAATTCTTCCTCCAAATAAAAATTTACCCGAAGGCGAAGGAAGCATCTCGTTTTCTGTAGGAATACAAAGTTTAGCAGACGGATTTACCTTTAAAAATAAGGCTACAATTATTTTTGATTATAACGAACCAATTATCACAAACATTTGGGAAAATACTATTGACAAGAAAGCACCATCTAGTGAAATTAATTATCATAGCTACAATAAAGACAAAGCAGAAATAACTATTACTATTGATGGAGCTGACACAAACTCTGGAGTGTGGTATTACTCGCTGTATTCTTCTGTAGATGGATCGGACTTTGAACCATTACTTTTAACATATTCCAATGAAATTACCATAAAAGTTGAAAAAGGATCAATTTATAAATTCTACTCTGTAGCTACCGATATGGTTGGTAACGAAGAACTAGCTCCCGATGTTGAGGATTTGAATTTTGAAGCATTAGGAATTTCAGATCATGACAAATTTAGCATATACAATATTTATCCAAACCCAGTACAAGGAATACTTTATATAGATTCGCAAATGAATGGTGATAGTTTTATTGAAATAATAGATACAAAAGGAAGGACTGTTGCCACAAAACTTATGAAAACTATTAGTGGCAAAATAAATTTAACATCGCTAAGTAAAGGGGTTTATTACATTAGAATTACAAATGATGAATACAGTGTATCTAAAAAAATAATTGTAGAGTAATTTATTACAATTCTAAAATACATAAACAGGTCAATTATGTAAAATTGACCTGTTTGTTTATAAACTAATATTTATCATTAAAATAATTCATCGTCAACTAAACATAAAATCTTACTTTTGATGAAAATTTTAAGATATGTTAAAAGCTGGAGTTTTAGGTGCAGGCCATTTAGGTAAAATTCATTTGCGCCTTTTAAATCAATCTGATAAATACGAGTTAGTTGGATTTTACGATCCAAACAAAGAGAATGCTGATGCTGTAGTAAAAGAATACGGCTTCAAGTATTTCGATAAAATTGAAGATTTAATAAATGCTGTAGATGTAGTTGACATTGTTACTCCAACACTTTCGCATTTTGAAGTTGCAAAGCAAACTATACAAGCAGGTAAGCACGTTTTTATAGAAAAACCTATTACCAATACTGTTGAGGAAGCCGAGGAATTGCTAAATCTTTTAGAAAAACACAATGTAAAAGGACAAGTTGGACACGTAGAGCGTTTCAATCCTGCATTTACAGCTGTAAAAGGCCAAATTAACGAACCTATGTTTATTGAGGCTCACCGTTTGGCAGAGTTCAATCCACGTGGTACCGACGTTCCTGTGGTTTTAGATTTAATGATTCACGATATTGATGCAATTCTTAGTGTAGTTAAATCGGAAGTTAAGGCAGTACACTCAAGTGGTGTTTCTGTAATTTCTGATACTCCCGATATTGCAAATGTTAGATTAGAATTTGAAAATGGATGTGTAGCAAACCTTACTGCTTCAAGAATTTCTATGAAAAACATGCGTAAAGTCCGTTTTTTCCAACGCGATGCATACGTATCTGTAGATTTTCTTGAGAAAAAAAGTGAGATAGTAAAAATGAAAGATGCTCCTAGTAATCCAGGAGAATTTGATATGATCTTACAAAATGCCGAAGGTGTAAAAAAACAAATTTATTTTGAGCAACCTGATGTAGCTCCAAACAATGCAATTTTAGATGAGCTAGAATCATTTGCTGATGCTATAAATAACAACACAGTACCTCCTGTAACTCTACAAGATGGTGCAAATGCTTTGAGAGTTGCGAAGCAAATTATTGCAAATTTTTAGAGTAAATATATTTTGTTAAAATATTTAAGAGAGATCCAAATTATTGGTTCTCTCTATTTTATAAAACATCTATTTTTTTCATGCGTACGGTAGCTGAGCGGAGTCGAAGCTACTATTAAAGAACTAACACTTCGGACTACGCTCAGTGACCGTTCTTTTTACAAAATATTCTTATCAACCAACGTTAGGAGTGGAGAGGTCTCATCTTTTTCAACCAAAAAAGTATTTATCCCGAAAAGGAAAATCCTCTATCAGATTCAGATGGTGTGTTCACCATCCAAGTAGAAAAAGTGTTTACGTAATCCCAATAAGATTGTTTTATTGCATCAGGAGCTTCTACTTTATTCAAAGCCTCAATGTAACATTCAAGCCAAACAATTCTAGCTTCGGGTGTAATTTTGAAAGGTGCATGCCTCTTTCGCATCATTGGATTTCCTCTAGAATCTGTAAAATAATTTGGTCCTCCCATTAATTGAATAAAGAAATCTGCTGAATGCTTCTTCGCCATTTCAAAACCCTTATCTGTTGGTGGGAACAATCCTTTAATTCCACTAACTCTAAGTAGTTCGTAATGATCGTCAATCAACTTTCTTACTCCTTCTTCTTTTAAATGCAACAAAATTTCTTTCGAAAGCATCTTCACATCTGCCAATTTATTTGGGTTAAACTCTTCTATATTGAATTCCATTTTGATTTCTGTTTAATACAAAACTACTACCCTACTTTTCTATTTGGTTGAAATTCAATATTTATAAATTATGATTGCATTTATTTTATCAATTGAACAATACCAATTACGCTTAAAAATAAACAATATTTAAATCCAATATCATCATTCTACATGAAAAACTGCAATACAAAAAAGCCTCGAAAAAATCGAGGCTTAAAAAAATATATTGAAAGTTAAATTCTAGAAAACGTATTTATTTTCTTCAATAACTTTATTTGCAATTTTCTTACGTAATTCAATAACATTAGGATAGTTAGCGTACTTAGTGAAACGTTTAAGTCCCATCAACATCATACGTTGCTCATCGCCTTCTACTATAGAAATAATTGCTTCACGTCCTGCTCTACCTATTTTCTCAACAGCGTTAAACAAGTTAAGTTTCGCCATTGCTATTTGACAGCTTACAGAGTCCTCTCCATTTTTGTTAACTAATTTCTCTGCACGAAGTACAGCAGATTCAGCTACATAAACTTCAACAATCATATCAGCTACAAACATCAATAATTCTTGCTGAGCATCTAGCTCCATTCCAAACTTCTCTACAGCCTTACCTGCTATCATCAATGTAGCATCTTTAAGTTTTGTGATAAGTTCTTTTTCTTCAGAAAATAAAACTGAATAATCAGGAGTGTCAAAAGAAGGAATAGACATTAATGAAGCTCCAACTTTCATTGCAGGTCCCATTAAATCAATATCTCCCTTCATAGCTTTACGAAGAAGCATTCCTACGATAAGCATACGGTTGATTTCGTTTGTACCTTCGTAAATACGAGCGATACGTGCATCACGCCAAGCTGCCTCAACAGGTGCATCGGCAGAGAATCCCATACCTCCATAAACCTGAATAGCTAAATCAGCTGTATTTTGTACAGATTCTGATGCATAAACTTTCATAATAGAAGCTTCGATAGAAAACTCTTCTACTCCTTTAAGTTTAGCCTCTTGAGGTGTTAATCCTTCTGCTTCTAAAGCATAAATTTTATCTTCAATATCTTGTCCAGCACGGTAAGTTCCAGATTCTGATATCCAAGCACCCATAGCCATATCGGCAATCATATTTTTTACAGCTCCAAAATTAGAAATTGGCTGTTTAAACTGGAAACGCTCATTAGCATAAGTAACTCCGTGATTTGTCAATCTCTTTTGAGAATCTATACACGCTGCAGCTAATTTTATACGACCAACATTTAAAGAATTCATCGCAATCTTAAATCCATTACCTCTTTCTGATAACATTGCTGAAGCTGGCACTTCAGTATCATCAAAATAAACCTGACGAGTAGATGAAGATTTAATTCCTAATTTATTTTCCTCATCTCCAAAAGTAATTCCATTAATATTGTCCTTATCGTAATCTACCACAAAACCTGTGATATTTTTATCATCCTCAATACGAGCAAAAACAATAAATACCTGAGCAAAACCTGCATTAGATATCCACATTTTACCTCCAGTAATCTTGTAAGTATCAGTATCGGCATTATAGATAGCTTTTGTTTTACCAGAATTAGCATCAGATCCTGCTCCTGGCTCAGTAAGAGCATAAGCACCAATCCACTCGCCACTTGCAAGTTTTGGTAAGTAGTGCATTCTTTGCTCTTCAGATCCATAAAGCAAAATTGGAAGTGTTCCAATTCCTGTGTGAGCTCCGTAAGCTGTAGAGAAAGAACCTGTTGCTCCAGAAAGTCTATCTGTCAACAGCATTGCTGTGTTGAAACCCATATCCATACCTTCGTACTTCTCTGGAGTGGTAATTCCTAAGAATCCCATTTCTCCTGCCTTCTTCATCAATTCTTCAACAAGAGCATAATCTTTTTGTTCAAATCTCTCACGGTTTGGAACTACTTCTTTATCTATAAATTCTGTAGCGGAAGAAGCCATCATCATCTGATCTTCATTAAATTCCTCTGCTATAAAAATTTGATCTGCTACAGCGTCTTTTATTAAAAATTCACCGCCTTTTAATTTATCTAGTTCTTTTGTATCCATTTTATTAGCTTTTAGCTTTTAGTCATTAGCTTTTATCTTCTGACTCTTAGCATTAATACTTTTCTATTAATTAAACGCAATATATTGCGTCTTTATGTTTAATATAAAAGAGGATAGAAAGTAAAGAGTGATTCTAGTTGGTTAGTGAATCTAGACCCATTCTCGGTAAGGACTATTCTCTACTTTCTATTTCTCAATATTTTTTTTATTTCGTAAATTTACGATTATGTGATAAAATCACGACTTCAATACTTCACGCAATCACGACTTCACGATTTCACATCATTAAAGCATCTCAAATATACCTGCAGCTCCTTGCCCAGTACCAATACACATTGTTACCATTCCGTATTTAGCATCTTGACGTTTCATCTCGCTAAATAATTGAACTGATAATTTTGCACCAGTACATCCAAGTGGGTGTCCCATTGCAATGGCTCCACCGTTTACATTTACTTTACTTGGATCAATACCTAATGTATCAACTACAGCAATAGATTGCGATGCAAATGCTTCGTTAAGTTCTATTAGATCTATATCATCTTGCTTTAGTCCAGCTAACTTCAATGCTTTCGGAATTGCGGCTGTTGGTCCAATACCCATCAGGCTTGGCTCTACTCCAGCAGCTGTATAGTTTACAAGTCTAGCAATTGGCTCTAAGTTTAACTCTTTCATTATTTTTTCTGAAACAACTAAAACAAAAGCAGCACCATCACTCATTTGCGAAGAATTACCAGCTGTAACCGATCCTCCTGCTGCAAATACTGGTCTTAATTTATTAAGAACTTTTGTATTTGTTCCTGCACGTGGCCCTTGATCTGTATCAACAACATAAGAAGATGTTACCTTCTTTTCATTCTCATCTAAATAAACATTATCAACAGTAATTGGTACTATTTCGTCTTTAAATTTACCTGCTTCAATTGCTGCTAGAGCTTTATTGTGAGAGTTGAATGCAAATTCATCCTGAGCATCTCTACTAACATTATATTTCTGTGCAACAGCCTCTGCTGTTAATCCCATGCCCCAATAATAATCAGGGTTTTCTAAAGATGTGTTGTACTCGGGTACTGGTTTATAACCACCCATTGGTATATAAGACATACTTTCTACTCCACCAGCAATAATTACATCAGCCATTCCTGATTTAATTTTAGCGGTTGCAATAGCTATAGTTTCAAGTCCTGATGCACAGTAACGGTTTACTGTCATTCCGGCAACATCAATAGTTTTAAGTCCCATTAAAGAAACTAGTCTACCAATATTCAATCCTTGTTCTGCCTCTGGCATCGCATTTCCAACAATTACATCGTCAATACGGTTTACATCAAGTTCAGGAACTTTTTCCATCATGTACTTGATAGTTTCGGCAGCCAGCTCGTCTGGTCTTTTAAAACGGAATACTCCCTTAGGAGCTTTTCCTACTGCCGTTCTAAATCCTTTTACAATATATGCTTCTGTCATGATCTTAATTTCTTAGAGGTTTACCTTTTTGTAACATGTGCTGAATACGCTCAAGAGTTTTCTTCTCTGTAAGTAAAGATAAGAATGCTTCTCTTTCTAAATCTAGTAGATACTGCTCTCTAACTAGAGTTTTTTCAGTTAAATCGCCACCAGCCATAACATAAGCTAGTTTGTTCGCTACTTTCCTATCGTGTTCAGAAATAAATTTTCCTGCAACCATACTATCTGTACCTACATTAAACATACCTAATACCTGACGACCAAGAACTTTAATATCCTTGCGTTTTGCAGGTTGAGTATATCCACTTTCGGCCATCAATATTGCATGTTTTTTAGCCATTGCAATCTGATTGTCTCTATTTACTACAACATGATCTCTTCCTTTTTTAAGGAAACCTAAATCGTATGCTTCATGAGCCGAGGTTGCAACTTTAGCCATTGCTATAGTCATAAATGCCTCTTGAAGTGCATTTACCTCAACATCGCCAGTTTTAAAACTATCTGATGCTCTAAGTGCAAATTCTTTAGAACCACCACCACCTGGTATTACTCCTACTCCAAACTCTACAAGTCCGATGTAAGTTTCGGCAGCAGCAACAACCTTATCAGCATGAAGCGTAATTTCTGCTCCTCCACCAAAAGTCATTCCATGAGGTGCTGCAATTACAGGAATAGATGAATAACGCATACGCATCATTGTATCTTGAAACTGTTTAATTGCCATGTTAAGCTCATCGTATTCTTGTTCTATTGCTAACATAAAAATCATTGCAAGATTTGCACCTACCGAGAAGTTTGGTCCTTGATTACCAACTATCATTCCGCGGTAATCTTTTTCTGCAAGCTCTATACCTTTCTGAAGACCTTGAAGAACTTCTCCTCCAATAGAATTCATTTTAGATGTAAACTCAACGTTTATAATTCCATCTCCTAAATCGTGAATTACAGAACCTGAATTCTCCCAAATTTTTGAAGTTTTTCTAATATTGTCAAGAATAATGAAACTCTCCTGACCTGGTATAATTTTATTTTCTTTTGCAGGAATATCGAAATAAGACATCTTACTATCTGCAAGAGTGTAAAAAGATTTCTGACCAGAAGCAACCATATCGTAAACCCACTGAGCAGGTTTTTTACCTTCGGCTTCCATCATCTTTATTCCTTTCTCAACTCCTATTGCATCCCATACTTGGAAAGGTCCGTGCTCCCAACCAAACCCAGCTTTCATACCATCGTCGATTTTATAAAGCTCATCAGAAATTTCTGGAATACGGTTTGATACATATTGGAATAAACCTGAGAATGATTTTCTGTAGAATTCTCCAGCCTTATCTTTTCCTTTTACTAAAACTTTAAAACGGTCTATTACCTTATCTATAGTTTTAGTCATTTCGAGCGTAGCAAACTTAGCACGCTTTTTTGTGCGGTATTCAAGAGTATTTAAATCTAAAGATAGAATCTCCTTCTTACCTTGATCATTTTTAACTCTCTTATAAAAGCCTTGTTTCGTTTTTGATCCCAACCAGTTATTCTCCATCATTGTTTCGATGTAACTAGGCAGTTTAAACAAATCGTGAGCCTCATCATCAGGAACACCGTTGTAAAGACCATTGGCTACGTGTACCAAAGTATCTAGTCCTACAACATCAACAGTACGGAAAGTTGCCGACTTAGCACGACCTATTACCGGACCTGTAAGTTTATCAACTTCCTCTATAGTCATTCCCATTTCGTTAACAACGTGAAATAACTCCATTATGCTGTAAATACCAACACGATTTGCGATAAACGCAGGAGTATCTTTTGCAAGAACAGATGTCTTTCCTAGGTAATTTCTTCCGTAATTCATCAAGAAATCAGTGACTTCAGTAGATGTTTCAGGAGTAGGAATTACCTCAAATAATTTAAGGTAACGTGGTGGATTGAAGAAGTGAGTTCCACAGAAATGTTTCTTGAAATCATCATCTCTATCCTCTATCATCATGTGGATAGGAATACCTGAAGTGTTTGAAGTAATAAGAGTTCCAGGTTTGCGATACTTAACTACGTTATCAAAAACTATTTTTTTGATATCGAGTCGTTCTACCACAACTTCCATTATCCAATCAACATCTTTAATCTTCGACATATCATCGTCGAAGTTTCCAGTTTCTATTAAAGAAGCAAACTCCTTTTTATAGATTGGCGATGGTTTAGATTTTAATGTACTCTTTAGAGCATCATTTACAATTCGGTTTCTCACTGCCTTGTTTTCAAGGGTAAGACCTTTTGCTTTTTCCGCATCATTAAGCTCACGAGGAACAATATCAAGAAGTAGAGCTTCTACTCCGATATTTGCAAAATGACAAGCAATACGAGATCCCATTATCCCAGATCCTAATATTGCTACTTTTTTAATTGCACGATTCATACGTTAATAATTTGATTTACTAAACTTACAAGGAACATTCTGTTAGTTAAAAATGTTAGTTAATGAATGTCTACCTTAAATGTTTATACTTTGGTTTTGATTATATAGATTTAAGACTTTGTTAGTCTTACTCTTCTGTTTTAAAAATTTTATTCTCTTTTATGAGTTCCGTAATAGTCTCTGTTACTTCATAAAAGTTCTTTATTTTTTGTGGTGTCAAACTATTATGAACAACTTTGTTAAAATGAAGAACTCTTTCTTTTGATACTTCCCTTTTAGCTTTTCCTTCTTCGGTAAGACAAATTAATACACCTCTTCCATCTAATGGATTGGGCTTTCTAGAGATTAAACCCTTTTCTTCCATAGTCTTCAATATTCTAGATAAACTGGTAGATTCTACTCCCATACGAGGACCAAGAGTAGTTGAAGGCGAACCTTCTTCGGGATCTATAGATAACAATGTAAAACCTGTTGACATTGAAGCTCCATATTTACCAGCTTGCTCGTTATACATCTTAGTAACTGCTTGCCAAGTTGATCGCAACATATAATCTATAGTGAGTTTTTTATCTTCCATATTTATATTTTCGACGCAAAAAACTTAACTTGTTGCTAAAGTATATAATTACTGATAATTTAGTCTTTTGCTTGTTTTATAGTGATTTCAATAATGTATGTCCCAAATATATAAATTTTTATTATGCACGCATAATAATATTTAACTATTTTACTATTTAAATAGATTTTAAATATTGATGTGATTTTTTGAAAAGAAAGAAAAGAATAAAGTATATGGAATAAAATTATGAAATA
>JADGDT010000209.1:1506-3159 GCA_016744755.1 Ichthyobacteriaceae bacterium | reverse complement strand
TAAGTTATAAATATCTATAAACTTCACGGTAATACAACCTTTCACATTTCAGTATGCTCTACAATTATGTATGAAAATACATTTCCAAAATAGAGAAAATTTCCATATATTGCATATAGACCTTTTTTAGTTATATATTTTAGAATATCTAAATACTAAAAAAAACAATCTACCCTCCCCTCAACTTTAGCAAAAAAATATGCTACTGCAAATAAATATTAATTCTTTTACCTAAATGGTATCGTCTAAAAAAAGAATAACGAATGGATAAAAATGTATTTTTTATAATTGGAAGTGATTTATTATTCTCTAAATCTTTAAAAGAAGAAATGGAGATAAGTTTGAATCAAAATATTGAAATCTTCAACAACCATCATAATGCTATAGATAAAATTTCTAAAACAACATCTATAGTTATATTTAACTCTATAGGTTTTGATGAGCCAGCATCAGATATACTAATGAGTATAAAAAAAGCAAACCCAAGCACAATTATTATAATTATTTCTGATGACAAAAGTCCAAAGAAAATAGTTAGTTTGTTGAAAAATGGAGCTTATGACTATCTGGTTAAAAATAATGATACCCCTAGCGAAATCACAAAAATAGTTCATGAAATATGTGATAATAAAACTTTAGAAACAGATTTTTCTAAATTCAAGAATGTGATTATTGATAAATATAGTTTCAATAAACTAATTGGAGAAAGTCCTGAAATACAGAAAGTTTATGATTCAATAGAAAAAATAATTAACACAAACATTAATGTATCTCTACATGGTGAGCCTGGTACCGGAAAGGAAATGATTGCTAAGGTTATACACTACAATTCGGAACGTAAGCATATGCCTTTTATTTCTATAGATTTAAGAGCAATAAAATACGATGCTAGAGACATTGAACTTTTAGGGGTTGATAAGAGCATTAGAGATGATAAAAATAACCAAATAGGTTTTTTGGAAAGAGCAAATGGCGGAACAATTTTCATAGAAGGATTCGAAGATATTGAAGATAGATTTCAGTTTTATCTTCAAAAGATATTACAAAACAAAGAGATTGTAAGGGTTGGAGGGATAGAGTTTATTCCTTTAGATCTAAGAATTATTACATCTTACAACAATAGCTTAACAGATTTGGTTTCTCAGAAAAAAATTAAAGAATTACAATATTTTAGAACAATGGGTGCTCCAATTAGTATACCGCCATTGAGAGAAAGAGGGGCTGACATTACAATTCTAGCAATTAAATTCATCAATAATTTCACTAATTCAAATAACATGGATGAGGTGACTTTGAGTTTAGATGCTAGAGAGAAATTAATAAACCACCCGTATATAGGCAATGTACAAGAACTAAAAGCAGTAATTGAACTAGCTACTGTTATGTGTACCGATAATATTATTAAAGACGACGATATTAAGTTTAACAGTTCTAAAAGTATTTCGGATTTCCTTTTAGACGAAAAAACATTAAAAGACTATACGCGTGGTATAATTAAATATTTCTTAACTAAATACGACAACAATGTACTATTGGTTGCCGAGAAACTGGATGTAGGTAAATCTACAATTTATAGGATGTTGAAAAATCATGAGATATAGTGATGGTTCGGCTCCGCTCACCAACCATAGTTCGGCTCCGCTCACCAACCAT
>JADGDT010000209.1:0-1406 GCA_016744755.1 Ichthyobacteriaceae bacterium | reverse complement strand
GTTCGGCTCCGCTCACCAACCATAGCCAAGAACCAGAATTAATTCAAATACTTACCTAAAACATCACAAAATATTAAAAGAATAATTTTAATTAAAAAAAATGGAAAAGTCATATGATTTAAAGCAACTAGAAGAACTATCTAGTGGAAGTAATGAATTTGTTTTAGAAATAGTTAAAGTTTTTTTAGCTGAAGTTCCTAAACAATTGAAAAACATTAAGGTTTCTTTCAATGAAAATAATTTTGATGAATTAACTAGAATAGCTCACAAGCTTAAACCATCTATAGACCTTTTAGGAATTAATGCTCTTACTAAAGATATTAGAGTTATAGAAGGTTACTCTAAAAATGGGGCCAACATAAATGAGCTATCTAATATCATAGTTAATGTTCATACTGTTTTAAATAAAACAACAGAGGAACTAAAGTCTGATTTTAAGCTTTAAGCATCTAATAATTATTCATTTTGAAAAACTTAAATTATGATAAAATTAAAATATATACTTATAGTTTTCTTATTATTTATATCAATATCCAAGACAGTAGCACAGATAAACTACATTAATAGTTATCCTTTAGAATCTTATTCAATCTTAATATTTGAAGAATTGAAGTTCAAAAATACTGGTTTAGTTTTATATGATCCATCATCAAAATCATATAAAAAACACTTTACAAATAATGAAAATATTTTCTATAAAAGGACTCCTTTGTACCAAGTAAAGTTTGATTTCGAAAGACAAGCAGATAGTTTTAATCCCTACAATGTTAAAGATCCATTTGAATCTATTACTATAGGATTAGTAAATTTACTTTTTGATAAAGTTCAGAAGAAAGATTAATAATCACCCATCTGTTAATGTTCATACCGTTTTAAACAAAGTAATTATTAACCTATTCTGTAAGGTTTTTTTTAGTTTTCAACCCCAAGTCTTTAAGTTTTGTTGCTTGCAACACCAAGTTATCATTTCCTGTGGTTAACTGCTTGTAGGCATCGTCGTATTTACCTTGAGCTTTTTCTAAATAATCTCCAACTCCTTCAAGGTTATTCACAAAACCTACAAATTTATCGTAGAGTTTTGCTCCCCTACTCGCTATTTCTAGTGCATTCTGATTTTGATATTCTCTTTTCCAAAGGTCTACAATTAGTTTTAAAGAGGTGATTAGATTAGTGGGATTCATCAACAGAATCCTCTTGTCGTAAGCGAAGTTCCACAAATTTGAATCTCCTTGCATGGCGGCAATATATGCTGGTTCGCTAGGAACAAACATCATTACAAAATCTAAAGATTTATCGTAATCATCGTAACCTTTTGTGCTTAGTGAAACTATGTGATTTTTGATAGCACTTACATGCATCTGCAACTCTCTATCCTGATCTTCTTTACTTGATGCTGACATGTACCT
>JADGDT010000083.1 GCA_016744755.1 Ichthyobacteriaceae bacterium | reverse complement strand
TGCACCAGCAGGAAGTGGTAAAACACGTTTCTTTTACCAAGCTATGAATGAACTTGCAAAAAATTACAAGGTTCTATTTATTTCTTTAGAGGAAGATCCAACGAGTGAATTAGTAAGATCAAAAGTAGATCAGTATTTAGATATTGAAATACAAAACAATGTTGATATTATTGGTGAATTACCACGAGGTAAAGAGAAACAAGTATTAGATGAGCTTATTCCTCAATACGATGCTATATTTATTGATAGTTGGAATAAAATTTTTGAAGTATCAAAATTAGACTTCGATAATGATTTACGTAAGGCTTATAATGGAAAATTGATTTTTGCTATTTTTCAACGTACTACAACTGGAAGTATGAGAGGTGGAGCTAAAGCTCAATTTGATGGTGATATTATTATGAAAGCTGAAACAGATGGAGATTTTAAAAACAATTTCATCTATCACTCTAAAAATAGGTACCAGGATAAAGATCTAACAGAACTAAAGTACAATATCTATGATAAATCATTAATGAGAGATGATGATATTGAAGATATAGAACCACTTGCAACTGGAGAACCAACTAACATTGTAACTGGTAATAATTTTGTTTGGGAAGATGCTACAATTGAAATGTAAAAACTTATATTGCACTCTCTAAGCAAGATCATAGTCTTGCTTTTTCATGGTAAACTTGGGTAGTTATGAGGCTTGCATATTAATTTATGCAAGTCTTTTTTTTACATTAATACAGTTTCTATTGTCTTCTTAACAACACAGAACGTCATTTTTTTTGTATATTTATACAATATAATGTATATATTCGCACCCAATAATAGCATAAAAAACAATTAAAACAATGGGATTACATATAAAAGCATCTTTTAACCATGGAAAACATGAAGTCAATGTTGGGTTGTCTTTAATTCTGTTTGAAGAAGACGATTTTAACTTTGTTTATTCTCCTGCTCTTGATATTACTGGTTATGGTAAGAGCGAAATAGAAGCTAAAGCCTCTTTCGAAGTTGTACTAGAAGAATATTTATCTTACACCCATAATAAAGAAACAATCTTTGAGGAATTAGAAAAATTAGGTTGGACAGTAAATAAACGTAAGAAAAGAATTAATGCACCATCAGAAGACGAGTTATGGGGCGATAATGAAACTTACAGAGATGTAATGACAAAATCTAATGTAAGGAGAGAGCAAACAGAAATTGGTTTAGCCCTTGCATAATGTCAACAAGAAAACTTAAAAATATTAACGTTGCAAAGTTTGAGGGCTTTTTAGATTTAGCATTATGCAAATATATACATGACAATAAAGGGCATGTACAATATACCAGGGCAGATTTAACAAGACCTATAGTTTTTCAGAATCATATTACTCCAGTTCCCGAATTTATTATTAGAAACGCATTAAGAGCTTTGGGATATTCTAAAAATGATTTTTTTGATATACTAGAAGGGAAAAAAGAAGTTGAAAGAGAATCAAATATATTTACAATAAAAACTGTAAAAAAATAACACACAAAGCTCCTATACCAAGGAGCTTTTTTTACACCAAAAAACCAACCCCAACCAAAAAAAATAAACCAAACAACAACACATATTGTTGTTACTTCAATATTTTTTGCTATGTTTGTAATTCAGAATACAAAAAACAGGTAAGCGAAATTTCCTTTCTTATTACAAGAGAAAAATATCGTAAATAAATTTTAAAAGCTTTTTGAGTAGCGAGCATGGGTGTGAGTCCCTAACTTCGATTTTCGGTTTCGTACCGTTTTTTGTGTTCTGAGCCACGCTACTCTTTAATTTAATTCAGAACACAAATGAAAAATTCAAACACAGCAAGAAGAGAACTTGCACAAGCCCGCAAAGTAGTATTCAACAATCTTACGCACGAACCTGTAATTATGCGAGATGTATTGTTAAACACTCTACACAAATCAATAGACATGCTATCTACCGAGTATAGTTTCGATTTGGAAGACAGAGAAATGATAGACGAAATGTTTATTATTGTAAAACAGCAAACTACTCTAGCCGATGCCGATACTACCAATAAACTTTCTACTGCCGAGCATGAGCAAGTAGCCTTAGCCGATGCCGAAAAAGAAATACTAGAGCTAAAAATAAGGTTAGACGAAAGTCGTATTTTATTAGAAATTGCAAGAGGTAATAATAATACAAACGCTAAAGCCTAGAACCTATGTGTAATAACCAGAAAATAAACACTTCAAACTGCAAGTTTACACCAGCTCAATTTGAAATTATACAATTCTTAGAAACAGAAAACGGAACCATGGTTAGAGATTTTCTAATTGATGCACTACAAGAACTAGGTACACATTACGGAGATAACGGCAGGTATGACGAGAAAAAAGATAGCACATACGTACTATTCGATTTACTAAAACTTCAAACAAAACTTTCAGACGAAAAACTACATCCCTTTCAAGTAGAAGGCTAGAGAATAGAAAATTATTAAGAAATAAATAAACTATAAAAGCACCCAAAAAGGGTGCTTTTTTCGTTAAAAAAGGGTTTTGTCTTGTTTTTTGTCACATTAAGTAAAAATATCAAGACAATTAAACACTCTCTAAAGTGTTGTATCTGCTGTGTTTTTATTTTAAAATATGGTATGTCTCGTTTGTCTTGCGTTTTTTAGGTCAGGTGTAAAAAAATAAATTACCAGTTGCTATCTTTAATATTTACATCTGCTGTCTGTCTGTTTTTTCTAACATAGGCAGTTGTAGTTTTTAGATCAGTATGCCTAGCTTGGTTCATAACTGATACCGTAGATATACCAGCATCGAGAGCAAATGTAATACCGCTATCTTTCAAAGAATACATAGGCTGATCTGTTAATCTTTTATCTACTACATTTCTAACCCAATTTTTATACAACAGACTTTTAGAAGATGGTTCTTTACCAGTAGTAAATTTCTTTTTAGAGAAAACATAATCATTATTACTCGCATTTTTAATGTGTTCAACAATTTCGTTAATTAAGAGTTTTGGTATTGTTACATGTCCTGCTGTTTTTTTAGATACTTCCGCACTGAGGTATATTGTTTGAGATAATATGTTTATATCCTTAACTTTTATCTTGGTTAGTTCTGTAGGTCGTATGTAACAATAATATATCATTTTATTTAGCAATGAAAATGCAGGATAACTAGTATCTAAATAATTGAAAATTTTATTTATATCTTCTTTTTCTATAATAGTTCTTTTCTTTGGTCCAGGCTTTTTATTCTTGAATATTAATGTAGGGTTGTTTTTTATATATCCTTTCTGCAGTAGAAAATTAGAGAATAATCGAAGTACTTTAAGATGATTGTTATAAGTGGTAGTAGATGATCGTTTTTTAAGGTATAGAAAATCTAAATAATCACTTATTAATAGAGAGGTAAAATTCAATACATAAACATTATCATTATCACTTTCCTCTATAAATATTTTAAATCTATTTATTACCGAAGTATAAGTTTTTTTAGTGTCAAACCTGATTTCTCCAGTTTCAAAATCCCTTTCCAAAATCCTTTTATAATTTACAATTGTATCTACAATCTTAGTTAATGATTTTGGGGCTTCATCTTCAATAATTGGATTCCATCCCTTTTGTAGTTTCTTGTTTATTGTTGAAATAATACGAGTAGCCAGCTTTTTTCTTTCACTTGTACGATTATGAGCTGGTACACGTTTACGTTTCCTTACTAGCTTATTAGTAAAAGGATCTAAAACATAATAAACGATCATCCAATCCTTGTTTATTTTTAGTTCTGCTGGAATGTAATCTACAAGTACTGTAGAAATATTGGTAGAATCAATTTGAGGTATATTCATTTTTTTTTTACCTAAAGGATATTAATATGAATAACCTTAAGTAAAAGCACGGTGACACAAATATGACACAGTAAATGTATAAAAAACTTGTGAAGTGTAGTGTTTGTGGGGTCTAACAAAAGAAAGGAGTAGACCAACCAAATCTACTCCTTCTACATCAAAAAAATCCACAAAAACCACTATTATCAAACTAATAGCAAGCGCTATGTTTGATTTAGTATTCCAAATGTAATGATAATTTTCCAATAATTAGAAACTAATTTCATGTTGAGAACAGTTTTTTTGCACCTATAAAGCATAACGATTACTACGGAGGTAAGGCATTTCTTACGTAGTATTCTATTTACTCTTTCCCAAAATGAAATTTTCAAAAACTTGGACGATTAAGCTTTTATGATTTCAATAATTTGTACTTTTCGTTGGAACAATTAAAACCAAATAAATTGAATAAAATATCATTACGTCTTAAGATTTTATTGTCAATGATATCATTGGTTTTGATTTCTCTTATTCTGATGGCTACTATCACCATCTATCATTTTAAAAATGAAAATCAAAGATACCATACTCAAAGGCTAGAGAGAAAAGAAAATAAACTCCTTACTCATATCAATTTAATAATTGCAGAAAATAAGGATATAAATACTGACATTGATAGAATAGAATTAATAGAGCGTAAAATACAAGAACTTCAGGTTGTTCACAATCTTAAAATACATATTTTTAAAATTAATGGAGAATATTTATCTTCTTCATCTCCTGAGAAACAAAATATAAAAAATCTTGATGATTCTATTCTGGTAAAGCTCAACAAGAAGAATTTTTTTATTGAAGAATTAGAGAGTTACAGTTTTTGGAAACAAGCTAATCTACGTTCGTATTCATATATTAAATATGAAGGACAGAATTTATTAATTCTGTATTTGCCATATGTTGAGGAGAATACAATTTTTAGGACTGAGCTTGAAGACTTACTCGTTAGTTATGCACAAATGTATGTGTTTATTCTTTTAGGAGCTATTTTATTCGCATTTCTAGTATCGAGATATATTACACTTTCATTAAAAAAAATAGGGTTAAAACTTAATAAAACCGTTCTGAGTAGTAATAAGCCATTGATATGGAACTCTAATGATGAGATTGGACAGCTTGTAATTGCCTATAATACGATGGTTGGTAAGTTGGAGGAAAGCACTAAGCAATCGCTTAAAAATGAAAGAGAAAACGCATGGAGAGAGATGGCTAAACAAGTTGCTCACGAAATAAAAAATCCACTTACTCCAATGCGCTTACAGGTACAGCTACTGGAAAGGAATGCACATAAATTTGAAAATGAAGATGAGAGAGGAAGGATTCTTGATTTTGCAAAAGGGATGCTATTACAAATTGATACTTTGACGCGTATTGCAAGTGAGTTTTCTAGTTTTGCTAAGATGCCTAATCAACAATTAAAAGAAATTGATTTTTGTGATTTTGCAGAGCGCTTCTCTAAATTACATACTCATAGTTCAATTAAATTTCAGATAAAAGATGATAAACTGTTGACCATGATAGATGAAAAACAGTTTTCTAGAGTATTAAATAATATAATTAAAAATGCTGAGCAATCTATCCCAGAAGGTGTAAATTCAGATATTAGAATGACAGTTGAACGTGAAGGCGAATATATAAAAACAACTATTTCAGATAATGGAATAGGAATCAAAAGGGAAGAGGAAATTAAGATTTTCGAGCCTAAATTTACTACAAAAACAGGCGGTATGGGCTTAGGTCTAGGGATTTCAAAAAACATTATAGAGTCACTAGGAGGTAAGATTGATTTTGAATCGGAACTAAATAAAGGAACTATATTTTATATTTTTATACCAATGACAAATCAAAATATTAACTAATGGATTACAAGAACATTTTTTCTGAGAGCAACGAAGGGTTAATGAAGATATTTATTAATAGACCTTCTAAGTTAAATGCATTAAATAAAGAAACCATAAACGAACTATCTTCTTTGTTTAAGGAAGCTGAAAATGATACAAACACTAAGGTAATAATTATTACTGGAGGAGGTACAAAGGCTTTTATTGCTGGTGCTGATATATCGGAATTTGCTAATTTTAATCAAGAACAAGGGGAAAAACTTTCAGCAGAAGGGCACAGCTTGCTTTTTGATTTAGTGGAGAATTTATCTACTCCAGTTATAGCTGCTATAAACGGATTTGCTTTAGGTGGGGGATTAGAGCTCGCTATGTCGGCGCATTTCAGAGTAGCATCTGATAATGCAAAAATGGGTTTACCTGAGACTTCGTTGGGTGTTATTCCGGGTTATGGAGGGACACAGAGATTGACTAAGCTTATAGGTAAGGGTAAGGCTATGGAAATGGTTATGAGTGCAGGGATGATTACTTCTGATGAAGCCGAAAAATATGGGCTAGTTAATTATGTTGTTGCTCAAGAAGAACTTATTCCTTTTTGCGAAAAGCTAGCTAGTAAAATTATGAGGAATTCTCCAGTTGCAATTTCAAGTGCAATTAAAGCAATAAATGCTTCAACAAATAGTAGTGTAGATGGATTTAAAGTAGAAATAGAAGAGTTTGGTTCTTGTTTCGCTACAGAAGATTTTAAGGAAGGAACAACAGCATTTCTAGAAAAAAGGAAAGCCACATTTAAAGGGATTTAAAACCTGAATATGGAAGTTGGAAGGCAAAAGTATTGTCTTTCAATCTCCATGTTATTATTTAAATCGTTCCTATTAGAGTCAAGATAAAATTTCTACCTGGAGCAGAAATTCCAGAAGCAAAAGTCATATAGTGATGGTTGAGGATGTTGTTTACTCCAAGTTTTATATTTAACTTAGGATTGAACTTGTATTTGATTCCTGTATTTATTGTGTACCACGAAGGTGTTCCGTATGTTTCTGAAGCTGCTTTGTCTAAATTATCAACACCGCCATAAACGTCGAAGTCTTCTGCTTTTTTTCTTGAGTTGTAAGTAGAATTCAAAGTAACTAACCATTTTTTGTGATTAAACTTAAGGGTTGTAGAACCAAAAATAGGCGGTATAGATGGCATGGGTAGATCTTGATCTACTGCTCGTCCTTTGGTGTAGGTTAGAAAACTATTAAGTGAAAGTTTAGTATTTAATTTTGCCAATAAACCTAAATTTACACCATACACATAAGCTTCGCCAGAATTTACGTTTGCAATTGTCTTTACCATTTCGCCATCGTACATTATAGAGTCAATACCGGGAACCATTTGGTAGGGATTGCGCATAATATAATCGAAAATTCTTGTATAGAAAAAATCAGCAGAAAGCATCAATCTCTTTTTAAATAAATATCGTGCTACATTTATTTCGGTATTAGCCGCATATTCTGGTTTTAGGGAGGTATTTGGAATGGTGAGTAACCCACTTTTTTCTCTAACTTTACCTATGTCATCAATATTTGGCGAACGGAATGCGGTAGAAATATGTGCTTTAAAAACCCAGTTATTATTGGGGCGTAAGGTATATCCAATATTTCCTGTAACAGAATTATTGAAAAGAGTAATTTTATTTTCGGGTAAAGTGATAAAAGTTTCATCTATCCACTTTGCGTGCATCAGTGTACTTGTAAATCTCAAACCTGCATTGATTGTTGATTTAGTACTTAGATTTTTTCTAACTTCAGAATAAAGAGCAAAGCTACTATAGTCACTTCCGCCGTCGGGGTATCTAGATTGAACAATAAAAGGGTTGTCAAAACCAATAACTTCGTTCCCAGAAACTAATAGTGTTTTGCCTTCTGCCATAGAGTTTACTTTATTAAAAGTTATTTCAGAACCATACGAAATTTCAAAACTATTTACAGTAGTACTAAAGTCAGCATTTAAAGAAAACACATTCACATTTTCATTTCTGAAAGTTTTGCCTAGATCTCCAAATTTACGTTGCATACGCGATTCTTTTACATTCTGATATGCAAGTGTAACATTACTCTCCTTGAGCCATTTTTTATTAAATATTGAAATTAACTTTGTAGAAATAAGAAATCTATTTTGAGGCCCGTAGTACCACTCTGCCCATTTTAATTCTCCATTTTTATCATCCGTAAGAGCATCAAATCGTGGAATATCGGAGCTTGTAGAGTACTGAAAATTAAATTCTAATTCGTTTTTTTTGTCTAGTTTGAAAATCAATTTCTGTAATAAATCCAATTGACTGTAAGCTGTATTTTTCTGATTGTCTGGGTTAGCGTTTACGGTTTCTGTATCAGTGTAATAATGCTCTGTATTTGATGAGTAATTATAAACTTTTCCCCAATCGTTAAACCCGTGAGTTCTAACTTTTCCCATGGTCAAATCACTAAAATTACCGTATGAGATAGAAGTGAAAGTTCCGAATTTATCGTTGTTGTAAATTGCATCAGCATGTAGTTTTAACCCACTATCGGCCGAAGAGAATGTGGTTATGGCATTTGCTTGCCAAAATTCACCCCCTAATTTTGGGCGTTTAGTATAAAAGTGAATTACTCCTCCAAGAGCATCAGATCCGTACTTTATTGATGAAGGACCATAGATGATTTCTGTTCTTTCTAAATTTGAAGCATCAACTGTTAAAGAATTTTGTAGGTGTCCAGAACGATATATAGCATTATTCATTCTAACACCATCAACAACTAGTAAAATTCTATTTGCTTCAAATCCTCTAATAGTAGGACTTCCTCCACCAAGCTGGCTTTTTTGAACTGTAATTCCAGGCGTAGTTGCCAATAAATCGGGAGTGGATTGTGGTGATATTTCTAGAATATCATTAGAAGTAATTACCGAAATCTGTTCGGCAACTCTTAACAAGCTTGTTTTGTTGTTGGCTACAGATAGAACTACTTCTGGTAATAAGTCGTTAGTCTTAATTAGGTAAATAATATTACCTTTTTTTAGTAGTGTTTTTTTCTTGAAAAATATAAATTGATAAGAGACATGCTCTATCATTATTTCCTCATCATCTTCAAAAACTGATAAGTCAACTTTTCCATTTTTATCACTAATTTCTACTTTAGATTGTCCATCGTTATAGATAAAAACATTACTTAGGGGTGATTTATTTTCGTTTTCTAGAATTGTTAGAGTTTGCGAATAAGAATAATTCACAATTACAAATATAAAGTATAGGGTTAATCGTATTTTCATTTTTAGCTAAGAATAAAGTGTTTTTAGCACTTCTAAAGATTTTGGTTCTCTAAAGTTTGAAATATGCAATGAATAATATTGCATTATCAGTTTTAGTAAATTGTTACGTTGTTGTTTGTTTAGGACAACCTCGTTAGACTTAACAAATTTCGTGCCTAAAAACTTTATAAAATTATCTACTAACTCTCCCGAAAATAAGTAAGGAGTGTTTTTATCAAAATCGTAGAATACACCATATTCAAGGTCAAAATATTTTTTTGTTCTATCCTCGAAATGAGGATAGAAACCTAAGTGTTTAGTAAGTTCAATAAGAAATGAAATATGAAAATTAGCATAATTTTCAATTTTATCTAAATAATGGAAAGAAGTTTCAAGGAAATTAAACAACAACACGTTGGGTTCTTCTTCTTCTCGAAGTGTGAGCTCAAGCATTTCTGCTAAAAACATAGTGAGACCTAATTTTATGGGGTCTGAATGGAGAGAGTTGTAAAAAAAGTTTGATTTTATTTCTTTTAGACTTTTTAGTTCAGCATCTGCCTTTTTAGAATATGAAACTATTTCTACCATAGATAAAGGTTGAAATAATCCCATAACGTGGTTTCTCTTTTTCTTTTTTACCCCCCTAGCAATGATAGAAACTACTCCTCTTTGTTTTGAGTAACATCTAAGTATTACACTTGTATCGGAGTAATTTCTAGACCTTAATACTATGGCATCAAAAACCTGTTGCATTATCTAGTTAACAATAAGGATTTTTGTAACAGTAGTATCGGTACCATCTTTACTTACCGCAAAAACAAGATATACGCCCGATGAGGCTTTGTAACCACTTAAACTACGTCCGTTCCAAACTGCTTGTCCTCCTTCTGAAGTTGTCTCGAAAATGAGGTTGCCATTAATGTCAGTAATCTTTACGTTAGTCTTATCTGTTAATCCTTTAATGTAAATATCTCCATCATACTCTGGTCGTACTGGATTGGGATATGCAAACACTTTTGAAAAATTATCTCCTCCTTCTGTTGCTGTACCTATAAAAGATACTAATCCTTTAGAGGTAACAAAGAATACTCTCCCTGTTTCGGGATCAATATCTAAGTCTAAAACCTGATTAGATAGAAGTGGTGAATTCTCCTGAGTAAAATGATGTATTGTTTTCTGTCCATTTGCCGAAGTGTAATAAACTCCACCAGATTCTGTAGCAAACCATTTGTTATTTGCTCCATCTACAACTATTTTACTTATAGTTTGATTTCCTAGAAGTTTTTTTCCAACACCATCTTCATTAATTATTATTGGCTCAGCTTTGTAGTAACTAGACTCAAACATGTCGTCAATGTCACTAAAAATCACAAGGCCTAATTTTGTGCCTATCCAGGCAACATTATCTTTGTCTATGGCAATAGTATTTACTCTATTATCGGGTAGGTTTCCTGAGTTTTCAGATGTTGAGAAACGTAACATTTTATCGTCTCCAGTAGAGTCAAATGAATCTCCTTCGTTATATATCCAGATTCCATTGTCTCTTGTTCCTATCCATTTATTGCCATTTGCATCAATACAGATACCTTGCATACCTCCATCAGAACTAGAGCTAACTTTGTCGAAAGCAAATGAATTCCATTCATCTGTTTTCATACGCACAACAAATGGCCTTTCTACATCCCACCCGTTAGCTACCCATAAATTACCATCTTTATCAAATACACTTCCTCCAATTCTTATACTTACATAATTTGGATTAGGTGCGTAAAACAATTTTTGAATGTGATTGTTGGTGTTTTCCTCTACCCATAACTCAACTCTTTCGTTATTTTGCATCTCCAGAACTCCTTTTCCCCATGAACTCATATAAATATGATCTGGGTCTGATGGATCTATTGCTACATCTACTAAATCTCTAACATTAGAAAAAGTTGAGGGTTGAATATAATTCCAATCCTTAGTGTCAAATATATCATATCCCATGTTTCTGCCTTTAGGAGCATAATTTGGATCATAATAGCCATAAACAACATATAGTTTTTTTGGGCCAGCTTTTATCCTAAATGTATAATTCTTATTAGGTCCTTCGGGAGAAATATAGTCCCAATTAGGATTGTTTTTTGCAAGACCATTATACTTGGTAGAAATCCATGTTGTATTATTTTTTTTAATTGCCGATTCAGCACCTAATCCAGATTTAGATACAGTTTCACTCAACAGAATCTCTTTATCGAAAACATAAACATTATTACCTGCTGAATATGTAAGATTTTCGCCATTTGATTTTATTTTTTCAACTCCTGGGTATTGATGTTTCAATATCCAAGTTGAATTTTGAAATAAATATTGTTCAGTATCAGATTCAGAGTTGTTGGCAATTATTTTACCACTAATCTCGGCTATAGAGTTAAATTTAGTTGAAGATTTTAATCCCAAATCTTGTAATTCCCACTGGTTGTAATCTACTAAATAAGGATTGTTTGTGTCTGCTTTATAGATGCCTGTACTTGTTGCTACAAAAATAAAATTATCTAAAAATGCCATGTCATTTACATGTATATAGGTACCATTCTCTCCAAAGTAAAAAGTGTCTCCAAATTTTTCTCTAACAATATTGTATTCTACTATTCCGAATGTAGTTCCTAAGTATATCTTATCGCCATGCTCGGCAATTGAGTTTATTGTTTTTTCTCCCGACACTCCTGAATTAGTAATGTCATTAACGTGCAATATTCTCCCATCTGAGTATATGATACTAAAATCACCTGTTGTGTATCCTACTACAAATGCGTTGTCATTTACAAGAGCTTTAATAGCTGTTATTCTTTCACCTAGTAATCCATTAATCTTGGAGATTTTACTTAAGCTGTTATCTACCTCGTCAAATATGAAAACACCAAATTCACTAGCAACAATTATTTTGCTCCCCCAGATACTTAAATCAAATGTTTCTTTGTAAGATAGATGGTCTGCCCATTTAGAATTGTCTTGAGAAAATCCTATTGTAGAAACAAAGGTTAAAATCAATAATAATATTTTATGTAATTTCATTTACACTTTTTATTTATTAAACGTATGAGTGTGATTAATTATTGTTATAGATTACACTCATAATGTCTATTCCTAATATTAGTAGTTTAATTCGGTCGCAATATAAGTAAAAACATAACTTCATAGTGTAATCAGTGAGAAAGCATTAAAAAATATTTGTAAAAATATAACGATATTAAAAATAGAGATTTACTTTTGTAAAAATTTATAATTCAACAGATTTGAAGAAACCTATAATATTGATCATTCTAGTTCTGCTAATTGATCAGATTTCTAAGATATACATAAAGACTCACTTCATGCTAGGTGAGGAAGTAAGAGTTACAGATTGGTTTATCATACATTTCACCGAAAATAATGGTATGGCATTCGGTACAGAATTTGGGGGTAGATTTGGAAAGTTATTCCTATCGGTATTTAGGATATTTGCGGTGGCAGGTATATTTTACTGGTTGTACACGTCTGTAAAACAAAATTTATCTAGAATCCTAATATTTTCCATTTCATTGATATTTGCAGGAGCATTGGGCAATATTTTTGATTCAATTTTCTACGGAGTATTTTTTGATGATAGTATAAATCACGTATCCACATTGCAGTCTATTGGAAATGGTTATGCACCTGTTTTATTCGGTAAAGTTGTTGATATGTTATATCTTCCATTATGGAAAGGTTTCTTGCCAGAATGGTTACCTATTTGGGGAGGACAGTTTTTTATATTCTTCCAGCCAATTTTCAATATTGCTGATTCTGCAATAACTGTAGGTGTACTTACGATGTTTATATTTCAGAAGAGAGTTTTTAATGAAGACAAATAAAAAAATCAAGACATAAAAAAAGCTTCCAATTTGGAAGCTTTTTTTATGTCTAGTTTAGTACATGCCGAAAGGGCTACCCATTCCCATTGTACCTCTATTTCCCATTCCAAATCCTCCGTAAGGATTTGCATAAGGATTTCCTCCTTTATCGTATTGTACTTGTACTCCTATTCTTGTTTTCTCTCCTATCTTAAATTCTGCACCTACCGAGAATCCTTCCGAACCGTATGCGCTGTATGGATTATTATATCCTTGTGGAGCATTACGAGAATTCATATCGTAGTAACCCGATGCGAAAACAGTAACATTAGGATTAATCTGATGCGAACCTGAAGCGTAAACAATTGCTTGCGTTTGAGAAATAGTCTTATTCTGTAGTCCTCCTTCTGTCATCATTAGTCCCGAATATTGCGATTGATTCATAATAAAACCAACAGTAATATTTGTTTTTTTACTAACAGGTATGGTAGCTGATGGAGCAACATAATAATTATATCCACTCATATCTCTACCAAAAGAGCTAAAGCTTGTACCCATATCTACGTTATATTTCACATTAGCATCATACGATACCTTAGAATCACTATTGTCCTTTGAGTACCACTGATCAGTGTCTACCGAATTTTGGGCAGATGAAACTGTAGCTACAAATGATAGTAATATTAGAAGTAATTTATTCATACTCTTTACACTTTTTATGAACTGCTAAAATAGTAAATTATTTTTAACCGTTGTAATCTATTAAAAACTAATGTTCAACAACGATAAATAACCTTCAAACTCAATTTTTATTATTCGAGTCTTGTACATGTAGTAAATAGGGGGTTAGGTATTGTCTAGGGCTAGTTTCTTAATTATTAATTCTTAATCGATAATTATTTATTTGTACTATCTTTGTGCCATGGGAGAAACAACAAGACAAAGACGTGTACAAAATCAAATTCAGCAAGACTTAGCTGAAATATTTCAATCAGAAGCAAGAGAAGCATTTAAAGGAAAAATAATATCTATAACTAGAGTTAAAATAACTAGTGATTTAATGGATGCTAGAGTTTACATAAGTGCATTTCCTATGGATGACAAAGAAACTTTTATGGAATATGTAGAAGCAGAAGCTCCAAAAATTAAAAATATATTAGGTCAAAGAATAAGACATCAGATGCGAAGAGTGCCAAATATTCAGTATGTTTTCGACGATTCGTTAGATTATGTAGATGATATTGATAATGCATTGAAGGGTAGAGGAGAGGATCCAATAAAAGATTCTAAAAAATAAATAATTAACTCTATTATCCATAAATGGACTTCCCCTTATACATAGCAAAAAGATATTTATTTTCTAAAAATAGTAGCAACGCCGTAAATATTATTACGGCTGTTTCTATTTTAGGGGTAGCTGTTGGTACTATGGCTCTGCTCGTGGTTTTATCTGCCTTTGCAGGTTTAGAGAAATTCTCTACATCTATGCTTTCCACTTTCGATCCAGAAATAAAAATTATTTCGGTAGAGGGGAAAACTTTTTTGTATACAGATCATATTGATAGTCTATTGTTAAGTGATTCTAATATTCTGGCATACACAAAAACATTGGAGGAAAAAGTGTTTTTAAGGTATAGAGATAAGGAGTTTATTTCTAAAATTAAAGGTGTCGATACGAGCTTTACCAAAGTTAATTTTATTGATTCAGCAATTTATGCAGGAAGATGGATGTCTAATGATGTTTCTAATAATGAAATAGTTATTGGAGGAGGAGTTTCGCACTACCTTTCCTTAGGATTGAATGATAGTTATAAGCCGTTAGAAGTTTATGTAGTTAAGCCGGGTAAAGGGCAAATAACCGATCCTATGAGTGGATTTAAGCGTAAAGATGCTTTCCCAGTAGGCTCATTCGCTATAGAAAAAGAGATAGACGAAAAATATGTAATTTCCTCGCTTTACTTTATTCAAAGTTTACTTAGGTACGAAGAGAAACAGATTTCTGCAATTGAAATAAGATTGAATCCAAAATCA
>JADGDT010000082.1:11744-14872 GCA_016744755.1 Ichthyobacteriaceae bacterium | reverse complement strand
ACAGTTGATGTTACATCAAAACCATAAAATCTAATGTTTATCTTTCCTTCCTCTACTGGGTTAGATGTTACTACAACTGTATTAATAATATCTTTAACAACAACTCCTTCATTATTCAATTCAGGATAACCTACATTCAGGTAAAGTTTTGCTTTCTTTTTTTCCTTCTCGGTGTTTGCACTCTGGAAAATCCATCTGTGAAAAGGTGTTACATCTTTAACACTAGGATTAAGTCTTATAAAAACAAAATCTCCAGTTTTTGCTCCAGCTTCGTAAGCTGTATTCAAATAACCTTTTAATCCAATTTTACCTACAGAATTTAATTTCGTAGTTCCCGAAATACTTGTACCATCGGCTATTGCGCTTTGTATTGGTCTTGCTGTTTGATCTTGTCCATAACCTCCTTGGTAAAACATTTCGTGAGGAACAACCCAGAATTTGTCTTTTGGTTTAAACGGCAAGCCATACACATCTAAATTGCCATTGGGTCTGTTATCAATTTTAATCATGTATGCCGAGAAATCGGCTTCAATAATTTCTTTACCTCCAGGAAGTAATGGTAATTGAAAAGGGAATACTGCTACTCCATCGAAATCTTGCCCCGACCCTCCTACTCTAATTTGTGTTTGTCCATCCCAATCGTCCTTTCCTTTAGATCGTAATTCTCTGTCTCTAGGGTCAACAATAATTATCATTTCTTGGTTTGACTCATCAATTTTGCCATACTCAAATGCTCCAATATTTATGAAATTACCAATTTTACGAGAGACTAAATTAGCATCCGTTTTAGGTGCTCCTTCAAATGTTCCTTTATTTAGAGCTACTGAACTTTCGGCTAAAGAAAAATCGAATTTTGCCCAATTAAAAAAGTTATTGTCGTAGTCTTTTACATTAACTTTTAGCACTATATTATGGTCTTCAATTCCCTTTACATTTGCAAATACAAAATCATTTGCTATGTTATTTCTAACAATCACATTTGCCGATTCTAGATAATTATCATCACCAATAAGAATTGAATTTTTTATATTCTGATTATCAATAAGGGTAATACCAAAATAAGGATTTACTAAAGTATTATTTACAATTTTAGAATTGTGTATTAATGAAGTAGAAATACCTTTTAATGAATTTGTAACTACTACATTATTTTCTATTATTGAATTTTCTATACCAATTAAACCAACAATACCATCTAGTTGACCAATAAATTTTTTACTGTTTTTTTTAAAATTTACAATCTGATTCGCTCTAAAAATATTATTCTTTATTTGCTTTTTATTGTCTTTATTGTTTATTAAAATTGCGACATTATTATCAGCAAAAACTTGATAGCTTTCTTTAATAAGGTTATTTTCAAGAACATTATTATCGCCAAATGTAACTATGGCATTTTTAGTAAAATTTGAAAATACATTATTCCTAAACTGATTTTTACTTCCTGTATTTTCTATAGAAATATATTTATCGGAAACTCTGCTATTTTCGAACTTACAACTACTACCTTCAATCAGTATTCCTTTTGAAGTATTTTTTAGTAATTCTTCTTTGGTATAACTACCAAAAGATTTTAAACTAGTAATTGATATTTGATTAAATTTAATTTTAGAAGAATTAGCACTTACATATATACCTAAGCCATCATTTATAATAGCTACATCAGATACTGCCCATTTTTTAGCAGGAACTGTAGCAGTACCAAAACTCATTGAATTAAGTATTGCATTATCAAGCCCAACTATTTTAATATACTTGGTGTTAACACCAACAATGTTTACATCGCCATGATTACCTTCTAATAAATAAATATAATCGCCAGCTACAAAATTATTCTTTGTTTTAAATACATCTTCAAGCTTTCCCCATGGATTATTTATACTTCCATCTCCTTTACTACTTCCCTCGTTGGGACTACAATAATATTCTGTAGCAAAAGTGCTTATAGATATAAAAACAGTGATAATTAATAGTAAGCTATGTTTAATATTTTGTCTCATCTTTAAAAGGTATTTTATACATTAAATGCAATCGATTGGCAATTTATGATAATTTATTTAAATAGTCAGTATTTTTAATAAAAAAAGGCTGACAATTATGTCAACCTTTTTGAAATATTGAATTTAATATACTTATACTCTATTTGCTAAAAAATAATTCAACCTGAGGTTTTACTTCATCATCAGTAGCATCTGCACTAGACATTTTATGCATACCCCAATCTGGAGCATTAGCAACGTTTACATTTATTCTTAAGAATATAAAATCGCCTGGTTGTGCACCATTCTCTATTTGCTGATTAATGTATTCTGCTAAAAGCACACCTGCATCTTCGTTTGTATGTACTGCTCCTACTTGCGACAATCTTGTAAGTAATTGTTGTTGTATTGCCGTTGCATTTGCATCTGTGCCATAATCACCTTGCCAAAAATCAGTAGCCAATACATCTTTACTTGCTCTAAATGGCAATCCATAAAGATCGTAGTCTTGCCAAGCCCAATCTGTTACAATTTCTAGGTTTACATCTAATCTTGCATAATTCAACGTCTCTCCTACTTCAAATTCAGGTAATTGAATTGGCATAACTGCTGCCATATCATATCCAGGGTTGCCATTAAGTGACCCCATACCTCCAACTAATAATTGAGGTCTTGACACCCAATCTACAGTTGCAGTACTATTTGCCGAATTATCTGCTATATTGGCAATTACGGTACTATTACGTGTTACATAAAGATCGTATTCAGATTCTGAACTTGAAGAAGAGGAAGTTGCTTTAACTTTAAATTTGTAATTACCTACATCTTCGGCTTCTGACATATAACTAATAGTTATTGTTCCATTTCCTTTATCTTCATAACTAGCGAAACTAGGTAGTCCAATTGCTTCCATTGTTAATTCTCCGTTAAGAGGATCTACAGCAGTAATGGTAGTCCATCCTTGCACTTCTACAACTGATCTAATTATACCTATTGGTAAAACAACAGGTACTTTGTTAACTGTATGTTCTATTACTTTAACATTAGCAACTGACATTAATCCTGGTTTTGCAACATTAAAATCGCTAGATACAGTTGACCATTGATCAATAAATACTGCAAAGTTTCTGAATTCAAAATCTTTTGCAATTT
>JADGDT010000082.1:0-11644 GCA_016744755.1 Ichthyobacteriaceae bacterium | reverse complement strand
ACATTAATCCTGGTTTTGCAACATTAAAATCGCTAGATACAGTTGACCATTGATCAATAAATACTGCAAAGTTTCTGAATTCAAAATCTTTTGCAATTTTTACTTCAGGTTTACCGTTTGGCGAAACAAAAGCATCGTATTTAAGATTTGGAATATCTACTTCTAATCTTATATGATAGTTTGTAGATCCAGTATAAAAAACAGTATCTCCTAATACAGTGTATTCAGTGCCATTATGAACATCAATATAACTGTTTGCGTTAAATCTAACCAAAGTACTAACTTCTGAATAGGTAGAAGCCACATTGCTTTGCAAACCAAACATACCATCAATACTATCTTTTTCTGGTATAATATCGCACTCAGCAGTAAAAGTTCCTGTTTGAGATCCCGCAACAAAACGATGAGATTGCCATATATTCATCTTACTATCGTAAGAATTAGAATCGGAGATATTTATTACAGTTTCATCCTTAGAACAAGAACTTGCTACAATAAACATCAAGGCAAATGCCGATAAAATTTTTGTTATTTTCATATTTCATATTTTTTAGACCAAGCTCTTTTATAATAAAGAGCTTTAGCCTTAATATTATTTACTGAATTATTTATCCTTTAGTATTAGAACTAATTCTGAACGGTTATCTGCATTAGATGTTTCGTATGACGATATTTTTGATTGTACCCAAGTTGGGTTATCAACACTAGAATTAATTCTTAAGAAAACAAACTGTCCTGCAGTAGCTCCATTTTCAAATTGTTGAGTAATGAAATCCGCCATATTTTCTGCCGATCCGCTAGACATTACATACTCTCCTAGAGGGTCTCCATCTGCATAAAATCCTTGTTGCATTGCTGTTGCAGAAGCATCTTCGTCATAAGCACCTTTATAAAAATCGGTATATAATACCTCTGGAGTATCTCTTGCATCTAAAGCATACACATCGTAACTAGGTTTTGCTCCCCATGATGCATTATTAAACTCAACATTAACTTTTAAATATGCTGCTACAATTTCTTTTCCTTCAGGTATAGCAGGTAAAGCAAATGGCATAACTGCATTCATTTGTGTAGCAGTTCCATAATCAGCTGCTCCAATATCTATTGAAGTATGATTAGGGTTTAACTGTGTTGTACCTGATTCGAAAATTGTTGCATCGGCAATATCTACTGTTATAGTTATATTTTCTAATGGATTAACAGTAACGTTAAAACTACCTTCTGTTTCTCCTTCTGAATTTGTTGCTGTATAGCTTATTGTATGAGTTCCAACATCACAACCACCACATGCAAAGTAAGGCTCCATAACTATGGTAGCACTTCCATTTTCGTTATCTACAAATTTTGCAAATCTTGGTAAATCATCTCCCGCAGTTAACGTTGCAATACCTCCAAGTGGATCTTTTGCACGAATAGTAACTATTTCCGAACCACCTTCTTCCATTGTTACATCTTCTACAGGGCTAATAATTGGTCTAATATTTTGTACCGCATTAGTTATATCCATATTAGATATTGTGTGATATCCTTGGTTTTCAGCTGGTGTATCCCAATTATCTGCAACAACAGACCAGTGAGATAAATTTGAAACTTGTTTTCTGAATCCATAATCATCAGCAAGTTGAGTTTCAAGTCCGTCAGCATCAGTAATAAATACATCGTATTTCATATTCATGGCATCTACCTCCATACGTACATGGTAAGTAAGCCCCGCAGAATAATTTATTACATTATCGAAGTCATAAGCACCTCCATTACGAGCATCAAAATTACCCGCAGTGGTAAATCTAACAATAGCACTTAAATCGCCAAAAGCAGCTGCTTCACCTTGTTGGAAACCTGTAATACAGTTGGTGTTATTTTTTTCAGCTACCATATCAAATTCAGCAGTAAAAGAACCATTGATTACTCCTTGTGGATATTCGAAATTTTGCCAAACTGCCATTTCACTTTTAGCATCTCTTACAATACCATCTGTAACTCCTCTGAAATTAAATGTTACAGTATCGGTAAATCCTGATGAACGAGATGAAACAAACCAAGTTTTTTGTAGTCCTTCTTCTTCTGGTGCAAAAGTATAATTGAATGTTTTATTTATAAGTGATGAATCACTTGCTAAAACCCATTTAATGTCAGTGCCGTCTGAAGGGGTATTCATTAGTTTAATTTCTAATGATTCTCCTAACATCACGTCAAAACCTTCTCTTGCAACATTATATGCATTTTCTCCAGAACCCCAAAAGTAAACTCTGTAGTCAGTATCTGTAAGCTCAGGATTTGCAACTTCTTTTTCGCAAGAAGCTATCACAAATAATAGAGCAAAAACTGCTGTTATATATTTTAATATTTTCATAATTTTTATGTTGAGTTGTTTAATTGATGAAATGTTTCTTTTTTATATACACTCCATCAATTAAACAGTTAAACAATTTTACTTTTTATTGAACTCCTCTATCTGTACTTCCATCCCACCAAACTGGTGCTCCCCAGAAATTTGTGAAATCAGCTCCAAAGAAAGCATCCATATTTTCTGAATTGTAATTAGTTTCGGAAGCAGGATAAGACAATCTACGAGGAGTAAGTCCTTGAAGGTTTGCATCGGTACCTTCGTGATCGGCAGCTATGATTAAAGGGAAACCAGATCTTCTCCAGTTTGAATATCCTTCAATACCATTAAAGAAATTGTTTGCATAATGTTGCATGTTTATAGCTTCGAAAAGATCAATTGGATTATCATTTTCATCTTTCAAGATATTATCAACATAAACATCTACATCATATATAGCATTAATATCTGTTTTGTAAATAACTTTTAGTTCTTCTACACTTGCTTCAACAGCTTCTGTAAGTAAAGATGTTGCATCTCCACCACCATTATTCCAACCATAAGTTGCCATTTCTGCTTGCCAAAGTAATACCTCACTATAAGTTTGGTAAGCTGTTGGCATGTCTATTCTTGTTAACTCTCTTCTTACCTGTAAAGCTTTGAAATATCTAGTAAAGTTAACTACTTGACTTCCTACTTCTACCGAATTTTCTGACCAACTCCAATAATCTGGATCATACTCAGGCTCTTCTATTGGATTGAATAAGTATCTTCCTGGAGGAAAACCACGTAATGGTCCATATTTAGCTTCGTATTCTGATGTTGCATCTATAGAAGTAGTTGTTGTTGATTTCTGATTAAAAGAAGTTGAAGGCATAGTTGCATCTACACCATACATACCAAACATCATTTTAAGTCTTGGATCTTCATTGTCCGTCATATAGCGTGCATAGGTATCGCAAATAACTGTAATCTGCTCTGAGAAATTCTGAGCTTGAGAAAAACCATTACCCCTAATCTCTGTTACACCTCCGGTACTTACATTATAATCTCCGTGTACTACAATAGCTCCATCGTTTATAGATGAAAATACTCCATCGGCAACCGCAGCTTCGGCTTCTAATTGAGCAGTAGCAACATCGGCATGTATAAGACGCATAGCTAATCTTAAACGCAAAGAGTTTGCAAACATTTTCCATTGAGAAACATTCCCTGTATAAATTAAATCTCCATCAAGTTTATAATCTGAATTTAATTGAATTGAAGCTTCTTTTAGCTCCTTAAACAAATCAGTATAAATCTCTTGCTGAGTATTATACTTTGGATGTAAATTACCTGTTGCAGCTTCAAAGTAAGGAATATCTCCGTATGTATCTGTAAGTTGAGAGAAAACAAGAACTTTCATTATTCTTGCTACTGCAACATAGTTTACTTGAGATTCGGTTTTCTTTCCTTCGTTAATAGCAGATTGTAAATCGTTTATATTTTTATAAGAACTATTCCACAATTTATCTATATAATCATTTCGTTGAATATACACTTGCCCTAAAGCACAGTTATAATTATCGGAAACCATTTGAATTAATGGCATGTGATATGACATTAACGAACGCCATTGTGTTTCTCTTTCGCCAGAAATTCTAAGTTGAACAGTAGAAATTAGTGAAGCAGGATCGGCAGTAGTTGAAGCAGTAGGATCTGTATTAAGATCCTCGAACTTACTACAAGAGCTTAGGCCTATACCTAAACTTAAGACAGCTATTATATATAATTTAATTTTCATTTTTCTAGAAGTTTAATTTTAAGTTAAAACCATAACTACGTCTCTGAGGTAGAGAACCATACTCATACCCTTGACCATTACTAATACTATAAGTAGATTCTGGATCAACATTATCTATGTTAGACCAAATAAGAAAAAGGTTTCTTCCAATAATAGAGAAAGTTGCTCCTTTAAAATATTTTAAAGATTTTAATTGATCGCCTTGTAAAGAATAAGAAATAGACATTTCTCTAAGTTTAATATATGAAGCATCGTAAATAAATGGTTCCATAATGTGATCATTACTCACCTTAGCAAAGAAGTCGTTAGGGTTTACATACATATTGTTTTTCTCGTAACCAATAATGTTATTGTTTGCATCCTTAACTTGCTTTAAAGCATCAGCTTGATAACCTCCAGTTGCAGTCCAATTTGCTCTAGTTTCTCCAGCTTCATTTCTTTCTTTTTCTGATTGTGTCCATGCATCTCTACCTTCTACTGTAGCAATATGAGATCCTGCATTTGTCAATTTCCAGTTTGTCATAGATAAAATATCTGCTCCAAATTTCATATCTAGCAAAGCTCTAAATGCAAAGCCTTTATAAGAAATAGAGTTTGTAATACCTCCAGTAAACTTATACTGTCCATTACCTAACACTACTTGCTCATCGCTTCTTATTGGTAGTCCGTTTTCATCTACAACAACTTCTCCTGTTTGTGGATGACGTTTAAATTCATAACCAACTATATCGCCATAACTACCCCCTTCTCTTGCTTGTATAAAAGAAGAAACCCAATCGGCTCTTGCAAGCTCTTGTACTTTTGCATCAGAGTGAAGATTATTAATTTTATTTACGTTTCTAGCATAATTGAAAGTTATATCCCATCTGAAATCTTCTGTTTTAACAGGTACAATATTCAGCATTATCTCCCATCCTTTATTATTAATTTCTCCTGCATTAATAAATGCATAATCATACCCACTAGCATATGATACTGGTAAAGTAATAATTTCGTCGAATGTAGATTGATTGTAGTAAGTTAAATCTAAACCAACTCTCCAATTAAAGAATTTAGCATCAAGTCCAAATTCGTAACCTTTAGTACGAGATGGTAATAAATTAAAGTTTGGTGCTATAGTTGAACTCTCAGTTGTTAAAGAGAAACCATCCATAGAATAAGGGTAACTAGAGTAAGTTCTTGCAACATTGTAAGGATCTGTATCTCCTCCAACCTCGGCATAAGAAGCTCTTAATTTACCATAAGAAAGCCAATTTGATTTAATATCGTCAAAAGCATTTGTAAAAACAAAAGCTGAAGTAACAGAAGGATAGAAATATGAATTATTCTCTGTTGGTAAAGTAGAAGACCAATCGTTACGAGCAGTTACATCTAAATATAAGAAATCTTTGTATCCAACATTTGCAAATGCATATAGAGAATTAATCTGTTTACGAGGATTATTGTAAACCAAACTAAATTCGTTGTAGTTGTTTATAGAAACTAAACCCCTAGATACTTCTCCTTTTCCTAAAACATCGGTAGTACCACTTTCGTAGTTCATTATATTACCACCTACGCTACCAGAAACATTCCAATTGTCATTAAATTGTTTTGTAGCTGTTAATAAAAATTCCGAGTTAATTTCTGTTGTTCTAGAATTAAGTTGTCTCATTTCTCCCCACTCGGCAAGTGGTGTAGTTGTTGGCGAATAATTGTAGTATAGGTAAGAATAAGTATCCATACCCGATTTTACTCTTAAATTTAACCAATCGGTAATTTCGTAGTTTAATGAAGCATAACCCATTATTCTATTTTTAATAGAATTGTTCTCCATATTATAAAGAGAGTAATAAGGGTTGATTATACGTGTATTTGTATTCCAAATTACATAATCTCCATTTTCATCTACTCTAGAATCTTTTAACCAACTTTGATCGAAAGATGCAGGAAGCCCAATAAGAGCTAATGCTGTATTTGCACCCGAATATCCTAAATAAGGTCTGTTTTGCACATCTTCGTATGTGTAATTAACTTTTGCATCAACAGTTAATTTTTCCCACATTTTCATAGTACCACGTAGGTTGAAAGTATTTCTTTTCAATCCTGAGTTAGGAACAATATCTTCCATTCTTACATCGGATGCCGAAAATCTAAAATTAGCATCTTCATTACCTCCAGAGAAAGAGATTGTATTTTGTAGATTAGTACCTGTTCTGAAAAATGATTTTATATTGTCTTGTTTAACACCATAATCACGGTATTTACCATCGTAAGTTAAAAAAGAAAGATTAGGATCCATTTTTGCACCCCAGCTATACATTGCAGCAGCTTCTCCAATATCTTTTGGAGGAGTTTGAATTCCTTGTCCGTAAGTAGATTGAATATCATCATACTGACCAACAATATTATCTATAGTAAAGTTTGAAGAGAAATCAACATTAAATTTAGTGCCACCACCTTTTTTCCAAGACTTTGTAGTAATAAGAATAACTCCATTTGATGCTCTAGTACCGTAAAGTGCTGCTGCTGCAGGTCCTTTAAGTACCGACATAGTTTCTATATCATCCGGGTTAATAGAAGATATTCCATCTCCTAAATCTTGACCTCCCCATTGACCAGCTTGTCCTTGGTTTCCATTATCCATTGGTACACCATCAATTACGTACAAAGGTTGATTTGTACCTGTAATTTTGGTATTACCACGAATAGTTACTTTTGAAGATCCACCAGCACCAGTATTTGCTTGTACAATATCTACACCAGCAACTTTACCCGATAGTGAATTTACAGCATTTAAACTTTTAACTTCCGAAAGTTCATCTCCTCCAACTTTAGAAACAGCATATCCTAAGGATTCTTCTTTACGACTAATACCTAACGCTGTTACAACAACATCATCAAGTATTTCAGCGTCAACGTTCATTACTACATCTATTGTAGTGTTATCTCCAACTGTTTTCTGTTGACTAGAATAACCCATAAAACTAAATTCAAGTACATCGCCTTTATTTGCAGTAATTGAATAATTTCCATCAAAATCTGTTGATGAACCAGTAGTGGTACCTAAAATGATAATACTCACTCCTGGCATTGTTTCCTCATCATCATCAGAAACATTACCAGTTATTGTCATTTCTTGTGCATATGTTCCTGCTGATAGAAAAAACACTACAAGAAATAGCAAAAAGGATGTAAATCTTCTGTTCATAATTGTTAATTAAAATTTGGTTAAAAATAAACTTTCTTTTCAATATATAGTGTACATTGTACAATCGATTGGTTATTTGGTGTAAAAAAAATAGCTGTTTATCAGCTACACAGACTCTATATCAATAAAAACAATCGATTGTCAAATATACAATTATAATTTTCACAACAAAGTAAAATTTCTTAAAAATGAAAAAAAACGTGATTTTAATTCTTTTAAGTGCTGATTAGCTAATCTTTATAGACACTGACAACCTTTGGGTATAAAAATATTTTACAAAACACTAAAGATAACATTTATCACTACTTTTACAGCAATGAATAAAAAATTTAAAATAATTATAATTGGTTCTGGTAATGTTGCAGAACATTTGATAAGATCTTTTGAGTATTCTGTTAATTCTGAAGTTGTTCAGGTTTATAGTAGAAACACTGAAGCTGGAAATGAATTAAGTCCGAAATTCAATATTGATTTTACTAATTCTCTAGACCGACTAAAAAAAGCGGATTTATACTTAATTGCTGTAAGTGATACAGCTATTGCAGAGGTTAGCAACTCTCTTCCTTTTACCGATAGATTGGTAGCTCACACATCTGGAGCTACTAGTATGGATATATTGAATAATAAAAACAAACAAGCAGTATTCTATCCTTTACAAAGTTTTACTAAAGGAAAAAAAATAGATTTTTCTAATATTCCAATTTGTATTGAAACAATAAGTAACGAAGACTGCGATACTATTATGAGTATTGCAGAATCTATTTCAAATACAGTGAGTAAGGTTTCATCGGAACAAAGACAATATCTACATGCTTCGGCTGTTTTTGTAAATAATTTCACTAACCACATGTTTCATATTGGAAAAGAGATTGCAGATCATCACAACGTTGATTTTAACCTTTTAAAACCACTGATAAAGGAAACTGTTGAAAAACTAGAGTACAAATCACCAATGCAAGCTCAGACTGGTCCAGCGGTTAGAGGAGATAAAATAACTATGGAAAAACATTTGGGTTTGATTCCTGATGAAACCCACAAGGAAATATATAGGTTAATTACAGAATCTATTTTCAAAACTCATAATTAGAATTACTATATTTATTTATACAAATATTATTAGTGTATCAATACAAAACTATTTCTGTTCTTCTATTTATTTTTCTACCTTGAGCTGTATTGTTTTTAGAAATAGGTTGAGTTTCTCCTTTTCCAATTGATTTTAATTTTGAAGGATTTATACCTTTTTCAATAAGGTATTCTTTCACTGACTTTGCTCTGTCTAAAGATAGCTTTTGATTGTATTCCTTAGTCCCTACATCATCAGTATGTCCAATTATTTTAACTCTGTACTTCGAATATTTTTTTAGGTAAGTAACCAGTAAATCCAATTCAAAAAATGATTCATTCAATAATTCTGATTTCCCTGATTTGTAATTAACATTATTCAGGTTCATCTTCATACCTTTTCTAAGCCTTTGAAGTTTAATGTTTTTTTCTACAAAATTACTTATGGAATCTGTCATAAATTCGAAGGTTGCAGAATACAAAAGGTGTTTTGGCGACTTAGCAACTATGGCATAAGTCTTTCCTACCGGTAGTAAAGCTACATATTTTCCATCTTTTACATAAACTGTATTTATAGGTTTGGAAGTTTTTAAATCTACCATTAACAAATCGGAATTCAATATGTTTTTTCCATTGCTCATTTCAATAATTTTCCCTTTGAGATAAGCTGTGTTCTTGCTCCTTATTTTATCGCTTAACTCAAAACTATATATATCCATTTTGCCATATCCTTCAAGAGCATCTGTTGCGAAATAAGCTGTTTTTCCATCTCTTGCTACCATCAAACTGTATTCGTCTCTCGATGAATTTATACTGTATCCTAAGTTTACAGGTTCGCTCCACATATTAATATTCTCATCGTAGCGAGATACAAAAAAATCGGTACCACCCATTCCCGGTAATCCATCTGATGAAAAATAAAGAGTGCTACCATCAACATGAAGGAAAGGTGTAACCTCATCTCCTTTGGTATTTAATTCTGATAAGTTTTTGGGGATGCTCCACTTACCATTTGCATACTTCACCATCCAAAGATCTTTCTTGCCTTTTCCTCCTGCTCGTGTTGAAGAAAAAATTAGAGTTGAGCCATCGGGAGAAATTGCGGGATGTGCATCCCATGAAGCAGTATTAATCCCTCTTCCTAAGTTTATTGCATCAGACCATTTATTACCAACTCTAATGGACACATAAATATCGCAACTTCCAAAACCATTTTGTCGACCACAAGAAGTGAAATACAGTAATTTACCATTAGCACTTATACAGTGTGCTCCTTCGTTGTCGTTGGTATTTACATAGCCTGGTAACGGAACACCTGTTTGCCAATCTCCATTCTTTAATTCCGAAATATAAAAATCCTCTACTTTCCTACCATGTTTCATTCTAACCCCTGTATATATTAGCGTAAAACCATCGGCCGATACAACAGGATTGTATTCGTATTCAGAGGTATTTATTCCTCCTCCTATGTTAGTTGGATTAAATTCAACAGGGGTTTTCATTGCCTCGAAAGCGAAGTTGCAATTTTCAATTCTCTTTCTTGCTATCTTGGTAGTTTTATAGTGTGATGGTGCTTTTTTTAAATATATTTCAAAATTCTTTTTTGCATTAACGTAATCGCAAAGCATAAAAAAAGAATCTCCTAACTTGTATTTTAAATAGTTCCCTGGATAGATAGAATACGATGAATCATAATTGATAATTGCCGATTTAAAATCATTATTTTCGAAAAACAAATCACCTAGAGCAGTATATGCGTCATTATTAGAAGGGTTCTCTTCTATTGATTTTTGAAGAAACTTTTTAGAATTTACAATATCATTTTCTACCAAATAGGTTTTGGCTTTTTGGAAATACTTATCAGCCTTTTTAGTATTTTGGGAATACGAAAAATTAATTGCTGAAATAAAAAAAAGAGTTATGAAAAGTTTGTTTCGCATAACTCTAAGTTAAATATTTTTATTCACTAAATAAACTATCCTTTACGGAATATTCATGTATTTATGTGTTTGCATAGAAGCTTGCCACTCAGGATTTTCTAGTATAAAATCTACTATCTGAGGCACCATTTTATCCTTTTGGCTCCATTCTGGTTGAAGATATAACTTACAAGTATTATTCACTTTTGATGCTTGCTCTAAGGCAAACTTAAAATCATTCTTATTCTGAATAATTACTTTTAACTCATTTGCTACTTTATAAATTGGTTCTAATGGAAGTGATTGTTTTTTTGGGGATAAACAAATCCAATCTAAATCGCCAGAAAGTGGGTGTGATCCTGACGTTTCAATATGAACAGCAATTCCTCTTTCCTTTAGCTGGTTTGTGATGTAATCTAAATTCCACATCAAAGGTTCTCCTCCTGTTATTACAACAGTCTTAGCGTGTTTAGTTATATTCTCTACAATCTTATCTGCTTCTGTAGGAGGATGTAATTTTGCATTCCAACTCTCTTTTACATCGCACCAATGACAACCAACATCGCAACCACCAATTCTTATAAAATATGATGCTCTACCTGTGTGGTGACCTTCGCCCTGTAAAGAATAAAACTCCTCCATTAATGGAAGCATCAACCCTTTGTCTAATAAATCTTGTTGTTCTATGTCTGTCATTATATTTTTTCTGAAAATGCATGCAAAGGTAAGTATTTATATGTTTTAGTAGGTATACGGATAAACTAATATATTGGGGTTTTATCATTTATTAAAGATGGAACTCGGAAGAAGTTATATAATTTGAAGGCAAAAAAAAAGAGCCAACAATTATGTTGACTCTTAAATTATATTTTCACAGTATCAAACAGTAGAATCCTCTTTTTTAACCTTTTCATTAATCACTGCTTCAGCAACTACTACTTTCCTAATTATTGGTAAAAAATGGAGTGTTAATACCAAGAACAACATGAAATAATAAAGGCTTAGTTTTTAATTGTACATTTTGAAATAAAATTGGTATTATACCAAATATACTATGAAATAGAGTTTAAATAAATTGGAATATATTTTTATTTATCAAAGCAAATTTCATCTACATAGCAGTTGTTATGGATATGAAATTTAATGAAGAAAAAGTAAAATAGAAACGATTTATAAATGTCATTTCATGTTGTTTTTGTCATGATTACCCATTCATCTAACCCTGCTCCTATCTATCATAGATAAATTGTTACTACTTGCTGTCTTCCAACCATTTCAAGCGTCGCTCATCGGCTAGATGTTTAATTTTGAAATTCTCGAAAATCGCTTTAAAACCGTCTCCATCAGGACTTGCAGCCATC
>JADGDT010000208.1 GCA_016744755.1 Ichthyobacteriaceae bacterium | reverse complement strand
TATAAAGTACATAAAAGACAGGGGGTCTGTTTTGGAAAATCAGATAAATAAGAATACCGAATCAATAATGGAACTCTCGTTAAAGGAGCTTGCTTTGCCAGAGTTAAAGAGTAAAATTCCTATGATGATTTTCTCTCCAACAATTATTAACGATGGTAGAAAATTACTTATTTCCCCAATTCCAATTTCGTATCTAACCTACAATAAATCTGTAGAAGATAAGTACCGAGAAATTACAGAGTACGACGCTGTTGAGTTTAGCAGACTTTTCGAAAAACAAGGTGCCAAAAACTTAAGATTGTTATCCGCTCTACGCGTTAGTGCATCATTCCCTTTTATTAGTCCTATGGTACAACTGCCTTCTAGTCCACGTGTTTCGTTAATAGATGCTGGCGTGAGGGATAACCTTGGGTTTGAGCTTACTCTACGTTTTATGAATAGGTATAGCGAGTGGATAAGTAGTAATACTTCAGGAGCAATTATTATTCAGATAAAAGCTGATAGACCTTCCACTATTGAAATAGAAAATGATAAATACAATCTTAAAAATGCTTTTGTTGAACCAATAACCGGAGTGATGAACAGTTTTTCTACAATTCAGATTTACAATCAGAATCAGTTGAGAGAGTATGCTTTTTCAAATATGGATTTTGATGTTGACATGGTTTCTTTTAATCTCTTCGAAAAAGAAGAAGGTGTTTCACTTTCGTGGCATCTAACTTCAATAGAAAAAGAACAAATTCTAAATGCTAAGAATTTGGAGAGTAATAAGGTAGCTTTCAAAAAATTCAAGGATTTATTGGGAATTTAACAAAGAGCTCAAAACTGAAAGGTCAAAGTTAAAAGTTGAACATTATTTTTCTGATAGAAAGATCAAACAATTGATTTATCTTTGAAAAAAATCATACAATAAATATGAATATTTTAGTAGTAGAAGATGAAGTAAAAGTATCTTCATTCATTAAGCAAGGATTAGAAGAAAGTGGTTATAAAGTACAGGTTGCATTTGATGGTCAGATGGGATTAAGACTTGCTTCGGCTAATAAGTTCGACATTATTCTTATGGATGTTATAATGCCAGGTATGAATGGATTTGAAGCTGTGAAAAAACTTAGAAACGAACTAGATATTCACATTCCTGTAATTATGCTGTCTGCTCTAGACCAAAGCAACGATATTATTGAAGGTTTAGATTCTGGGGCTGATGATTATCTTACAAAACCTTTTAAATTTGGAGAACTACTGGCTAGACTTAGAGCTGTTTCGCGAAGAAAAGAGATAAAAGAAAATACAACTACAAATGTATTGAAGGTGGCTGATATTGAAATGAATTTAGACTCTAAAACTGTAACCAGAAATAATACAGAAATAACTCTAACAGCCAAAGAATTCACACTTTTAGAATTTTTTATAAAAAACAAAAACAAAGTATTAAATAGAGTTGAGATTTTAGAAAATGTTTGGGATATAAATTTTGATGCAGGAACAAATGTAGTAGATGTTTACGTAAACTACCTTCGTAAAAAAATTGATAAGAATTTCGATATAAAATTAATTCAGACTGTTATAGGTATGGGATATTCTTTGAGGGATATTTAGTGATTAGAATGTTGGTTTCTGCTTAGTTCCTCTAAAATTAATTATTTCAATGATTTTTTTACTTGAGTTAATCCTGTAGATTATGTAATTATTCTTATCCACTAGACCTTTATGGACATTTTTATATCTTGAAGCAACAGGATATATCTCGGGATATTTACTGATACGAGATAACAAATTCTCTATATTTTTCTCTAGATTAATAATCTCCTTTACTGTCCATTGTTCATTCAAGTATTCTATAACTCGTAATAAACCTTTTTCAGCTTGATCTGTCCAAACAATTTTTAATGCCATTTTTCAAAATGCCTCATTACTGATGCATTTGATTTTAAATTTCCATCACCTGCCTGAAGCAAACCCAATTCAATTTCTTCTTGCTCTTCTTTTGATAAATCTTGAGACCAATCAACCTGCTCTTCATCAAAAACATCTTTGAGCTTTTTTAACAAGCTTTCTTTCTGTGTCTGTAATAACAATTGCATTAATTCCAATTTTGCAGTCTGAATATCCATATCTATTTTACTTTTCACAAAATTACAATAAAAAACTACTCCTTCACAACTCTAACTACCCTAGACATTTTTGTGCCGTTAAAAATCCGTACAAAATAAACTCCTGTATCAATATCTTTATCTAGCAACAAACTTCCTTCTTTACTATTAATATCTAGTCTATAAATCTCTTGACCCTTAATATTTGTCAGTATCAAATGAGCCGTTGATTGTAAATTATCTCTAAAGCTATAATCTACTTGCAAGAAATCTTTGAAAGGATTTGGATAAACATTTATCTCGCTTAACAACTCGTCTTCTATTGAAAGTGATTCTTTCTTTAACTTAAATTCCTGGTTTAAAATCTGACCTTCTTTTAAAACAATTTCGGTAGTTAAAGTTTCGTATCCTACTTTTTTAATCACTAATTCGTAAATTCCCTCATTGGCTGTTCCACTTTTGAAATTACCAGTATAGTTACTAAACGAAATATTTCCTTCGTCAATAATCTCTATTTCTGCATTATATATAGTTCCGTTTGTCGATTCATCTTTAACTATACCTTCCAAGTAGGAAGCTTTGTGATAAGTTGGTTTCAGAATAAATAAACCTTGCTCAGTATCAGAAACTAAAATATTACCCGATGGCAAATATGGATAAACACCCCATGCTCCGTTAAATTCAGCTTTATCTTCGGGAGTAGTATCGAAACGACCTACCTCAATCAAATTATCAGGATAACTAGCATCTACAATTTGTATTCCTTGCGCATAGTATGAAGAAATTAGAAAATCGCCATTAACAACAGTGTTATGCGGAATAGACTTATCGGAATATCTAGATCTAACCATATCTAGCTGCTTAATATTATCAGGATTAGAAACATCAAAAGAAGTAATGTATGCTGATATTCTTTCGTCTGTAGTAAACAATGTTTTAGCATCGTCACTAAGCCAAGCATTGTGTGTTGTACGGTTTGGAGTTTCGCTAGTAACAACATCTTTTGGATTGAACTTATCTGCTACATCAACAATTACGAAATAGCCGTTTTTATCGGCACACCCATATAGTTTATTGTCCTTAACGTAGCCATCGTGTAAATAATGATCTTGG
>JADGDT010000081.1:5618-15060 GCA_016744755.1 Ichthyobacteriaceae bacterium | reverse complement strand
TAGTTTGAGAAGAAAAGTTCATTGACATACTGAAGAAGAAAATACGAGTAGAATACAAAAGTGTTGTTGTAAGACAACGAAGTTTTGTAGATGTGATGCGCAAGCATTGTGTTTACATAGAATCATTATAAAAAGTAAATAAGGGCGTATGGCGGATGCCTAGGCTCTCAGAGGCGAAGAAGGACGTGATAAGCTGCGATAAGCTTGGTTAAGGAGCAAATATCCATACTAGACCAAGATTTCCGAATGGGGCAACCCGGCTAGTTGAAGACTAGTCATGCATTAATGCAGGCGAACCCGGTGAACTGAAACATCTAAGTAACCGGAGGAAGAGAAAACAAAAGTGATTCCCCTAGTAGCGGCGAGCGAACGGGGATTAGCCCAAACCGATTAGTTTACGGACTAATGGGGGTTGTAGGACCACGACATTTGATGATCATAGAAGTAGAATTAACTGGAAAGTTAAACCAAAGAGGGTGATAGTCCCGTATATGTAATATTGATTAATTGATAGTGGAATCCTGAGTAGGGCGGGGCACGAGAAACCCTGTCTGAATCCACCGGGACCATCCGGTAAGGCTAAATACTCCTGAGAGACCGATAGTGAACAAGTACCGTGAGGGAAAGGTGAAAAGAACCCTGAATAAGGGAGTGAAAAAGACCCTGAAACCGTACGCCTACAAGCGGTCGGAGCGAGCAATTTATTGTTTTGTGACGGCGTGCCTTTTGCATAATGATCCTACGAGTTACTGTTGTTAGCAAGGTTAAGCACTTCAGGTGCGTAAGCCGTAGCGAAAGCGAGTCTGAATAGGGCGAATTAGTTAGCAGTAGTAGACGCGAAACCCAGTGATCTACCCATGGGCAGGTTGAAGCTCTGGTAACACAGAGTGGAGGACCGAACTGATATACGTTGAAAAGTGTTCAGATGACCTGTGGGTAGGGGTGAAAGGCCAATCAAACTGGGAAATAGCTCGTACTCCCCGAAATGCATTTAGGTGCAGCGTGGAAAAAAGTTTATTAGAGGTAGAGCTACTGATTGGATGCGGGGGTTTCACCACCTACCAAGTCCTGACAAACTCCGAATGCTAATAAATGATATTCCGCAGTGAGGGCATGGGTGCTAAGGTCCATGTCCGAGAGGGAAAGAACCCAGACCATCAGCTAAGGTCCCCAAGTATATATTAAGTTGACAAAACGCGGTTGAATTGCATAGACAGCTAGGATGTTGGCTTGGAAGCAGCCATTCATTTAAAGAGTGCGTAACAGCTCACTAGTCGAGCGATTCGGCATGGATAATAATCGGGCATAAATATATCACCGAAGCTATGGATTTAGACATCAGTCTATCTGGTAGGGGAGCATTCTGTTCCGCGTAGAATCTCACTGGTAATGGTGAGTGGAGCGTACAGAAAAGCAAATGTAGGAATAAGTAACGATAATGCGGGCGAGAAACCCGCACACCGAAAGATCAAGGTTTCCTAGGCAACGCTAATCGGCCTAGGGTTAGTCTGGACCTAAGGCGTACCCGAATGGGGAAGTCGATGGACATGCAGTTAATATTCTGCAACTCGTGTATACTGCGATGCAGTGACGCAATATTGAAACTCTCGCGAACTGACGGAATAGTTCGTTGAATCATTTAGGTATTGGTTGGGTAGTTAAGTACGCCCGACTAGCTGAGATGAGATAGTACAGCAAAGCTTCGGCAGCGCTGATAGTAGAGGTAAAGATTGCCAAGAAAACCTGCTAAGCTACAGGTATACACGACCAGTACTGTAAACGGACACACGTGATCGGGATGAGAATTCTAAGGTGCTCGAGAGATTCATAGCTAAGGAACTAGGCAAAATCGCCCCGTAACTTCGGGAGAAGGGGCGCCAGTGGAAACACTGGCCGCAGTGAAAAGGCCCAGGCGACTGTTTATCAAAAACATAGGACTCTGCGAAGTTGAAAGACGAAGTATAGGGTCTGACACCTGCCCGGTGCTGGAAGGTTAAGAGGAGTTGTTAGATGTTTACATCGAGGCAATGAATTGAAGCCCCAGTAAACGGCGGCCGTAACTATAACGGTCCTAAGGTAGCGAAATTCCTTGTCGGGTAAGTTCCGACCTGCACGAATGGTGCAACGATCTGGGCACTGTCTCAGCTATGAGCTCGGTGAAATTGTAGTATCGGTGAAGATGCCGATTACCCGCAATGGGACGAAAAGACCCCGTGAACCTTCACTACAGTTTAGTATTGGTTTCGGATAAGTAATGTGTAGGATAGGTGGGAGATATTGATTTGGCTTCGCAAGGAGTTGATGAATCGCTGTTGAAATACCACCCTTTGCTTATTTGAAGTCTAACCCCCTAAAGGGGGGACACTGCTTGACGGGTAGTTTGACTGGGGTGGTCGCCTCCAAAAGAGTAACGGAGGCTTCTAAAGGTACCCTCAGCACGCTTGGTAACCGTGCGTAGAGTGCAATGGCATAAGGGTGCTTGACTGTGAGACTGACAAGTCGACCAGGTACGAAAGTAGAGCATAGTGATCCGGTGGTTCCGCATGGAAGGGCCATCGCTCAAAGGATAAAAGGTACTCCGGGGATAACAGGCTGATCTCCCCCAAGAGCTCATATCGACGGGGGGGTTTGGCACCTCGATGTCGGCTCGTCACATCCTGGGGCTGGAGAAGGTCCCAAGGGTTGGGCTGTTCGCCCATTAAAGTGGCACGCGAGCTGGGTTCAGAACGTCGCGAGACAGTTCGGTCTCTATCTATTGTGGGCGTTAGAAATTTGAGTGGCTCTGTCCCTAGTACGAGAGGACCGGGATGGACAGACCTCTGGTGTATCTGTTGTGGCGCCAGCTGCATCGCAGAGTAGCTACGTCTGGAGTGGATAAGCGCTGAAAGCATATAAGCGCGAAACCCACCACAAGATTAGATTTCTTTAAAGGGTCGTGGGAGACTACCACGTTGATAGGTTACAGATGTAAGTGTAGTAATATACTAGTCGAGTAATACTAATAACCCGTAGCTTTTGTAATGTGTATTTTACTTATATTTTTCTTCTTTGTGTGTTGATAATCAATTACCAATGTACAATTATCAATTAACAGTTATAAAAGATTGTAGATTGAGAATTGTAAATTGAAAATTGAAAACAATTTTTGGTGGCTATAGCGTTTGTGAACACCTCTTACCTTTCCGAACAGAGAAGTTAAGCCAAACTGCGCCGATGATACTCCCCGAAAGGGCGGGAAAGTAGGTCGCTGCCAATCTTCAAAACTCTTATCTTTTTTTAGATAAGAGTTTTTTTTGTGACATATTTAGCCCTAGCTTTTGCGTAGGCAAATATCAATAGCAATAATCTTTATTAATCCTCAATCATTTAGTTGATTGAGGATTTTTTTTGTTTGTAAAAGTTTATGCTTTGCTGGTTATGATACCTGCGGTATCTGGTGGTGGGGCATTGCACCTACGGTTTATTAAAATTAATGATGGATCAATGCAACTTTCGGGGGGAGGGCTACAAATTAAGCGTATAATTTACAAAGTCTAAACAGGAAAAAAGGGATGTCTCTTACGCCTCTAAACTGTCTTCTAAAATCTTTTGTTTTAGCATTAAACGATTCCGCAGATGCGTTTGTGCTTCTGTTGTTGAAGTAGTTTAATATATTCTCATAATGGTGATATATTGACTTAGATATGGTATTGAATGCTTTATACCCTGATGCTTCAACATCATTATACCATTTAGCTAATTTGACTCTAGCAACATTTTTATCTGTGTTGTTTTCAAATATATACGATAGTTTTTGAGCCAGTTGGTAAGTCTCTTGTATTGTTGGGTATTCTTTAAAAAGTATTTCAGCCCTTTGTGACTGTAATTTTGTCCATTTTGTAGACGATTTAAATAATAAGAATCTACTTCTTGCTAGTAATTGTTTTCTAGTATCACCATTACTAAAAGTATAAGGATAGAACTTCTGCTTTAGTTTCTTAGCTTCACTTATGGCATCATTTTCCATATCTATTGCTTTCCATCTAAGTTTGATTCTTTGCTCTTGAACAGCATCAGAAGCAAGCATTTGAACGTGAAATCTATCTATTACTATAGTTTCCTTAGGAAAGCACTTTTTTGCAATAAGATTCATACTTCCAGCCATATCAAGAGTAATCTCTTTCACCATCTTCCTTCTGGAAATAGGAATAGTGTTTATTATCTTTATTATATCTTTTGACTTAGTTCCTTTTATAATTGCAACTATAGCACCAGAACCACCTTTGGCAAATTTATTTTTTGCGAAGATAATTAGTTTATCAATTTAGTCTCCCCGATTTGTGTATTGATTCGTTACAAGGTTTATTTATATAATAGTAATTATAAGTCAACTGAAGGTAATTGCACCATTAGATATATTGTATAATAAAATCATCCGATGATAAAAAATACTAAAAAATAGCCTTAGCAATTTTCTGAATATTATCTGACTTACCCATAGTGTAGTAGTGTAATGTAGGAACACCTGCCACTTTCAATTCTTTTGATTGTTCAATTGCCCATTCTACTCCTAATTGACGTACTTCCTTATTGTCTTTACATTTATCAACTTCGCGTTTAAGATCGCAAGGAATATCTAAACTAAAACGGTGAGGTAATAACCTCAACTGACTCTTTGTAGAAAGGGGCTTTATACCTGGAATAATTGGAATATTAATTCCCTTTTTTCTACAAGAATCTACAAAGTCAAAAAATTTTTTATTGTCGAAAAACATTTGTGTAACTATATAATCGGCACCAGCATTTACCTTTGCTTTTAGGTATTCCAAATCAGTTTCAATATTGGGAGACTCCATATGTTTTTCGGGATAACCAGCTACTCCAATACAAAAATTTGTAGCATGTGCATTCTCCATTTTATCGTCAAGATACTTCCCGTTATTTAAATCGTCAATTTGCTTTACAACTCCTTCGGCATATTCATGTCCATCTTTTAGAGCCTTAAAATAAGTTTCGCCATGGGCAGCATCGCCACGTAAAGCTAAAACACTTTCAATACCTAAGAAATCCATTTCTATTAATGCATTTTCAGTTTCGTCTTTGTTGAAACCACCTGCTAATAAATGAGGCACAGCATCAACATTATATCTGTGTTGTATAGCTGTAGAAATTGCCACAGTACTAGGACGTTTTCTAATATTTCGCTTTTGTAAAAGTCCATTTGGTAGCTCATCATAAACCACCTCTTCACGATGATAAGTTACATCTACAAACGCAGGGTTAAATCCCATTAGAGGATCTAAATTGGTAATAATATCTTTCATACTCTGCCCCTTCAATGGCGGTAGAATCTCTAAGGAGAAAAGTGTTTCTCCTTTTGCTTTTTCTATGTGTTCTGTTACTTTCATTGTCTAGTTTTGTTGAATTGTTTAACTGATGGAGATTGAGTAATCGCTTAATTAAACGATTACTCAATTAAACAGTTAAACAAATATTAATAGTTTAAGCTCGAAGAATACAACCTCTCAACCTCTTCAATTGTTTGTCCACTGAGTTCAGCTATTCTTTTTACTTGATCTTTCCCTATCATTCCTACTCCAAAATACTTAGCTTTTGGATGTGCAAAATAGAAACCAGAAACTGATGCAGCTGGGTACATTGCATAACTCTCAGTTAACTCAATTCCAGTTTTTGTAGTAACATCAAGTATCTCAAAAATGGCTTCTTTATCCTTGTGATAAGGGCATGCAGGATATCCTGGTGCGGGTCTAATACCTACATATTTTTCATCGATTATATCTTGCTTTGTTAAACTCTCATCTTTGTTGTATCCCCAATAGTTTGTACGTATTTCATGATGTAAAAATTCTGCTCCTGCCTCGGCAAATCTATCTGCTAAAGCTTTTACCATTATAGAATTATAATCATCATTTTTTGCTAAATATGAATCAGATAATTCTTTTGCTCCTATACCTGCTGTTACAGCAAACATTCCTAAATAATCTTGTGTTTTTCCTTCTTTAAGTGGAGCTATAAAATCAGCAAGTGAATTATATTTTAATCCTTCTTTTTTCTCTTTTTGTTGTCTTGGAAATATAAAACTCGAAGCTGGAAGCTCTAAGTTAGAAGTTTGATTTCCTTTGAGCTTTAAGCTTTCAACTTTCAGCTCTACAACTTCTCCATCACTACTTGCAGGATAAATACCAAAAACTGCTCTTGCTTTCAATAAATACTTTTCAATTATTATATCCAACATTGCATTGGCATCGGCAAATAATTTTGTTGCTTCTACTCCAACTTTTTCATCAGTAAGAATTGCAGGATATTTACCGTGTAAATCCCAAGTTTTAAAGAAGGGAGTCCAATCTATATATTCTCTTAAATCATTTAAGCTTAAATGAACTGTATTGCTTGCGCCTTCGTAGCGAGGTTTTACAACTTCATAACCAGAGAAATCAATTTTACCAGAATTCTGTTTAGCCTTTTCTATACTTACATATTTTTTTGCTTGTCTGCGTTTTTCGTAACCCTCCCTAACTTTGGCATATTCGTCTTTAAGATTTTGTGCGTATACCTTTTTTCTTTCTGGATGAATTAATTCAGATACAGTTTGTATAGATCTAGAAGCATCAATTACATAAGCAACTGCATTATTGTAATTAGGATCTATTTTAACAGCCGTATGTGCTTTAGATGTTGTTGCTCCTCCAATAATTAGAGGAAGGTCTAAACCTTTTTCTTTCATCATTTTCGCTAGATCAGACATCTCTTCTAAAGAAGGAGTTATTAAACCACTAACTCCAATTATATCAACTTTATTTGCAATTGCAGCTTCAATTATTTTATCGTTAGGGATCATAACGCCAAGGTCTATAACCTCATAACTATTACATTCTAAAATTACTTTTACAATATTTTTACCAATATCATGAACATCTCCTTTTACAGTTGCAAGTAAAACTCTACCAACTGCTGGGGCATTTTCATCTTTTTCTTCTTCTAAGTAAGGCTCTAAGTATGAAACAGCTTTTTTCATTACCCTTGCTGATTTTACAACTTGGGGTAAGAACATTTTTCCATCGCCAAATAAGACACCTACTTTGTTCATCCCATCCATCAACGGACCTTCAATTACATCTAAAGCCTCGTTGTGTTGCTGACGAACAAGTTCTATATCTTCAACAATAAATTCAGTATTTCCTTTTACCAATGCATGCTGAACCCTTTCGTAAGGAGTAAAGTTTCTCCACTCAGCAATTTCTATATCTTTCTTTTTCGATCCTTTTACTGTTTCGGCAAAATCAACCAAAATATCTGTAGCCTCTTCTCTTCTATCTAAAAGAACATCCTCTACTTTTTCTAAAAGCTCCTTGTCAATATCGTCGTAAATCTCCAACATAGATGGATTTACAATTCCGAATTTCATACCTGCCTTACCTGCGTGGTATAAAAAGGATGAGTGCATTGCCTCCCTAACAGTATTGTTTCCTCTAAAAGAAAATGAAATATTTGATACTCCACCAGAAACATTACAATGGGGCAAATTTTCCATTATCCATTTTGTTGCTTTAAAAAAATCGGTGCCACTTTTGCGGTGCTCTTCCATACCCGTAGCAACAGGGAAAATATTTGGGTCGAAAATAATATCCTCTGGTTTGAAATTAACTTCATCAACCAAAATATCGTAAGACCTTTTACAAATGTCTATTCTTCGTTGGTAAGTATCTGCCTGACCATCTTCGTCGAAAGCCATAACCACCGTAGCCGCTCCATATTTTTTTATAAGATGAGCTTGTCGCACAAATTCATCTTTACCTGCTTTAAGTGAAATAGAATTTACTACAGATTTTCCTTGAACACATTTTAATCCAGCCTCGATAATTTCCCATTTAGAGCTATCAATCATAATTGGGATTTTAGAAATATCTGGTTCAGACGCTATAAGATTTAAGAAATTAACCATGGCTTCTTTACCATCAATTAATCCATCATCCATATTCACATCTAAAATTTGCGCTCCACCTTCAACTTGATGACGAGCAATGGTTAATGCTTCTTCAAACTTCTCCTCTTTTATCAATCGAAGAAATTTACGAGAACCTGCAACATTGCAGCGTTCACCTATATTTATGAAGTTTGTATGTTCATCAACTACCAGCGGTTCTAAACCTGCTAGCTTTAATGATCTCCTTTTTATATTTCCTGAATCCATTTCTATTTATTTTTAACCACTAAGTTCACAAAGTAATTTCTCAAAGGTCACAAAGTCTTTGTGTTTCTTTGTGCTTTCCTTGGTGCTACTTTGTGGTTAATAAACTTCTTCGTTTACTTTCTCAGCAATTGCTCTAATATGCTCTGGAGTCGTTCCACAACAACCACCAATAATTCCAAGTTTTGATTCTTTTAAAAAACCTGTAATCTGGCTAGCCATTTCTTCGGGACTTTCGTCGTATTCTCCAAAAGCATTTGGTAAACCCGCATTTGGATGGGCACTAATCATAAATTCCGATTTCTTTGCTAACTCATGAATATGTGGCTCCATATCTTTTGCTCCGAAAGCACAGTTAAGTCCTATGCTTAATAAATCCATGTGAGAAACTGAAATCAAGAAAGCCTCGGCTGTTTGTCCTGATAAAGTTCTACCGCTAGAATCCGTTAAAGTACCAGAAATCATTAATGGAAGTTTTACTCCTTTTTCTTCGAAAACTGTTTCGCATGCAAACATTGCTGCTTTAGCGTTCAAAGTATCAAAAATTGTTTCTATCAACAATAAATCGCTACCTCCATCCATCAACCCACGTACTTGTTCACAGTATGCCTCTACCAATTCATCGTAGGTTACATTACGTTTTCCAGGATCATTTACATCTGGCGATAAACTAGCTGTACGATTTGTTGGGCCTATTGAACCTGCAACAAATCGAGGTTTGTCAGATGTAGTAAATTCGTCGGCAGCCTCGCGAGCTAATTGTGCTCCTTTTAAATTCAACTCATAAACAAATTCTTCAGTTCCATAATCGGCCTGGCCAATTGTTGTACTTGAAAAAGTATTTGTTTCGGCAATATCTGCACCAGCATCAAAATATTTACGGTGAATTTCTTTTATAGCCTCAGGCTGAGTGATAATTAAGAAATCGTTATTTCCTTTCAAAGGTTGTTTCCAATCTTTAAATCTATCGCCACGAAAATCTTCTTCAGTAAAATTGTACTGCTGAATCATAGTTCCCATTGCTCCATCGAGTATTAATCGACGTTTTTTTAGTTCTTCTCTTATGTCGTACTTGTTCATTTTCACAACGTGTTTATGGTAACTGCGTTACCTGTTGATTGGTGCTTACGCACCTTTGGTTTTATTTTGCCTTTAGGCAAAATGTTTAAACTTGATGTTTCTGCAACGTGTTTATGGCAACTGCGTTGCCTGTTTATTGGTTCTTCGAACCTTGGGTTTTTATTTTGCCTTTAG
>JADGDT010000081.1:1998-5518 GCA_016744755.1 Ichthyobacteriaceae bacterium | reverse complement strand
ATAAACCACGCCAAAGGCGTAATAACCTTAAACTAGCTTCATTAAATCGCCATAAACTCCTCGTGCCGTTACTGCTGCTCCAGCTCCAGCACCTTGAATTACCAAAGGTTCATCTCCATAAGATTCGGTGTATATTTCGAATATTGAATCTGCTCCTTTTATTTGTCCTAGACTTGAGCTTTTAGAGAATTTTACTAAATTTACCGAGAGCTCTCCTTTGTCGTTTAGCTCTCCTACATAACGTAGAACCTCATCATCTTTCTTTTCTGATTTTATTTTATCAAATTTCTTATCCAATAAATCTAAGTTTGCAAAGAATTCATCAGAAGTAACTTCTTGTAATTCTTTGGGGATAAGATTGTTTATTTTAACTTCAGAAAATTCATTTTTCATATCAATTTCACGAGCTAAAATTAGTAGTTTTCTACCAACATCGTTACCCGATAAATCTTCTCTTGGATCTGGCTCAGTGTAACCTTTGTCCTTTGCTTCGAGTAAAATATCCGAGAATTTTTTATTAGAAATAGAGTAATTGTTGAAAATATAACTCAACGATCCAGAGAATACTCCACGTATTTTCTTGATTTTATCACCCGAGTGGTGCAACTGACTAATTGTATCTACCAAAGGTAATCCAGCTCCAACGTTTGTTTCGTATAAATATTTCTTTCGGTTGTGCTTTAACCTATCTCTTAATTCTGTGTAAAAATCATAGCTAAGAGTATTTGCAATTTTGTTTGCCGAAACTAAATCATAACCGTTTTCTACAAAAGTCAGGTAGTTCTCTACAAAGTCTTTTGATGCTGTTGTATCAACACAAACAAGATTTTCTAGATGGTTTTCTTCAGCATATTTAATAATATCTTCAATTTCGTAGCCTTCTTTAACCTTGGCTAAATCATCATGCCAATTTTTGTCGATTCCGTTAGAGTTTAATAAAACTCGTTTTGAATCGGCTACTGCAAATACTGATATTTTTGTATTACGCTTTTCGCAAAGTATTTTTCTAGAATCGTTTATCTGATTTATTAATGTTCCTCCCACAAGTCCTTTTCCGAATACAACTACATTCAATGTTTTCTCTGTTCCGAAAATATGTGAGTGTATTACATTTACTGCTTTACGAGTTTGAGAGTCAGAAATAACTATAGAAATATTATTGCCATTAATTGAGTTGTTAAACAAAATTGGTTCTAACAAGTTACGTTTCAATGCAAGGAAAACTTTATCGAAATAATCAAGGTAATTTCCAATAACCGAAACTACGTCCACATCTTTACGAGCATGAATCTGATTAATATCTTTTCTGTAAATCTCCTTGTCGAATTCTTCCCTAAGTAATTCAACAGCTTTATCTGAATCGGCTAAATCAACAATAAAACCAATACCACGTTCTGATGAAGCTTGGGAAATATTACGAATAGAAATATGGTTGTGCATCAACACACCAAATATTCTACCATCAATACCAATTGTTCCTAACAAACCACGACCAGTTAAACTAATTAGTGCAACTTCTTTTAGTACCGTTACCGATTTTACACCGCTACCATTTCCTTCCTTAGTAATTAAAGTTCCTTTATTTCTAGAATCTAAAGTATTTAAAATTCTAAGAGGAATATTTTTCTCAATTAGAGGTATAATTGTTTTAGCATGAAGTATTTCTGTTCCAAAGTTTGCAAGCTCGTTTGCCTCGTTGTACGAAAGCAATTCTATTTGTTTTGCATTGGAAACTAAAGTTGGATTTGCCGAGAAAATCCCATCAACATGAGTCCAATTTTGTAGCTCTTCGGCATTAAGAAAATTGGCTAATAAAGCGGCAGTGTAATTACTTCCGTTTCTACCTAGAGTAGTTGTTTTTCCTTCGAGGTTAGATGCAATAAATCCAGAAACTAACTCAACTTGAACATCTTCACGTTCTATATTTTCTTTTTTGAAAAGGTCTTCTGAAACAGATTTTAAAACATGTCCATTCCCAAAAGTATCATCAGTCTTTAACCAATTTTGCACATTGTGAATTGCAGAAGTTAAGCCTCTTTTTTCAAGAAGATATTTTACAACAATTACCGACATTAACTCTCCATAAGCTAGAAATCTATCTTTTAGAGGAGTACTGTAATCGCCAATTAATCTTATTCCATCAAGTATTTTCTGAATCTCAATAAAATATTGTTCTAACAGATTATTGCCATCTAAAAGTGCCACCTGCTCTTGTTTGAAAGCTTCGAAATCAACAGCACAATCTTCTTGTTTTCTTGCCGATTCTAATAAGTTTTCTAACTTATCGGTAGCTGAGCCTCTAGCAGAAAGCACAGTGTAAACTTTTTTATGAACAGCTTCTTTTTCAATAATATCTAAAACATTACCTATACTGCTATTTGCCAAAGAACGGCCTCCAAATTTTAATACCTTCACCTTTTCTTCTTCTTTATTTTTTTGCTTATTATCTTTAAAAACCTGCTCTAATATACCTTCTAACTGATTGTTTTCTATTAAAAAAGCATCATGCCCGTGTATAGAATCAATTTCGTGATAGAACACTTTCTTGTCTGCTTTTAATAGATTTTTATATGCTGATTTTGCCTCTTTAGCTGTAAATAATAAATCGCTACTTACACCAACAATATGAACCTCTGCGTCTATATTTGCAATTGCTTCGGCAAGTGTGCTACGGTAGGCAATATCTATAGTTGCCATAATGTAATTCATAGCACGGTAAGCCTCAAGTGCAAATCTATCTTTTAATTTTTCACCCTGATAATCGAGGTAAGTATCAACATTATAAGCACCTCCTTTTTCTATTTTTGTCCTTTCAAATTTATTCTGATAAGACTCAGGAGTGCGGTAAAACAACATTGCCATTTTACGAGCTGTCTGTACAGGGTCTTTTTCTATTTTAAGTAATTCACGCTGAATTTTAGACATTCCAATTACCCAATCAGAAGCTTGATAGTGAGTAGCAAAAGGAATAACTTTTTTGAATAACTGCGGATATTGCGATGCAAGATGCCAAGTAATTCCTCCTCCTAGAGAACCGCCAATTACCGCAAAAAGTCTTTCTATTTTCAATGCTCTAAGAGCTAGAGCAAAAAGATCTGCAATATCACCAGCATTAAATTTATCGAACTCATCTAACAAAACTCCATCAAAACCGTTGCCAGGAACATTAAAAGCAATAACAGGATGCTTCAAAGTATTTATAGACTTTCCTGCCCCAACAATATTTGTCCACCAACCATCATCGCCACCAACATGTGAGCTACCTGTAAGTGCATGAATTACCAAAATACCATTGATACTTAGTGCATTCTCATCTCCAAAAACTTCGTAACTCAAAGTTATCTCAGGAATCGAAACCCCCGACTTTGTTGTTATGTTCTTTAGAGTTATATATTTTAACATTATTGTTTATTTGTTTAATTGTGTAACTGTTTAATTGAGAGCTACTTTCTCAGTGAAAATTGAATGAGTTAAATGATACTGTTTAACTATTGAATTCAATGTTGTTTAATCGTTTAAT
>JADGDT010000081.1:0-1898 GCA_016744755.1 Ichthyobacteriaceae bacterium | reverse complement strand
GTTTAATAATTATATTTTCAGTTAAACAATTTATCAATTAAACAGTTCAACACCTTATCTAATCCTACTAATTTGCGCTTTTTTCAAAGCATTTAGCTTGTTACTAATCTCATCAACATCAATTCTTATCGTTTCGTAAATATCTTTTTCTATATAACCTAATTCTTTTGAAATGATAATCTGGTTTAAAACTTCCATTAAGCTCCCAAAAGCAATCTCCGAGAATCGTGCTTGTTCTTTGTATGATATTCTAGAAATACCTTCCGCGATATTTGAAGCTATAGAAACTGAAGTACGCCTTAATTGATTAGTTATGCCAAATTTTTCGTCGGAAGGAAAGTCTTTTGTTATCTTATAAATTAATACAGAAAAACTCTTCGACTTCTGCCAAACATCTAATTTTTCAAACGAATAAGTATACATAATATTTAGGTTAAATTTTGTTTAATCGTTTAACTGTTGAGTTGTTTAATTGATTAGTTACACAGTTACACAGTTACACAGTTACACAGTTACACAATTCAACAGTTAAACACTTTTTCAATTAAACAGTTAAACACTTACACAGTTAAACATTTTTTCAGTTCAACAGCTCAACAATTACACAGTTAAACCAAGTTTATTGCTTGCTCCAAATCAGCAATAATGTCTTCTACAGCTTCTATTCCTACCGATAGTCTTATCAAACCTTTTGTCACTCCGCCTTTTAGTTGAGCTTCGTCTGATAGCTGTTGATGAGTAGTAGATGCTGGGTGAATAATTAAACTTTTAGTATCTCCAATATTGGCAAGTAACGAAATAATATCTACGTTATCAACTACACTTTTAGCAGATTCAAACCCTCCTTTAAGTTCAAAGCTAATTAATCCACTCTGACCTTTTGGTAAATATTTCTGAGCATTTTTGTAGCTAGAGTGAGATTCTAATCCTGGGTAATTAACATTAGAAATAGCATTATTAGACTCCAACCATTTAGCAACTTTCAGTGCGTTTGTAGAGTGCTTCTCAATTCTTAAAGATAGAGTTTCCAAACCTTGAATAATATCGAAAGAATTAAAAGGACTTAATGCACCTCCAATATCTCTTAAACCTTCTAAACGTAGTTTTGCAATAAATGCCGCTTCGCCTAAAGCATCGTGGTAAACCAATCCGTGATAACCTGCAGACGGCTCAGTAAATTCAGGAAATTTTCCATTTGACCAGTTAAATTTACCAGCATCAACAACAGCTCCTCCCAAACTTGTACCGTGTCCGCCAATATACTTTGTAAGAGAATAAATAACTATGTCAGCTCCGTGTTCAATAGGTTTAAATAGCAGTGGAGTGGCAACAGTATTATCAACTATTACAGGAATATTATTCTTATGAGCAATTTCAGAAATAGTATCAAAATCAGCTACATCTAAGCCAGGGTTTCCAATGGTTTCCAAGAAAACAGCTCTTGTACTATCTGTAATTGCAGATTCTAATTCATCGGTATTCAGTGCATCAACAAACGTTGTTGTAATTCCGAAACGAGGTAGTAAAACACTAAGGAGAGTAATTGTACCTCCATACAAAGCAGAAGATGCTACAATATGGTCGCCAGCTTTAAGCAAGGTCAACAATGTTGTAGTAATTGCCGAAGTTCCCGATGCAAAAACACACGCACCAATACCACCATCGATATCTGCCAATCTACGTTCCAAAATATCGTTAGTAGGATTGTTTAATCGTGTGTAAATAAATCCAGGCTCTTTCAATGCAAAAAGATTTCCAGCATGTTCAGCATTGTTAAATACGTACGACGATGTTTGGTAAATAGGAACAGCTCTAGTTCCAGCTGTTGCTTTTACATCGTGTCCGCTGTGTAATGATTTTGTTGAGTCTTTTAAATTTGCCATTTTCTTTAAATTTTT
>JADGDT010000008.1:7253-67433 GCA_016744755.1 Ichthyobacteriaceae bacterium | reverse complement strand
GGTTAGACCTTTAGAATTTTTACGTCCAGAATATCCAAGATATCCAACTGAAGAATTTGTTAAGAGGTCTAAAAGAACAAGGCTTAAGCAAAGATTATATAAAAAAACTCCTAATTATTAGGAGTTTTTTTGTTGAATAAAACGAATTAAATACTTACACTTACTTTATATTTATTTCGATTAAAAATATAAAAAAAGATGAGAATACACTTTATATCTATAGGAGGTAGTGCAATGCATAATTTAGCAATTGCCCTTAGCAAAGAAGGAAATAATATAACAGGTTCCGATGATATTATTTTTGAACCTTCTAGAGGAAGGTTGAAAAAGTATGGACTTCTACCTGATAAAATGGGATGGGATGAAAATAATATTTCAGAAGATATTGAGGCAATTGTACTTGGTATGCACGCTCATTCCGATAATCCTGAGTTGATAAAAGCACAAGCTTTAAACCTGAAAATTTACTCTTATCCTGAGTTTTTATACAATCAGTCTAAAGAAAAAACTAGAGTAGTAATTGGTGGTTCGCATGGGAAAACTACAATTACATCTATGGTTTTACATGTAGTACAGCAACTTAATCTTGAGGTTGATTATATGGTTGGAGCTCAACTAGAAGGTTTCGAAACTATGGTTAAGCTTACAAACGAGAATAAATATATTGTACTAGAAGGCGATGAGTACCTTTCGTCAGCGTTAGATTTACGCCCTAAATTTCATCTGTATAAACCTAATGTCGCATTGCTTACGGGTATTGCTTGGGATCACATAAATGTATTCCCTACTTTCGAGAATTACGTAGAGCAGTTCAAAATATTCATCGATAAAATTGAAGAAGGTGGAGTGTTGGCGTATAATACCGAAGATGAAAATATAGTTTCATTAGTAGGAAGCTCAGATGCCAAAATTGAATTTATTCCATATTGCACTCCTAATTACAAAATAGAAAATGGAAGTTATATTTTGATTTCTAACATTGGAGAATACAAATTAGAAGTATTCGGCAAACATAACTTACAAAATATAGAAGGTGCAAAAGTACTTTGTATGCAGATGGGTATTAGCGAAGATAAATTTTATAAATCTATCTCAAACTTTAAAGGCGCATCACGTAGGCTAGAGGAAGTTTATGCTGATAATGAGCATGTTGTTTACAAAGATTTTGCTCACTCACCATCTAAAGTTGCAGCAAGTGTATCAGCAGTAAGCGAAAGGTATGCCTATGAAAATAAGCTTGTAGTTTTGGAACTTCACACTTATAGTAGTCTTAATCCGCAATTTTTGAAACAATACAAGGGTAGCTTAGATACAGTTTCTAATCCTATTGTTTTTGTTGATAAAGTTATTGTTGAAAATAAAAGGATGAAGCCAATTAATGAGAAGCAAATAAAAGATGCTTTTGCAAAAGATGATTTATTGTTTTTTGATGATGAGACTGAATTAAAAGATTATGTAAATAGTAAGTTGCCAGAAGTAGAAGTAGCTTTATTTATGTCGTCTGGTAATATAGGAGGGTTAGATTTAGCAAACCTTTACTAGGTAAGTATTTGTGTTTTAGGTACTTGTATTTAGTTTGTAAGCTATAGAATACTGTTTGTCAGAAAAAATTGCAAAAAGTATCAAATGTTACTTTGGAGATAGTAAGGTATTGTACATTTGCATCGTCAAATAAAGAAAATAAGATATTAATATAAATAAATTATTATGCCTACAATTAAGTTAACAACAGAAGGATTTAAGAAAGATGTGTTTGATTACACAACTAAACAAGAATGGGATTTTCAGGGAGAGCTTCCAGCTATCGTTGATTTTTATGCTGACTGGTGTGGACCATGTAAAATGGTAGCTCCAATTTTAGAAGAGCTTTCTGATCAGTTTGCTGGTAAAATAAATATCTATAAAGTTGATACAGAAGCAGAGCAAGAATTATCTGCTGTATTCGGTATTAAGTCAATTCCTTCTATCCTTTTTATTCCTAAAGAAGGACAGCCAATGATGCAACCAGGTGCACTTCCAAAAGAGCAGTTGATTCAGGTTATTGAGCAAGAATTATTGAAAGCACAAGAAGCAAAATAATAATTGCTTTTTTCATAATATTTAAAACCATCTAATATTTTTATTGGATGGTTTTTTATTTGTTTTAATTTTACTGAATCACCTAATTAATAATATGAGAAAACTATTTCTAATACTATTTATTTTTTACTCAGGATTTATATTTTCACAATCACAACCTGTCTTAGATTTTATGGGAGTTAAAGGCTCTCAGTACGATTTAGATTTATATAGAAGTATATCTGTAAGTTTAGGTTCTTCTATTTCGGATACCGAGCATATTATAGGAGATAGTTATATATATTTTGATTATAGGTATAGCTTTAAAAATCATGTAAGTATTAGTTCAGGTATAAGATACATATTTGAGGCTGATGGTATTTCCTCTGGATTAGAGATGCCTATTTTAATGTCCTATAAAATTTTCAGTCATTTAAATAGCGATAATTTAGGAGTTAAAATTTTAGATATAATTTTACCAGATGAAATAGATTTAATTGCAGGAGGATATGTTGGATATTATAAATATCCGGAGTACTTGAGTTATGACGAAACAAAAACCCAATACACTTCAAAGCTAGACAATAAATATGGATATGGCTTTAGAGCAGGAGTAAAGTCAACATATTTTATAAGGAAAGTAGGAATATCATTAAGCATTATAGACAAAATTATATTAAGTGATAATGTCTTTATTGAAAAAAGAAATACTGAAGGAGTTATAGTTGGTCAAGAATATGTAAAAAGAATGCTTGATTTAAATATAGGATTAGTCTACAGATTTGGTGATTATTAGTTTAAACTGGTCTAACTTATTTCAATTAGAATATCCATTTTTTAAGTAATACTTTAAAACCTAGTTACATAAGTAGCGAGGTTTTTTTTATACCTTTTCTTACTGAAAATAAGTACATTTGTTCAACAACTTTAAAATTAGATTTAATGAATCAAGTAAAAGATTATATAGAAAAAAATAAAGAGAGGTTTTTAAAAGAGCTTTTTGATATTGTTAGCATTCCCTCAATTAGTGCAGATCCTGCACATGTAGCAGACATGCAGCATACGGCCGAAGAGGTTAAAAAGAGTCTTGAATTGGCAGGGGCAGAGAATGTTGAGATTTGCGAGACTCCAGGTTTTCCAATTGTTTACGGTGATAAGTTTGTAGACGAAAAGTTACCTACAGTTTTAGTTTATGGTCATTACGATGTTCAACCAGTAGACCCGATAGAACTTTGGGATACAGATCCATTTGAACCAATTATAAAAAAGACAGAACTTCATCCGGAAGGAGCAATATTCGGACGTGGGTCTAGTGACGATAAAGGTCAGGTATTTATGCATGTAAAAGCATTAGAAATAATGAATAGCATGAATGATTTTCCTTGTAACATGAAATTCATGATAGAAGGAGAAGAAGAAATAGGATCGTCTAGTTTAGGTTGGTTTGTAGAACGTAATCAAGATAAACTAAGTAACGATGTTATTTTGATTTCTGATACAGGGATGATTTCAAATTCTCAGCCTTCAATTACTACAGGATTACGAGGACTAGGTCATATAGAAATAGAAGTAACTGGACCAAACAGAGATTTACACTCTGGACTTTATGGAGGAGCAGTACCAAACCCTATCAACGTTCTAACTAGGATGATTTCATCTTTGCACGATGATAAAGGTAAAATTGCAATTCCTGGTTTTTACGATGATGTAATTGAATTGAGTGCCGAAGAACGTGCCGATATGGCAAAAGCTCCTTTCTCTATAGATGCTTACAAAAAAGCGTTAGATTTAAGTGATATTCAAGGAGAAGAAGGTTATTCTACAGTTGAGCGTGCTACAATTAGACCTGCATTAGATGTTAACGGAATTTGGGGAGGATATACTGGCGAAGGAACAAAAACAGTAATTGCTTCATCTGCTTTTGCAAAAATTTCTATGCGTTTAGTTCCAGGACAAGATCCTAATAAAGCAACAAAACAATTAGCAGATTATTTAAGAAGTTTGGCACCTGAATCTGTAAAAGTAAAAGTACAAGAAAATAGAGGAGGACATGCATACGTAACTCCAATTGATAACAATGGTTATGTTGCAGCAGCAAAAGCACTGAAAGATACATTTGGTGTAGATTCTATACCAACACGTTCGGGAGGGAGTATTCCTATTGTTGCTTTGTTCGAGAAAGAATTAGGTAGTAAATCTATACTTATTGGTTTCGGATTAGACAGTGATTCAATTCACTCTCCAAACGAACATTTTGGAGTATTTAATTACCTTAAAGGAATTGAAACAATTCCGTTGTTTTACAAATATTTTGCAGAATTAGAAAAATAATATTTTTATAAATCCCCGTAGAGACGCGATGCTTCGCGTCTCTTTTAAGGGGATGCTTCGCGTCTCTTTTTTATGTATTATTTTTCCAAAGGAAAGTCCTTAACAATATGTTTGTAGCATAAACCTCCAGAGTTAATTGCAGGAGAAAAACCGCCACCAATTACCCACGATCCTGTAAAGTACAAGTTATTAATCAAGTCTGATTTTACTATTGGCTTTTTTAGAAACTGTTCGGGAGTAGGAGCAAAACCGTAGGCAGTACCATTTTCTGTTTTTAGGTAGTGTTTCATAGTTCTTGCAGTTCCTACTTCAAAGAACTCTACATGGTCTCTAATATTTGGATAGTCTTTTTCTAGTTCATCGAAATATATTTCTGCAAGTTTATTCTTTTTTGCTTTGTATTCTTCGTCCGATAAGTTCTCCCAATCTTTTAAGTAATCCACAGAACAGAATACTCCAAATGATTTATCGTCTGTTGTAAGGTCAGAATCAATTTGTGAGTAATCTACAAATATGAATCCCCTTTCTGTAATGTCTTTTCTTAAATTTTCGTGATAAGTGTCTACACTATTTATTTCTTTAAAATAAAAATTAGAGTAGGGTCTTGTGCCGTAAATACTTTTAACATTATTTTTAAATCCTATGTAAACAGTGATAAGAGAATTTCCAACAACTTTTTTTACAGGTTCAAAATCAACATTAGCCAATTTGTATGTCTGCATTGGCGATGTGTTGGAAATAACTATATCGGCTTCAGTTTCTTTTTCAGTTTTCTTGTGTGTGTATGAAATTATTTTTCGTCCATTATTTTCGAAGATTTTTGTAACGTTTGCACTCTTTATTACTTCGCCACCATTGTCGGTAATTACTTTTGATAGATAGTTTGATAATTGCTGACTTCCTCCTTTTATAAACCAACCTCCACCAGTGAAGTATGAATTCTGACCTAAAGAATGGTAGATGAAACTAAAGGTATCGACAAAATCGTGGTAATATCCAATGTTGCTATTCAATAGCATTTTCAATTCCTCGTTGTTTATGATGCCATCAAGAGCATCTTTTGTAGACATTGCTCTATATTTAAAAATGTTAGGATATAAAAAAGGAAATAAAGCTTTTTGCCACCATTTCATTCTAATTACTCCACCCATCTCATTGGCGATATTGGCAATAGTTGTAAAATACTTCTTGATTTCTTTTTCGCTTTGAGGATATGTTTTTACCAATTCAGAAATGGCATCTTTAGTATTCTCGGGCATTACAAAATCAAGATTTTTCATTTTTGTTCTGAAAAATTCAGGAACTTGAACAAAGTCTATGTTGTCATAAATACCTAGAGTTTCAAATATTTTCTTTTTATTCTTATCGGTGTAAAGCGAATCCATTTCGTGAAGACCAACTTCGCAGGTGTAGCCTTTGCGTTTAAATGCAGTAGCAGCACCACCAACAGCGTAGTGTTGTTCTAGAATAGTTACTTTGTAACCTGCTTTAGCGAGTAGAGCTCCTGAGGTAAGTCCTCCTAAACCAGCACCAATGATTCCAACTTTTGTCATAACAATAATTTTTACGAGTAGAATTATCTCATAAATATAAGGGATTTAGTTTAATAAAAATAGCCTTCAAATTTAGTGCTTAGTACTAAATTTAAAGGCTAATTATATCAATGACTTAGTAGAGTAAGTCTATTTTGTTATATCTTTTTTGCCCAACTCTAGTAGATATGAGATTCTACGAGGTTTATGGTAAGGTTGGGTTTATTACCTGTTTATTGCTTCAATTAGGGCATATTTTACTTCATCATTATTATTGCCAACTGTACTTCCTTTCTATATCAATTTATTTACTTTAAATCTATTCCCCCCCAAATATTTCAATATCGAAATCAAACTGTTGTAATAATACACTATTATTCATAATTGGTTAAATACATCTAAACTCTATTAAATCGGTTTTACATTTTCTTTAAGCGATTCTGAAATCAGCTTTTTCAGACGTAAAGTTCGCTCTTCTAATGCACCTTGCTTTTTGGGGTTGTAAAGATGCTTATACTTACAAGGCACAACCTTATAATCTAACTCTTCCATGGTGCCACCAATATCTAACCCTAACCTAATGGGTAATGGTGTTTCAGTTACTGAAATATGATATTTAAAGCGATTATCCATTGTATGGCGCCCCGAAATAACAGCTTTATAATCGTCCATTACAATCAGAAATGGATATAGATCAACCTCATCTTTAAAAAGCGTCATTTCAACACTAAGGCTATCAATAACATTTACTGTTTTTTTCTCAAACTGTAATTTTCTAGCAATCATGCCAAAAGTTTCGGTATCCAAAATTGTAAGTTGCTGTCCCTCGAATGCTGCGGCTCCACGAATGGTAGATTCCTTAATAGAATAATCGCTCTTAAGATAGGTCTCTCCTGCCAAATGAAATTCGCCTTGTCCTTCAAATGATTTTAGCATTGGAACCAATGTATCAACAGAAGGTATAAGTTCAATAAGCTCTGCAATATCAATATTTAAGAGGTGAAAATCTATAGCTGTAAAAAGGTGATTCTTTCTAGAGGATCTATACATAGCCGTTAACTGCATATGAGCTGCTTTGTTTGTAAAACCCATTTGATCTAGAACAAGCGTACCATCTTTTACGGTAAGTCCACCTTTAATATTTTCGATTATATTCTGATTTACAATAGTCTTATCTATACTTGTATTTAAGTGAAACTCAATACCCATTGGCACCATAAATGGATCATCCTCAGCGCTATCAGCCTCAATAGTGGCAATTGTAGAATCTTCACTTCCCAAGCCATCAAAAATGTCCATCAACTGATATATATTGGTGTTTTTAGAAACTAAATCAAAGTCCCCTTTAAGCAAGCCTTTATCATTAAGGTAGTTTGAGATGTTGGATAATTTACCGCTAAGCTTATAGTCAGAATCAGCAATTGTTAAATCTAATTTCTCAATCTCCATATCATCAGGAGTAAGCGTGTACTTCATGCCTGTAATTTGGCCTTTTAGTTGCTCGCTTACATTATAATTGGCATCAGAAAAGCTGATTGCTAATTCTGGGTTCCATTGGTCGATAACATTTGACTGTGATTCGTCATAAATAACATTTGTTTTGGCGTACAGTTTTTTGGCGTCAAACATAACATTATCCTTACTTGAAACACTTAAGTCTTGACTATTAATTGTAGAATTAATAATCGCTATTTCTTTCTTCTCTTTAAGCTCTGGAGCATATTTAAGATGTCCATCAGCATTATTTGCTGTAACAGCTAGAGTGTCGTAGGTAGCATATAAATTACTCACTTTATATTCACAATATGTTATTGGTGCAGAAACTCCTTTAATCATATTGTTAATTTCAACAGAAAGTTCAAGATCTTTGGTAACAGCTTTCATAGTTGGATACATTTCGAGATCCATATTTGGTGCTGCAATTGTTATATTGGCCAATTTAAGGTCCTTACTTACTCTACTACTAGTCGGCAATAATAATTTAATATCTGCAAAAGGTAAATCTACCTTCATACTATCATCATAAACTGCATAAAAATTCTTTGTTCTAAATTTTCCCTTTAAATATATGCGGTGATAAGCCTCATTATCTATATCGGACTGCGAGAATTGGGTATGAATATTTCCTTTAAGCATACCTCTTATAAGTACATTCTGGTCTTTTGGAATATAGGGTTTAAAATCATCTAAATTAAAATCACCATCCGAATAAATATCGTAGGCTGGTATATTTAAAATATTAGTAATATCTCCTTTTAGAGAAACAGAACTACGCATTATTTTAGCATAACTACTATTTATTATTACACCCGAACTCTGGGTATTATTCATATCCAATATAGTAGACATAGATAGTTTAATATCTTTTACTCTTGGATAGTCTTCATATTTAATTTCACCCTTTTCATACTCAATATTTGTATTCATAAGGGGCATTAATGTATCATAATATAAACCTTTTACCGATCCTGAAATTTGAGCAAAACCCTTGGCTGTTAATCCTTCTAAATACTCTTTATAAGCATTTGGGATTAGTGCAACCACTTTCTCAACATCCATAGCATTGGTAGCGTAATTAAGGTCTGTATATATTGAATCACCTTCCATAGTTATATTACCACTTAGCGATATTTCTTGCTCATCGTTTACAATAAGCTTCATCTTTGATAAATCATAAGAATTTTCGGCAAGGTTTATATCGATAGGAATATACGTATCAAATTTTATCTTAGATAAAAGAGTGTCACCTTCCATAGAACCCGACATAGACTCACAAATAAACTTTAAGTTAGAATTAAATAGATTTTCATCTTTTGCATTTGAGTTAATTTTAATATCACAATCATTAACATCAAGATAAAGAGCCATTGAGTCAGAAGTTGTATATAACATCTTTTTTAACTGCATATCCAAATTAATATACTGCTTTTGCTTATCGTATATAATTTCAATATTAGCATTTAAGTTTTCAATATCTGCTCTTGTTAAGGTTGACTCATCGGTATATTTAGCATTGAAATTCTTAAATTCCACGTTTTTAATATCAATTTTGCCAAAAGCGAATGCTGAGGTATCCGTATCTGTAGAATCGGAATTATCTATAAGAATATCTAAATTAGAATGACCGGTGGCATCTATTTTAAAATTCAACATTCCATCTTCAATAATAAAAGTCTTAAGTGTGATATTATCATCTAATAGAAAGCCTATTACATCAAAAGACACGAGACATTTAGCCGAGTTTAAAAGTGTATCCGGTTTATTTAGATTTGTATCCTCTATTAAACTAACATTCGTGAGCTCGAGCCCAAAAAATGGAAATGTACTAAAAAAGGTTGGTTCAACTTTTTCAATATTCGTTTGGCAACTTATATATTCGTTTGCCTGTTCATTAACTATTGGAGTTAATTTTTCTGGAGTAAAAATATACCACACAGCTATTGTAGTACCTAATAACACTACCGAAAGAATTCCTAATAAGCCTATCCCAATCTTTTTTAATACTCGCATTTTTCTATTGTTTACTAAATGTTTTTACACTTCCGAAATCGTCTTCATATGCTAATGTAGAGGCAGTTAATATTGTAAGGGTATATACTTTTGGCACTAGACCACCATTCTCAATAATATGAATTTGCTCTAATTGGTCTATTTCGATAGTCCAAGTAAACTCCTGCCCTTCTGCTTCGGTAACATCATCGGCAGTATCCCAAGTCGCCCCTGATTTGTCTGAGTCATATCTTTCGAATAATGTGCCACTTTTCCATTTCCCAATAATTAATGTCTGATCAAAACTTAATTCTTCTTCTGCTTTTTCACAAGAGGTTGTGAAAAGTACTACTAAAACAAGACTTAAATTAACTAGTAATAATCGTTTCATATAATATAAATTTATTGTTTAAAATTATTAAATGTTTACTAAGATACTAATAATCAAAAATAGTACTTTAATTGTAGTAAATTGTTATAATTGTTGACAAGGTCTAGAACAAAAAACGTCTAGAGTTTAAAGGTCGGTTGAAGTACAGTGTAAACCATCTTATAAGTCCTCTGTTGAATCAAACTACATTCCGCTTTTAACAGTATGCAATTTCAATAATTAACGGTTGTTGTTTATGAAGTACTAAAGTGCAATATTTTTCTTGATTGATGTATGTTTCATTAATTGTTTTCATGATTTTATTTAAGATATGAATAATTATGGAAATTGGAGAATAAGTTGCTTTGTTAGCGTGAAGGGTAGGAGTGGCATCCTTTTTGTTTTTCACAAAAAGATATAGCGGATGACCTGACCTTACCCCGATAGTTATTGGGGGGAAGGGCACGCCCAAAAAGAGTAGCACCAAAAATTAATTTGATGCTATTGGTAAGTTATACCAACTACACATCAAAATGCTCAATATTCTTTTTGTTATTTTTAATTCTACTTCTTTAGAAAAATATTCACATAGCAAAGGCTATACTCAATTTTTATAAATATTCGTTAGTGATTTTTCATGTTTTGGGACTTATGAATCGCTTCGCTTATTTCGTATAATCAAAAATCACCTCAAGCTTAAATGAGTATTTAGAAATGTAATTGGTATTATAAAATTGATTTTAAATTTTTTATACCGATAAGTATAGGTTTAAAACAGACAATGCTGCAATGCCCCACATTAACATTGAAACACTGCTAGCTTTTCCTACAGCCAATTTTAATATAACATAAGAAATAAAACCAAAAGATAAACCTATTGAGATACTGAATGTTAACGGCATTAGAACTATTGTAAGGAAAGCGGGGATAGCTTCTGTGAAATCGTTAAAATCAATTTCTTTAATATTCTTAAACATGTAAACACCAACAATAATTAATGCTGGAGCAGTTGCGTAAGCGGGAACAATTCCAATTAATGGAGCAAAGAATAAAGCCAAGAAGAAAAGTCCGGCTGTAATAACAGATGCGAAACCTGTACGAGCACCGTTGGCAATACCTGCAGCAGATTCAATATAAGTTGTTGTTGTACTTGTACCTAGCAAGGACCCGGCAACTGTAGCAATGGCATCTGCTTCAAGAATTCTATCTATATTCTGTACTTTTCCATTTTTATCAACAAAACCAGCTTCATAAGAACATGCTACAATTGTTCCTACAGAATCAAATAGATCGACAAACATAAAAGAAAAAATAGCACCAATTAAACTATAGCTCAATGCTGATATTATATCTAGTTTGAAAAGTAATGGCTCAATTGAAGGAGGAAGAGATGTTATTATATCTGGAGCACTAACTTGTCCTGAAACTAAAGCTATAATTGTAGTGATAATAATTCCGTAGAAAATACCACCTTTCACTTTTTTAACTTCTAAAATAGCTGTTATTAGTAACCCAATTATACCGATAATTAGGGAGGGAGTAAATTTGCCAAGTCCAACTAAGGTTGCTGGGTTATCTACAATTAATCCCATATTTTTAAAGCCAATAAAAGATATGAATAATCCAATTCCTGCTCCTACTGCAATTCTAAGTGATAGAGGAATAGTGTGAACTATTTTTGTGCGTATACCTGTAATTGTTAATGCAAGAAAAACTACACCTGATAAGAATACAACTCCTAAAGCTGCCTCCCAAGTAACACCAGCACCCATAACAAGGGTGTAGGTGAAAAAGGCATTTAGTCCCATCCCTGGTGCCATAGCGTAAGGGACTTTAGCCCAAACACCGGCTAGCAAAGTACCTATAATAGAAGCAATAATAGTAACACTAATAAGTGCACCTTTATCCATTCCAGCTTCGCCCAAAATACTTGGGTTTACAAAAATTATGTATGCCATTGTTAAAAAAGTAGTAGTACCACCAATAACTTCTTTTTTAATGGTAGAATTACGCTTTTCTATTTCAAAGAATTTGTTTAACATTTGATTTTTATATTATGTGTTATTGTTTTTAGATATTCCACTTTACAGCTATTGTTGGTCGTGCTTTAAAATCGCCACCATCAGCAGGCACAAAATTCTTGCTTAATTCTACTTCACTACCTACAGAAATTGAACTGTTTATGTTATACCAAAGTTGAGGTTCGCAAAGAAAGACTCCATACTTTGTGCCATTATTAAATAAGTCTTGAGACCAAATATCAGCAAACCCTGTGAAAGTAATTTTTCCATCAAAATACATTTCAAACCAAACTACAGTAACTTGAGCATCAACAGAAGCCTGACTATAACCTTCGAAATATTTTGCACTAACATGTGTGTTTAAAGTAAAATCACCAATTTTTATAGGATAGCTAACTCCAAGTATGTATGCTCTGTTTATTGGCCATCCCATTGCTGGAATTTCCTTGTCGCCAAACAATAGACCATCGTTGTACTCAATATGCAATCCTATACCTTCGGTAATAGAATTAAACTTGAAATCGTGACTAATTTCCCAATAAGCCAATCCTGCACCATCGGTACGCGAGTAATCCATATCTAAAAACATGAAAGTACTACTTTGCTCAGTGAATTTTCCATACTCGAAAGTAGAGGTTACAAAATCACGCCCTTCACCAAAATCGTAGTGTAGTTGTAGGTTTTGAGATTTCACGTTGACAGATGATAGTAGTGTAATTACTAAAGTAGTTAGTAATAAGGGAATATTTTTCATAATTGTGTTTTTATTAAGTAAGATTGGCAAACTTAAAATAAAATGTAACGTGATTCTATTGTTTTAGTTATTTATAATGAATTAAATATGCAATGTGGTTACTTATTTTCTTGCATAAAAAAATACAATACAAATATGAGGTGTAAATAATCTTGTCCTATTATTGTTATTATAGTTCTACCATTATTTGTGTGGAACTTATAATTTAGAATACTCGTCATATTGAGCAGAATTACCTTAATGAAATAAAGGTAATGTAGTCGAAAAATCTATAGCAGCAGTGATTACACAATGTAAACTATTTAAATAGGCCACATTCGGCTCTGGTTCGGCTTACTTCGACTACGCTCAGTAACCATCGCTCACCAACCACGCTCAGTAACCATCGCTCACCAACCACGCTCAAGGTGACAATTATTCCACAACATTAAGGGTAGAACCATTATTATTATTATTATTATTATTATTACCTATAGAGGAGTCCACCATAGAGGAGGTGAAGTAGATGGCCCTCCAAGTTGCTCCATACAGCTTTCGCAGCTAGTAGGTCCTGGAGCTGGGCTTTGTACAGGTCCACATTTTTCCAAAATATCATTATTTATGTAGTAAGATAAATCATCTTTATTGAAAATCCATCGTATCATATCTTCTGTGTATACTCCAAAATATCCAGATACAGATTTATCGCCATTAATACATTTGTAATTTGTTTGTAGGTTAAAGGGAGGTTGAGCAAAAATTCCAGTTCTATTACCTTGCTCGTTAAGCTCTTTGTTGAAATTATAGAAACCTTCAGATAAAACTTGTTGGCTAATAAGCACAGAGAAATAAGTATATATTCTATAATTTCCAGTAGTTTCTATGAAAAATAGTTTTTTGTTAGTATTGGTTTTGTTCTTTTCTAATGTTTGATAATTTAAATAGTGTTTATCTGTCATCCAACATTTTTTCACAGGACTGCTATTATTAGGCCTAGGTGCTATGAATATCCACAAAAGATCATATGTCCATCTGTAATACTTGTAGTCTTCCGAATTGTTTTTATCCAGTTCTACATTTAGATTGATACCTTCAAAATTTCCTATTTTTTTTTCGTTATTAGCCGCCGATACATATTTATAGATGCTTGTTTCTTCAATACTTAACTCACCTAGTTCTGTTTCCATTTGAGGTAAAGTCTCCCAACTAGATTCAAATTCTTCTCCTGAGGGAATTTTAACATTTAGCTTGTATTGAATGCCATAGATGGCTGCAAATTCAGGTTTTTTTATGGAATATGTTCCAGGAGGCGATTCGGTATAAAGTATTCTGTCCCCTCTGTCGTCTATTAGGGTTACTATTGCATTGGAAATTATTTTGTCTTTTATGTTTGTAACATTACTTAGGGATTTTAGTTTTACTTGAAATAATCTTCCGTTAGACGGATATTTTAAGGTTTCGTTGTATGATAAATTTGAAATAGAAGCTTCAATTACAACACCGTCTACTTTGTTAGTTATGTTTATATCGTATTTTTCTACACAAGAATATAGACTAAGAGTTGATAGCAATATGAAAAAACGAAATATGTTCATTACTTAAATTTTAATATATATGAAATAGAAGGGAAGATAGATCCTAAAATATAGGTTTTATATGCAAAGCCATTTTTATCAAAATAAATAGCATATGCATTTTTACGAGCATAAACGTTGTATATAGAGAAAATAAATTCGCTATTGAACTTACTATTTGGTTTTTTCTGAGTATAGAATGTTGCTGATAAATCTAAACGATGATAATCGGGCATACGGTATGCATTTCTCTGAGAATAATTATTAACTGATAGAATATTTCCATACGAATACTTCGATATAGGAACAGTAATAGGCCTTCCAGTATTGTATGTGAAATTGGATGATAAAACAACTAAGTTACTCAATCTGTAATTCAAAACTAAGGTTAGTTGATGTGGTTGATCGAAAATGGAAGGGTACTTCTCTCCATCATTAATTGCTAATTCGGGTGATTCTCCTTCCATCACTTGGTAACTTCTAGAAAAAGTATACGCCAACCAACCATTTAATTTACCTTCAGTTCTTTTTAATAAAAATTCAAGTCCATAAGAGTAAGCACTCCCCTGTGTAAGTGCGGCATCAATATTGTCGTTTAAATGTAAATCAACTCCAGTAATGTAATCTATACTATTATCTGTTTTTTTGTAGAAAGCTTCAATAGAAGTTTCTAAAAAGCTATCATTAAAATTATGAAAATATCCCAAAGATAATTGATCTCCAATCTGTGGTTTTAAATTAGGCCCACTTGAAATCCAAAAATCAACAGGTGAAGGGATAGTTGTAGATGAAATTTGATGTATGTATTGTTTTATCTTGCTGTATCCCATTTTTATTGATGCATTTTCAGTTAGCATATATCTCATTGATATTCTAGGCTGAAATCCTCCATATTGCGAAATAATATCTGATTTACCATAGTAGGTGGTATCTGTTATACTTGCTGTTCTACCTTCTAAATTATTGTAGTCTAAACTATATATGTAATCTTCTCCCAATCTTAAGAAATTATCATATCTCAGACCAATATTAAGAGATAACTTATCATTAATACTAATATCATTTCCTATAAAAATAGCCGATTCAATACTTTTCTGTTTATTAAGTATTTTTGCTTCTGACGAACTTAGATCAGTATTGGGATAAGATTCTCCTGGGTTTATAATGTTAAAGTTGTTTGTTGTTCCTGCTAGTAGATTAATTTTAGGTGTCAGTTTGTAATTAAACTTGTAATTAAAAGATACAACGTTAATACCATTAGAATAATTGAAGCCATATATTTCATCAGAATAATCTACACCACTCGAATAATTACTATTTGCAAGTGTTATGGTAGATTTAGCTCTTTTGTTATGTTTCTGAATCCAATTTAAAGAAATATTTTTTGTAGACCAATGAAATGTAGAATCAAGTGCTAAATTAAAGCTGTCGGCACTATAATACGCAGATAATGTAATTATACTTTTTTTATTTATTATTTGAGTAAATTTGGCTGTTATATCATGATATTTTGCTGAACTTTTTTTAAGTCTTATATCATCAAACATTTTTATAAACCAATCTGCGTACGAGATTCTTCCTCCAATTAAGAAAGATGATTTATCTTTTACAATAGGACCTTCCAAAGCAATACGACTAGAAACTAATCCGGTACCTACCAAAGCTTTGAAATTATTCATGTTTCCGTTCTTGGTCTTTATATTAAGTACAGAAGAAACTCTTCCTCCGTATTCGGCAGTACCGCCCCCTTTTAGTAATTCTATTTCTTCTATAAAATCGGGATTAAATGCAGAGAAAAACCCAAATAAGTGACTTGTGTTGAAAATTATTCCTCCATCTTGTAGAACTAAATTCTGACTGCTATTTCCACCTCTCACACTAAACCCTGAACCCATGTCGCCACTACTATTTACACCGGGCATTGTAGTAATTGCTTTTATAGGATCTATTTCTCCTAAAAAAGTAGGCACTTCTTTTATGCTACTGATTGAAATTTTTTGAACACCAATTTTCTGTATCTTGATATTCTCATTTTGTCTTTTTGCTGATACTGTTACGTCATTTAACATTCCAAAAGCAGTATCTAAAGGTATAAGTACAGTTTTGTTTTTTGCTAAATTTGATTTGGCTAATATGATAGTCTTTTTCTTATACCCTATAAAACTAATATCTGCAATAATTAGATTTTTTGAAGATTGCTTGTAAAACATGCCATTAGAATCAGTAATAAAACCCGACTTGTCTTTCCTGAAAAACACATTTGCTCCATTAATTGTTTTACCTGTAAGCTCATCAAAAACTTGGGCTTTAAAACTATTAGTTCCTATTTGTACTAATCCTACAAATAAATTATTGATGTCAGTATAATTGTCTAGTACTAGAATTATTTTTTTAGAAGGAACAACTATGAATTTTTGTGGTAATAAAGCTCTCAAATAAGCACTCAGTTCTATAGTGTTATTAATTGGGGGCAGTTGTTTTGTTAGTAGATTTTTGTCTTCAAATATTATATCAATATTATTTGATTTTTCAATTTCATTAATAAGTGTTGATAATGTTGAGTGTGTATTATTTTTTTCAATAAATATCTTTGTTGCTTTCTGTGCTTGAGCAGTGTTAATCCAAAATACTGTAATAAAAAATATAAACTTAAAAAGTAGAGAATAATTATTTCTATTGATAGAGGTTGTTGTCATTATTAAGTTATATATTTTAAGATATGACAAAAGTAAATTAAGTAATCAAAAATCAAAGCTCAAAAGTGTTTATTATTAGCAATCTAGATGTTTTTTTGATATTGGGTAAAGTATTTTAATTCATAAAAAAAACACCCCATACAAGATGAGGTGTTAATTAAAATAATATCAATTGTTTTATTTATAGAGAATAACTAACGCCTAAAGTAATAAGCATAGTTGTCATTTCTACTGATACTTCTGATCCTGGTATTTTACCATAAGGATTATCAGGTGAAATCATCCTAGGATCTAACATCTGACCAGTTGTTTTCTCTCCACTTGTACCATAATGAAATAATCCATTAACGGTAAAGTTCTCATTTATTTCGTAACCTAATCCAAATTGGAAAGCATTTTTAATAATTGCTGGAGCAGATACAGAGTACATCATCAACTCTTCGTCAATAGGATTACTGCTATAAGTATAACCTAATCTTATTGGCATTTTCTCAACAAGATTTAATTGTACTCCTGCAGAAATAACATTCATATCTTCCCAACCAAAACCTTTTACAGTACCATTTGGCATCATTCCTCCTGCACCATTATCTACCATAGTCCATCCAGTCTCTTCAAATCCTTCAGTTGAAGAATAAAATACTCTTCTGTAATCAATAGCTATGTCAAACATTTCTGTAGAATAACCTACTCCAAAAGAAGCAATTGCAGGAAAGTTCATAGTAAAATCTTTTCCAGTATTTCCGTTACTAGCATCTCCTTCAAATTCAAAGTCAGCCATGTATTGTTTAGTTTTGAATGAAGCTCCAGCAGTAAATCCTGATTTAGAATCGTAATAAGCTCCTATTTGAGCACCGTAACCAATTGAAGAAGTAGATTCAGATTTTAAATATCCTCCAGCACCTGGTTGTAATAAAGGATTAGGAGATATCTCTAGAGACTGATAGTTTATTGTTGGCTCAACACCAATAGAGAAGTTTTCTGTAATTTGGTAAGCCCATGTAAATCCTACTTGTAATAACATGTAGTTAGATTCTATGTGACCGAATCCATTCATACTTTGTGGATAACTAATAGGACTAGAGTTGTTAGGGTCCCAGTTTGGATTAGGGTTTCCAATAGCATCCATAGGTAAGTTTGTTTCCTGAGGGAAATCAACACCAAATCCTGATACTCCGAATATAGAAACACCAAATGTATTTTTGCTATCTTCTTTACCCCAAACTACGGCAAGTGAAGGTAATGGAGATACTCCTTTTTCTGAATCAATTGACCCACTCACTTCTGGAGAACCTGGAAACATCATATTAGCAGGTAATTTAGAAGATAGAGTAGGAGAAGAAAACATCATACCTACATCAAGTCCAATTTTTGTTCCACTGTATTCTGATATTGATGCAGGATTCCATTGAAGAGCTCCGCTAATATCCATTGTTTTACCTGTTGCAGCTCCGCCCATAGACATGTTTACTGCTCCAATACCTTGCATTAAATGTCCTGACTGTGCAAATGCAACAGTACTGAATAATGCTAATACAATTGTTAAGTACTTGTTTTTCATGAAATGTATTTTATTAGTTAATTATTTTGATTAGTTATTATGAGACAAATCTATGTTGCATTATTTACAGAAATTAAAACATATGTCACTTGTTAAAGTGAAATTTGTCACTTAGAGAATTATAGACATATATAAATATTTAAATATGTAGTGGTTAGCGAAAACATGTTGAATAATTTAGTGTGTTGGGTTTAATTTAAAAAGTTTTTTAGGTATTCAACGATAGTGTAAGAAGTGAAACAATGTACTAATACCTATTCTTTTTAATTGTATTTTTGCTTCTTAAATTTTAAAAAAAAATGGATTTAAGAGATTATATAAGAGATGTTGAGGATTTTCCAAAACCAGGAGTAGGATTTAAAGATATTACACCATTATTGGATAGTAAAGAGGCTCTAAAAGAGTCTTTAAAAAGATTCTTGGAATTAATTGAGGATAAAGAAATTAACAAAGTTGTAGCAATGGAATCTAGAGGTTTTTTCTTTGGTCCATTAATTGCTTACGAAATTGGAGCAGGTTTTATACCCGTGCGTAAACCAGGGAAACTCCCATTTACAACATACAAACAAGAATATGATTTAGAGTATGGTACTGATGTTTTGGAGATGCACATTGATGCAATTAGTCCAGGTGATAAAGTTCTTATTCACGATGATGTTTTGGCAACAGGAGGGACGGCAGAAGCCGTTGTTAAATTAGTAGAGAGAGCAGGAGGAGAAGTTGTTCAGTTAGATTTTTTAATTGATTTGACTTTCTTGAATGGGAAATCTAAACTAGAAGGTTACGAAGTAAATTCTCTGATTCAGTATTAAAGTTAAAAGTTAAAAGTTAGAAGCTGGGAGTTTGATTTTAATTTTAATAGAGCAACTATAAGCTTACTTCTGCTATAGCTTGTTTCTGTTAACCAATTATACTCAATAACATGTACTTGGGAACATAAACCCCGTAACAATAAATTATATATGGATATACTTATACCTTTATTAATTATAGTAATAATGGCTCTCGTGATTTGGAAATCAGGAGAAGGTTTTGAAAGTGCTTCGGATTATTTGGGGCGAAATTTAAGCGATGGTGTAAAAGGAGCAACCATTAATGCAATAGGTAGTTCTTTGCCAGAATTACTTACAACAATATTTTTCCTTTTTATTTTAAGAAATGCTGAAGGTTTTGCCGCCGGACTTGGTACAACAGCAGGGTCTGCTGTTTTTAATGCTGCCCTAATTCCTTTTATTGTAGTGCTTGCTGTTTATTTTAAATTCAACAAAAGTGAAATAACTATATCTCGCAAAGTTATATTCAGAGATGGTGTAGCCTTAATCTTGGTTAATATATTATTACTTGTAGTAATAAATTCAAATTTCTTTGGAGAAGCTGTTGGCAATGGATACATATATAGTCTTACTTGGAAAGAGGGAGCTTTGTTGATGGTATTCTATTTGTTTTACTTGGCTTATTTATTTATTAAGATGTCTAAGTCTAAGAGAGATAATGTTACAGGCGAAAAAATAGACAGGAGTAAGATACCTAGTAGAAGTAAAGTAGAGATTTTACGTTCAATTAGAAAATTTAATTTTGAACAGGCTTTTGTTGGTCATGGAACAATTACTCAGACTAGAGCATGGTTATTACTTATTTTCTCTATGTTAATAATGAGTGCAGGTTGTTATGGGTTAGCAGAGGCTAGTATAATGTTGGGAGATGCCCTAGGTATTCCAATATTTATAGTTTCGGTAATTATTGCAGCGGCAGCCACAAGTGTACCTGATACTTTTTTGTCATATAAAGATGCACTAAAAGGAAATTACGATGATTCTATCTCAAATGCATTTGGTAGCAATGTATTTGATATTGGTTTTGCTGTTGGTTTTCCTGTTTTAATATTCGGATTAATATTTGGAGAGATAAGTTTAGATACCTATATCCTTAAAGATATTTCAGAATTATTAGTTCTATTATTATTTATCACTATTGCGGTATTTTTAATATTTATATCTAGTAAAAAACTTTCAATCTGGAAAGTAGTTATAGTCTTTTTGTTTTATGTTTTATTCATATTCATCACTTTAGCTAAAACAGAAGACGTAGAAATGGTTAGGCCTGTTTCTGAATTTTTACTAGAATTCAGTAATTACTTCAATATAAACTAAAAAATAGGGGGTATTACTGAGAAAATGTAAAAAATACACTTTCATGCGTAGATAATTATGGGGGTAGTTTGTAGTTTTAAATAAAATAGTCATATTTGCACTGTATTTGATAATAATTACAAACAAATAATATGTCAACATTTAGATTTCAAGCATTAAAAGAAACCTTCAATCGTCAACCAATTGAAGTAGAGCTATCAGAAAAAAGATTATCTGAAAGTTTTGGTGAGAATGTATTTAACGAGCATGCAATGCTTCAATACCTTACTAAGGAGGCTTATAAAGCTGTGATGGATGCTACTAGCAATAGTGGTACTAAAATCGACAGAAGAATAGCCGATCAAGTAGCAGCAGGTATGAAAGATTGGGCTCTTTCTAAAGGCGTTAAACATTACACTCACTGGTTTCAACCATTAACAGGTACTACTGCAGAAAAGCACGATTCGTTTTTTGAGCCAGATCCAGGTTCAGGTAGAGCTTTAGAGAAATTTAATGGCGGATTATTAACTCAACAAGAGCCAGATGCGTCAAGTTTCCCTAATGGAGGTATCCGTAACACTTTCGAAGCACGTGGATATTCTGCATGGGATCCTACATCTCCAGCTTTCGTAATTGGCGATACACTTTGTATTCCTACAATATTTGTTGCTTATACAGGTGAAGCTTTAGATAATAAAGTTCCTTTAATTAGATCTGTTCAAGTATTACAAGATGCAGCTGTAGATGTTGCAAAATATTTCGATAAAAACATAAACAAAATTACTATTACTCTAGGTGTAGAGCAAGAGTATTTCTTAGTTGATTCGGCTTTAGTAAAGTCTCGTCCTGATTTATTACAAACAGGAAGAACATTACTTGGACACGCTCCAGCTAAAGGTCAGCAATTAGATGATCACTATTTCGGTTCAATTCCAGGTCGTGCACTTGAGTTTATGAAAGAAGTAGAGCTAGAGAGTATTAAACTAGGAATACCTGTAAAAACTCGTCATAACGAGGTTGCACCAAACCAGTTTGAGTTTGCTCCAGTATTTGAAGAGGTTAACTTAGCAAACGATCACAATTCATTATTTATGGATTTGATTGAGAAAATTGCTCGTAAGCACCACTTTAGAGCATTATTCCACGAGAAACCTTTTGCAGGAATAAATGGTTCTGGTAAGCACAACAACTGGTCTTTATCTACAAACACAGGTATTAACTTACTAGCTCCAGGGAAAACTCCAAAGAGTAACTTACAGTTCCTTACTTACTTTATTAATACAATTAAGGCAGTTGGTCGTTACCCAGATTTGTTACGTGCATCTATAGCAACAGCAGGAAATGATCACCGTTTAGGAGCTAACGAAGCACCACCAGCAGTAATGTCTATTTTTATTGGATCACAGTTAACAGCTGTATTCGATGAGTTAGAAAATGTAACTGATGGTAAACTTTCTCCAGAAGAAAAAACAGAATTAAAATTAAATGTAGTAGGTAAAATTCCTGAGATTTTATTAGATAATACTGATAGAAACAGAACTTCTCCTTTCGCATTTACAGGAAATAAATTTGAGTTTAGAGCTGTAGGTTCCGATTCAAACTCTGCAGGTCCAATGACCGCTCTTAACACAATTGTTGCACAACAATTACAAGACTTTAAAATTGAGGTTGATGCTTTAATTGAAGGAGGTCTTAAGAAAGATGACGCAATATTTAATGTATTAAGAGATTACATAAAAACATCTCGTCATATCTTATTTGAAGGTGATGGATACTCTGATGATTGGGTAAAAGAGGCTGTAGAAAAAAGAGGGCTGAACAACAATACTTCAACTCCATCTGCTTTAATAGCTGCTTTAACTGAAGAGAATATAGCATTGTACAAGAGAAATAATGTAATGAGCAAGGTAGAATTAGAAGCTCGTCACGAAATTCAACTTGAAGAGTACTTAATGCGTATTCAAATTGAAAGTAGAGTACTTGGAGATCTTGCACGTAACCACGTGATTCCTACTGCTGTAAAGTATCAAAACCTTTTAATTGAAAATGTAAAAGGCTTAAAAGATATTTACGGTGCAGATTTCAAGACACTTGCTCACGAGCAACTAGAAATGATTCAAGAAATTTCTGAACGTATTTCTGTAATTAATACTGAGATAAACAAGATGACTGAGGAGCGTAAGCAAATCAATCCTATTGAAGATATTGAAGAAAAAGCTACAAAATACTGTTCTGATGTTAAACCTTATTTCGAGACAATTCGTTACCACTGTGACAAATTAGAGATCTTAATTGACGACGAAATGTGGCCATTAACAAAATACCGCGAAATGTTGTTTACAAAGTAATTTGTAATTCAAATACGGAAAGCTCCCTTAAGAAATTTTGGGAGCTTTTTCTGTTTATATATTCTCGTAGAACCTTTTCTTTAGATCTCCGTAGTGTTGCAAATCTATGAGAGTCTGGTTTGAATTTGGAGTTATTATTTCGGTTCTACCCTTATTTGTGTGGAAGTTGTAATTTAGAATAGTCGTCATCTTGAGCGGAATTACCTTAATGAAATAAAGGTAATGTACTTGCCTCGACGGATCGCCTCGATCGTAGGAGCGGGCAAGGCGGGGTCGAAAGATCTATAGCAACAGTGATAACACAATGTAAACTATTGAAATAAACCTTTCGGCTTCGCTTTGGCTCTAGTTCGGCTACGCTCACCAACCACGCTCAAGGTGACGATTATTCCACAACATTCAGGGTAGAACCAGAAAGATTAAGGGCTACACTGGAAATAGACGATATTTTACACGTAAATTCTATTGGAATACCTACTTTTTATTACACATCCTAAAAACGGTATAAGTATAAAAATATCAGAGCTGAAATAATTGTGAATTTTTTCAATTACTAATATTCATAATACTAAATACGGTTATTTTATTTCTATATTTAACAACCAAATATTAAAAGTTCAAACCATGGGATTGTTTTCTTCACTGCTAGGTAACGCAGGAATAGTAGAGCCACAAAAACTAGAGCAAGAATATTCAAGTCTTCTTGTTGAAAATGAATCAGTTGAAATAGGATTTAAGCTTATTAGAGATACTTTCATTTTTACAAACAAGCGTTTGATTTTAGTAGATAAGCAAGGTATTACAGGTAGTAAAATAGAATACTATACAGTAAGTTACAAATCAATTACACGTTTTTCGGTAGAAACATCTGGTCATTTTGATTTAGATGCGGAGTTGAAAATATGGGTTTCATCAGAAACGAATCCAAGTATTTCAAAAAAGTTTAATAAATCAGTCAATATCTACGATGTACAGAAGGTGTTGGCTAAGCATGTGCTATAGATAAATAGCGTTAATAATTACAGGACAATGACACAAGAAGCTATAAAGAAATTAGAAAAAGAACTTTGGGATGCAGCAGACGAGCTAAGGGGAAATTCTAAACTTACAGCAGCCGAATATAAAGACCCTTTGCTAGGATTGGTACTTCTGCGTTTTGCACAAAATCGTTATGAAGATGCAAAGATTATTATAGAAGATAATTTACCAATAAATCCTCGTACAAAGCAAAAGCGTGATACTACAAAAGAAGATTTTGCTGGTGCAGGAGCTATTATGTTACCCGAAAAAGCAAAGTACGATTACCTCGCCAATTTACCCGAAAGCGACGATATAGCCGAGGCAATAAATAATGCAATGAAACTTATTGAAGCTGAGTATCCAGATTTATCAGGTATTTTGCCGAAGAGTTATCAAGAGTTTGAAGACAAATTACTTAGAGATTTAGTACGTGTTTTTAATAAGGACGCAGTAAAGCATGCCAAAGGTGATGTATTTGGTCGTATCTACGAGTTCTTCCTTATGAAATTCTCAATGCAAGGGGCGGGAGCACAAGAAGGCGGTGAGTTTTTTACACCTCCATCTCTGGTAAACTTGATAGTAAATTTTATAAAACCAAATCACGGTATTATTCACGATCCTGCTTGTGGATCGGGAGGTATGTTTGTACAAACGGCACATTTTATACAAAATAACGAAAACAAATCTGTAAACGAGGCTATTACTGTTTATGGTACAGAACTAAAAAGCAACAATGCCAGACTTGCCAAAATGAATCTTGCCATACACGGTATAGAGGGCAAAATTATTGAGAGCAACAGTTTTTATTCCAACCCTCATAAATTTACTGATATTGATACTGAAACTGGAAAGACCAATCCTCACAACCTTACAGGAAAGTGCGACTTTGTAATGGCAAATCCTCCTTTTAATGTTGATAAAATTGATGCTAAAAATAAATTTCTTACCGAAGATGAAAGATTAGAGTTTGGAGTGCCTCTTACAGGAAAAGGAGATATTGGAAATGGAAATTATTTGTGGATGCAATATTTTCATGCTTACCTAAATGATAAAGGACGAGCAGGTTTTGTAATGGCTTCGTCGGCGACTGATGCAGGTAATGCCGAAAAACTAATTCGCCAAAAACTTATTGAAAGTGGCGATGTAGATTGTATAGTGTCAGTGGGTAATAATTTTTTCTACACTAGATCGTTGCCTTGCCACATTTGGTTTTATGATAAAGCTAAACCTAAAAAGAATAATGATAAAATATTAATGATTGATGCTCGTAATGTTTATCGTGTTGTAAGTACTACAATTAGCGATTTCTCTGATGGACAACAAGCAAATCTTACTTCTATTGTAGAAATGTATAGAGGCAATAAAAATGCTTTTGCCGAAACAGATAAACTTCATTATGATAATACCGATTCTTTATTAAATAATATTTACACGAAATATACAATTACTTATAATGAGTTTAAAGATATTATTTCAGAAATAGAAAATACAAACCCTCATGATTTATTACCAAAACCTGTAATTTCTCTCGATAATGCTGATAATGATACCAATAAATTAATTAATGCTTTTAACTACATAAAAACAATAGTAGTACAAGTACAAGAAGAGGCTGATAAATCGGAGCTAAAAGCTAAAAAGGAGAAGAAGAAAAAGACAGAAATAACTAGAATATTAGCTCCTTTTAAAAGTACAATCAGAAAGCTTAATGCTTCGTTTAAAGTTTATAATGAGGCTGTTTATGAATTACACAAAGTCACATTACAGCGTATAAACGATTGGAAAACACTGCACGAGTATTTTCCCGAAGGAAAGTATAACAATGTAGAGGGACTTTGTAAAATAGTAGATTTAGAAGAAATAAAAGAACAAGATTATAGCCTTACACCAGGACGCTATGTTGGTGTGAAGATTGATATTGATATGGATTTCGACTATAAAACTCGTATGACTGAAATACATAGTGAGCTTGCCACTCTTAACGAAGAAGCTAACGAATTGATGAATAAAATTCAAGCTGTGAAGTTATGATGAGTATTGAGCAAAATAAAATAGAAATATTTAAAGCAAAAGATAATAAAACTGAGGTTATAGTTAAGTTCGAAGATGAGACAGTTTGGCTTAACAGACATCAATTATCCGAATTGTTTGATAGAGATATTAAGACTATAGGAAAACATATAAATAATGTTTTTAGAGAAGGAGAGTTAGAAGAAATATCAACTGTCGCAAATTTTGCGACAGTTCAGAAAGAAGGAAATAGAACTGTTGAAAGAAATATAGAATACTACAATTTAGATGTAATAATATCTGTAGGTTATCGTGTAAAATCTAAGAGAGGTACACAGTTTAGACAATGGGCAACACAACGTTTAAAAGATTTTTTGGTTGCTGGATATGCCATTAACGAAAAACGCTTACACGAAAAAGAGCAAGAAATAATACACCTAAAAACAGGAATACAAATACTTGGGCGAGCAATAGAAACACAAAACCAAACTAAAAACAACGAGGTATTAAACTTGTTTGCCAAAGGTTTGGAGTTGCTAGATGATTACGATCACGAGGAATTAGATACAAAAGGAGCTACTGAGCAAGAAACTATTTTTCCTAATTACGAACAGTATTTAAGCTTTATAGCTAATATGTATTCCGACTATGAAAGTGATGTATTTGCAAAACCAAAAGACGATAGTTTCCACAGCTCAATAAACCAAATTGCTCAAACATTCGATTCGCAAGAGCTATATCCTACAATACAAGAAAAAGCTGCAAATCTACTGTATTACATTGTTAAAAATCATTCGTTTGTAGATGGCAATAAGCGTATAGCGGCTGCTTGTTTTCTGTATTTTTTAGATAAAAATAAAGCACTTATTACCAATAATAACAAAACTATAATTAGCAACGAAGCTTTAGCTTCTTTAACTCTGTTTATTGCTACAAGTAAATCGGAAGAACACGAAATTGTAAAACGTTTTATTATAAGTCTTCTTAATAGAAATATTAATAATGTTAAATCTGTTGAGTTATGAAGGAAGGGTGGAAGGATTTTAAGTTAAAAGAATTACTTGAAATTAAATATGGAAAAGACCATAAAAAATTGAAGGATGGTAAATATCCTTTATATGGTTCTGGCGGAATTATGAGATATGTTGAAGCGTTTTTATATGATGATGAATCTATATTAATTCCTCGAAAAGGAACTTTGACAAATTTATTTTATTTAAATGCACCATTCTCAACTGTAGATACAATGTTTTGGAGCAAAATTGATAAAAAGAAAGTATTTCCTAAATTTCTTTATTATTTATTGAAAACATACGATTTGTCCCTGCTAGATGTTGGAGCTGCAATACCAAGTCTAACCACAAAAGTACTAAAAGAGGTTTCTGTTAAACTCCCGCCATTACCAACCCAACAAAAAATAGCCTCAATACTATCTTCATACGACGATTTAATTGAGAATAATTTAAAACGCATAAAGTTACTAGAAGAAAAAGCCCAACAAACTTACGAGGAGTGGTTTGTTAGAATGAAATTCCCTGGTTATGAAAATGTGGATATTGATAGTGAAAGTGGATTACCTTTGGGGTGGGAGGGAAGGAGAATAGGAGATTTTGTTAAAACATCTTCTGGAGGAACTCCGAGTAAAAAGAAAGAACAAGAATATTACAACGGAGGAACAATACCTTGGGTGAAAACGGGAGAATTAAAGAATTTTATGTTAACAGGCTCTAAAGATTGCATTACTGAATCAGGACTAGCAAAATCTTCTGCTAAATTATTTCCAGCAAATACAGTTTTATTGGCTATGTATGGTAATACAATAGGAGAAACTTCATTTGTTACCATCCCTGTTAGTACTAATCAAGCTTGTTGTGCATTTTTAGTAGAAGATAAAGAATACTTATCTTATTTCATTCATCAATATTTACTTTATAACAAAGAGGTAATATTAAATCATAGAATGGGTGCCGCTCAAGAAAATGTAAGTCAAACTATAATAAAAAATATTAAGTTAAATCTACCTACAGAACCAATTTTAGAATTATTTGGTTCAGATATGAAATTGTTGTATTCACAAATTGAAAATACAACCAACCAAAACCAATTATTAAAAGAAGCCCGAGACATATTGTTACCACGTTTAATGAGTGGGATGATAGATGTTGAGGGGATTTAAGAAACTACCAATAATAAAAAACTAAAAACACCATGAGTTACGAATATTCAGAAGATGCACTAGTAGAACAAGCCACCGAAGATGTTTTAATAGAACTTGGGTGGGATGTAAAAACTGCATGGCATAACGAAACTTTTGGAGAAAACAGTCTATTGGGAAGAGACACAAAAGCCGAAGTAATATTGAAAAGATATTTGCTTGAAGCTTTAAATAAGTTTAATCCCAATTTACCTGATTCTGCTTATAAACAAGCTATAGATCAGATAGAACAAAAAGTAGCCGACAAAAAACTAGGTAGCATAAACAAAGACAAGTACAATTTGTTGCGAAATGGTATTTCGGTAAGTTTTACCAATAACAAAAGCGAATTGGTAAAGAAGAAACTAAAAGTATTTGATTTCAATAATCCTACTGCAAACAGTTTTTTAGCAGTTCGTCAGCTCGAAATAGTCGGAGAACTTTACAGTCGCCGACCAGATGTAATTGGCTTTGTAAACGGTATTCCATTAGTTTTTTTCGAGCTAAAAGCTCACCATGTCGATTTGCGCAATGCCTACACCGAAAACCTTACCGACTACAAAGACACTATAAACCATGTTTTTCATACCAATGCCTTTATTATTTTAAGTAATGGGACAGATGCTAAGGTTGGTACAATCACAAGCCCGTACAAGTATTTTTTAGATTGGAAACGTATTGAGGAAAACGAAGAAGGAATAATAAGTTTAGATACAATGTTGCGTGGTACATGTTCGCCAAAGCATTTGATGGATGTTTTCGAGAATTTCCTTTTGTTCGACAATTCGCAAGGAGATGTAGTAAAATTGATGGCTAAAAACCACCAATACATTGGAGTAAACAAAGTAGTAGAAAATGTAAACAATATAGAAGAACTAGAAGGAAAGCTTGGAGTATTTTGGCATACGCAAGGGAGTGGAAAATCTTACTCTATGGTGTTTCTATCAGAAAAAATACATAGGGAACTTGGTGGTTCATATACTTTTCTTATAGCTGTTGATAGAAGCGAATTGCAGAATCAGATTTACGATACTTTCTCAGGAGTTGGAGCTGTAAACGATAAAAATATAGTAGCAGGAAATAAAAAAGGGATTACTGGCAGAGAACATTTACGAGAATTACTTTCGGAGAATCACAAGTATATTTTCACACTAATTCATAAGTTTTCTATAGATCCTAAAAAAGAATCGGAATATCCGTTACTTACCGAAAGGAATAATGTAATTGTTATTTCTGATGAAGCACATCGTACCCAAGGAGGTAAATATGCACAGAACATGCGTTTTAATGCTTTGCCAAATGCATCTTATCTTGGTTTTACAGGTACACCAATAATAAAGGAGGAACAAGAGATAACAAAAAACATATTTGGTGAGTATGTTTCTATATACGATTTTAAACGTGCTGTAGATGATGGGGCTACACTTCCTTTGAAATATTTAAATAGAGGAGAAGAACTTGATATAGATAATCCAGAGATGGATGAAAGAATGTGCGAAGTATTGGAAGATGAAACACTAGATACAGACCAAAAGAAAAAGTTAGCTCATCTTTTTAAACAAGATTATCCTATACGTACTTCCGAAAAACGATTGCGAGACATTGCTAAAGATTTAGTTTGGCATTTCAATAAGCGAGGATATCAGGGTAAAGGAATGCTTGTAACCCTCGATAAGCCAACAGCAGTACGAATGTATAAATACATAATGGAGTATTGGACAGAGTACCTTAAAGAGTTGGCAAATGAAATTGAAAATGCAAACGATGCACAAGAAGAACAAGAGCTAAAGAGAAAGTATAAAAAAATAGAGAAAACAGAAGTTTGTGTTGTAGTAAGTAGTGAGCAAAATGAAGTAGAAAAATTCAAAAAACTGGGATTAGATATAGAAACTCACCGTAGAAAAATGGTTGAGCGTAACCTAGAAAAAGAGTTTAAAGATGCTGAGAATCCTTTTCGCTTATCAATAGTTTGTGCTATGTGGATAACAGGATTTGATGCTCAATGTGTATCTACAGTATATCTCGATAAGCCCATAAAAGGACATACTCTTATGCAAACTATTGCAAGAGCAAACCGTGTGTACGACGATGAAAAAGAAAACGGATTGATTGTTGATTATGGCAATGTTTACAAGCAGTTAGAAAAAGCTTTTTCTACTTATGGAGGAGGAGAACAAGGTGGTGGCACAAAAACGGGTGGCAATATGCCAGGCGGGATGGAAGATGTTGAAGATGAACTGAAACAAGCAATTAAAGATACAACTGCATATCTGAAAGGTTTGAATTTTGATTTGGAAGAACTAATTAATGCCAAGCCCATGCAGAAGATAGCAAAATTAAAAGATGCTTCTGATGCAGTTAATTTAAACGAAACTTCTCGTACATCGTTTGAGTTTATGGCACGTAATGTTTTCAGAAAATACAAATCGCTATTTCCAGAGCCATCAACAAAGAAATATCTTAAAAGATATAATGCTATTGAGGCAATCTACAATCAACTTAATCAGAAAGTAAAATCGGCAGATGTTTCTAGTATAATATCAGAACTGCAATCTATTGTAAACGATAGTATAATTGTAAAAGACAAAGTAGAAGAAAAACAAGAAGTATATGTTGACTTGAGTAATTTGGATTTCGACAAACTCAAAATTGCATTTTCAAAGGTAGAGCGTAAGAACACAGTTGTTTTTGATTTACAAAATGCTATAGAAAACAAACTAGACCAAATGCTTAAAGAAAATCCTTTAAGGTTAGAGTTTTACGATAGATATAAAGAAATTATAGATGAATACAATAAAGGTAAGTCACTAGAAGATACAGTTAAAACATTCGGAGAACTAACAGATTTTATTGCTGATTTAACTGAGGAAGAACAAAGAGCTGTGAGAGAAAATTTAGGAAATCAAGAAGTATTAGCAATTTTCGATTTATTGAAAGAAGGCAAAGAATTACCTCAAAAAGGAATTAAAACCGTAAAGAAAATAGCAAAAGAAACTTTAGACATTCTAAAAGCCGAAAAGTTAAAAATAGATAGATGGCGAGAAAGCCGACAAATAAAAGCACAAGTAAAACAAATAATCAACGATAAGTTGTTATGGCTTCCTGAAGATGTTTATTCTGATACAGAAGTAGAAGAAAAAACAATGAGCGTTTATCAGCATATTTATACAAACTATGTTGGAGGAGGTAAGAGTGTTTATAATTAAAGATTATTATGTCAAAAACAAAAAAAAGTGAACTATAAAAAAGTTGGTTCTACCACTAATTTAGTGGACCAATCGTCACCTTGAGCGGAGACAGCCTCGACGGCCCGCCTAGCCGTTGAGGCTGGCTAGGCGGGCCAAAGCGAAATAAGCGTAGCGATTCACGAACACCAATAATATTATAGTTGGTGAGTAATTCTAAAGGTCTATTCCAAAATAGCTCACATTATGTTATCACTGTAGCTATAGATGTTTCGATCCCGCCTTGATGTCGAGGCAGGTACATTTCCTTTTGTTCCCCATTCGGCTTCGCTCACCAACCACGCTCAACATGACAGATTTTCTAATTTATAATATCCATATAAATTAGGGCGAACCATTAAAATAACAATAGAACCTTATTAATTAAGAAGAGAATACCTTTTTTATGTTTTCTTTTAGCTCTGAGAATCTCTCTTTTTCGCAATGTTTAGAATAAATTCCAATATAATCTACAGCTTTTCCTTTGGCGATATTGAAAGATAGGAAAGCATCAAATAAATGGAAATCACAGCTATTCTTTATCTTTTTTACCCCTTTAATAAATATATCCCAATCAATTAACTTATCAATTTCAAAGAAATACATTCCTTCAGCTTTACTATCTTTATATACACCTTCTTGCATTTCAACTAATTCGGTATATTTCTTGAAGAAAATTACAGTTTCAAATTCCTTCACTTTTTTATCCTTAATAAACTCTATTCCTGTATTTTTAAGCTCATTAATAATAGACTCAAGAGTTGAAGCATCGTTAGTGTTGATTCTTATACATTGAGTTTCTATATTTTCAAAAATTATTTGCCCTGGAAGAATATCAATATCCATATTTAAATTCTTATTAATAGTATATGATTGACGAAGAATTCTATCTTGAAAGCAATTAATAGATTTTTTTATAAGTAAATATAATCTCCAACTTTTCTGATGTTTATTTGGTGGAAAATTAGACCATGAATAATAATTTGGATTAGGATCTGATTCTAGAATTAGAATATTTGATAGTCCACTATAAGAAGATCTCCCTAGTTTATCTTCAAAATTATAACAAGTAGTCCCGTATATATCTATACTTTTCATAGTTTAAAATATATGATTAATATCTATTTTTTATTAGTATTACTCAAATGTAATAATTTAGAAGTCTTATAAATATTATTTATATATGATATAAATAGGTGTTAGTATATGACCTATATTATGTTTGTTGCCAATTAATAATCTGTTTAATAGACTGTTTATATTTTATAAGTTAGGTGGCTAAGTTCTAAAAATCAACTCTTTTTACTTTTTACTTTTTCCTTTTTTGTTTATGCCCCTAATTGTAGTGTTAGCCCAGAAATGGGAATACTAATGAACAACACGCTAGGCTGGCTTTTGCTTTTGGGCAAAAGACCCGCCTAACGTGTTTGTGAATAGGATTGCCATTGAGGACTAAAAGCGTAAAGTAGGAATTTGGCACATAAATACAAGTGTTAGTATTAAAGTAGGGGTTATTTGTGGAGGTGTTTGTAACTCAGTTATTTAGGTTAATGCTAATTGTTGTTAGTTATAAGTGAGCGTTTAACTGTTTCTTCTATTTCTTAAATGGTATTAATTATTTTGTTATATTTATGAAACTATATTTATATAAACCATAAAATATTAACAATGGATAAAAGTATCTCTAGAATTTTTGAATTAGACAGTGTTATTGCAAAACATAATTTAGACGCAGTAGTTGCAGGTAAGGAAAATGGTAAATGGCGAAAATATAACGCTAAAGAATTCCGAGAAACAACAACTAATATCGCCTATGGATTGCTAGAACTTGGTATAGATAAAGGAGATATTGTTTCGGTAATTTCGGCAAATAGAAGTGAGTGGTTACTTGTAGATATGGGTATAGCTAAAATTGGAGCTATTAATGCACCTGTTTATCCTAATATAACAAAAGAGGATTACGAGTATATAATTGACGATTGTAAATCAAAGGTTATTTTTGTTGGAGATAAAGAGATTTATGATAAAATAAAGGACTTACCTAAAACAAATCCTTTCATAAAAGCAATTTATTCTTTTGATGATATAGAGGGAGTAGATTCTTGGACAAAATTAGTTGAACTAGGGAAAAATGCACCATTGCCATCTAAGGTAAAAGCCAATCAAATTGAGGTTAAAGAAGGTGATTTATTCACTTTAATATACACATCGGGTACAACAGGTAATCCCAAAGGGGTTATGCTTTCGCATAAAAATGTACTTCATCAATTATTTGCTATAGCAGGTGGTTTTCCTAACAAAGTAGGGTGGAAGGCATTGAGCTTTTTACCTCTTTGTCATATTTTTGAGAGAGCGGTAACATATTACTATCTTTATAGAGGTATAAGTATTTGGTATGCCGAAAGTATAGAGTTGATAGGGGAAAATCTAAAAGAAGTAAAACCACAAATGTTTATAACAGTACCTCGCTTGTTAGAAAAAGTGTACGATAAAATTGTTGCTAAGGGAGGCGAGTTAAGTGGCATATCTAGAGCTCTTTTCTTTTGGGCTTTAGGACTTGGTCTTGAACATGAGATGGAAGGAAGAAATGGATGGTTCTATGAGTTTAAATTAAAAATTGCAAATAAAATTATTTTCAATAAATGGCGTGAAGCTCTTGGTGGAGAAATGGTGAGAATATTTGTAGGGGCTGCTGCATTACAACCACGTTTGGCTAAAGTATTTACAGCTGCTCAAATCCCAGTATTTGAAGGTTATGGACTTTCGGAAACATCGCCAGTAGTAGCAGTAAATTTACCAAGTGTTGGAGATAAATATTATGGTACTGTTGGTCCGTTATTACCTGGAGTAGAAGTAAAAATTGATGCTAAAGAAGGTAAAGACGAAGGAGAAATTCTAGTGAAAGGGGCTAATGTTATGTTAGGTTATTTTAACCAACCAGAAAAGACTAAAGAGGTAATGGAAGGTGGATGGTTTCATACAGGAGATATTGGTAAGATGGTAGATGGTAAGTACCTTAAAATTACCGATAGATTGAAAGAGATTTTTAAGACCTCTGGAGGTAAATATATTGCTCCTCAGGTAATGGAAAATAGGTTTAAAGAATCTATGTTTGTAGAACAGATAATGGTAATAGGAGAAGGACAGAAACACCCTGCAGCATTAATTATTCCATCGTTTGTTACGTTACACGAGTGGTGTAGAAGACATAATATAGGATATACTTCCGATTCGGAAATGGTAAAAGATAGAAGGATAGTAGCTAAGTTTCAAGAAGAGATTGATAAGTATAATAAGAATTTCTCTGGTTATGAACAGGTTAAGAAATTTGAATTATTATCTACAGTTTGGGGTATAGAAACAGGAGAATTAACAGCGACATTAAAGTTAAAGCGTAAGAAAATTATTGAAAATTATAAGGGTGCTTATGAGAATATTTATGGTGTTCAAGATTATTAATTTTTTCTTCCGTTAAAATTAAATCTACCCCAAATTGACATTTGTTCAGTTTGGGGTATTTTATGTAATAAAATTGCAATAAGTTATAATTGCTCATTTCTTATAAAGTATTACATTTGACTCTTATAAAGAACAAAAGATAACAGGCTTTATACCTGTATTAAAATAACCATTTAAAACTATAAACAGATGAAATTTTTTATCGACACAGCTAACTTAGAGCAAATTAAAGAGGCGGAAGCACTAGGTATTTTAGATGGTGTAACTACCAATCCTTCGTTAATGGCGAAAGAAGGAATAACAGGAGAAGATAACATTATTAATCACTACAAAAAAATCTGCGATATAGTTGATGGCGATGTAAGTGCTGAGGTGATTTCTACTGATTATGAAGGGATGATTAAAGAAGGAGAAGCACTTGCTGATCTTCATCCGAATATTGTAGTTAAAGTTCCTATGATTAAGGAAGGGATAAAAGCTATTAAATATTTCAGTACAAAAGGTATTCGTACAAACTGTACTCTTGTGTTTTCTGTAGGTCAGGCATTATTGGCAGCAAAAGCTGGAGCAACTTATGTATCTCCGTTTATTGGTCGTCTTGACGATATTTCTACAGATGGACTTCACTTGATAGAAGAGATAAGATTAGTTTACGATAACTACGATTACGAAACTCAAATTCTTGCAGCTTCTGTACGTCATACAATGCATATTATTGAATGTGCTAAAATAGGTTCTGATGTAATTACAGGTCCATTGAGTGCGATTGAAGGTTTAATGAAACACCCTTTAACAGACAGTGGTTTAGCTACTTTCTTGGCAGACTACGCTAAGGGAAATAGTTAGTTATAAGCTGGAAGCTCAAAGCTGGGAGTTTGAAGCTCAAAGCTGGGAGTTTAAAGCTCAAAGCTAGAAGTTAAATACTTAAAGCTGAATTAGTAAATGATTAGTTTTCTAATTCAGCTTTTTTAGTAGAACTAATACAACATCACGATTTCACGACGTCACAACGTCACGATTTCACGACATCAAGATATCACGATTTCACAACATCACGACATCAAGATATCACAACGTCACGATTTCACGACATCACAACGTCACGACATCACGATTTCACAACATCACGATAATGGCCGAAATTATTAAAATATATCCTGAAAACCCTAACGAAAGGGAGATAGAGAAGGTAGTAAAAGCATTGAGAAAGGGTGCTGTTATTATTTATCCTACTGATACCGTTTATGGGATGGGGTGCGATATTACAAATAATAAAGCTATGGAACGCATTGCACGTATTAAAGGTATTAAACTTGCAAAAGCAAATTTTTCATTTGTTTGCTCCGATTTAAGTCACCTATCTGATTACACAAGACAAATAGATAACAGTACTTACAAGCTTTTAAAAAGAAGCTTACCTGGTCCTTTTACTTTTATTTTGGATGGAAACAATAGTTTACCAAAAGTATTTAAAGCTAGGAAAACTGTAGGTATTCGTGTTCCTGATAATAATATTGCTAGGGAGTTGGTTAGAGAATTGGGCAATCCCATAGTTTCTACTTCTATACGAGATGAGGATGAAGTAATAGAATACACTACTGATCCGGAATTGATTGCCGAAAAATACGATAAGTTGGTTGACATTGTTATTGATGGTGGATATGGAATGAATGTAGCCTCTACAGTTGTAGATTTAACCGATGGAGATGTAGAAATAGTAAGAGAAGGTTTAGGTGATATTGATTTACTCTATTAAAACTCAATTTTAGTTATTGCATTTTTTATTTCATCACTGTTTGAATAACAAAAAACTGGGATATTTAGTTCCTTTATCTTTTCAGAAATAGATTTTAATTGTTCTTTTCTATTTCCATTTGTGATTTCTCTTATAAATATAACCTTTATCCTATTTGGATGTTTTAACGAAATATATTTATAAATCTCGGGATCACTTTGAGAACTATCACCTATTAGTATAAATTTTTTGAAAGGGAAATAATCAAATAGTTTTTCAATTCGATTAATCTTATGACTATATTTTTCTAAAAATGTTTTACGTTTTTTATTCTTGAAAATATTACGGTAGCTTCTTATGTTTTTCAAATATATAGGTCCATCAGGTAACTCATTAAGTTTTAAGATCCATTTTATTAGTAGATACAAGTTTGTTTCAGAATTGGATACATAAAAGAACTGACATACTTTAGAGTCTAGAAAGCTATAAAGCTCTTTTGTTTCATCTACTACTTTTCTAGAAAAAGCATTTTTAAATCCAACTAGAGCTGTTTTTTTTAAGTTGTTAGTTGAGTGAGAAACAATAATTGTATCATCAATATCGCTAATCACCCCAATATTAAAATCATCTTTATTTATTATTAAAGAGGAATTGCCGATCTCGTTGTTGATGAAAATTTGTTTATCACCCAAATAAAATTCCACCCTTTGTAGTTTTTTTATTATGGTATCGTCTATCTCAATTATAACATGAAAATATCCGAATTTATCTATGGGTGTAGAAAGGGTTTTAGAATTGATAATTATTTTTAGAGACCTTTCTTTCTTTTTAATTTTTGTAGGTGTGTATAGTTGATACGTCCTCTTTAAATTTTTCCATAGACTATCATTGGGATTTGCAATGTTTCCAGATTTTGAGACATGAATAATTTGTCCTTCAAAATGAATTGAATTACCTATTTTCAAACCTTGGAATGGAAAAATATAAGGGGTTCTTGCCATTGAAATAAGATCTAGTACAAGTAAATTTACAAAAAAGTATTATCTTCAAGCAATGAATCCATTATTCATAATAAATCCAGTTTCAGGAGGAGTTGATAAGACTTTGATTCTCGAAGAAATTTCTTCGCTGTGTAAACTTCATGGTATTGATCATAGTATTTATATTTGGGAAAAACATATTAATCTTGAAGCCTCTTTGAGAGAGTTTAATCCAGATAGGATAGTTGTAATAGGTGGCGATGGCACATTGAATTTTGCTGTTTCTAATCTCGCATATTTAAATGTACCATTTGGACTAGTATCTCTTGGGTCGTCTAATGGAACTGCAAAAGAAATAAACCTTTCTACAAATAGCATTGAAGCCCTAACTGATGCTGTTTTTTCAACTAATTTTTTGGATACAGATGTTTTAGATATTAATGGTAATATTTGTGTTCACTTGTCTGATATTGGAACAAATGCAGAGTTGGTAAAGAAGTTTGAGCAAGAACCCGAACGTGGTTTTATGTCGTATGCTAAACATTTATATTCTACTCTTATAGAAACTCAAGAAAAAGAATTCGCAATCAATGCCAATGGCGAGAATGTTGTTTGGAGAGGATATATGCTTGCATTTGCAAATGCTTCGAAATATGGTTCGGGAATAATAATTAATCCTCATGGAAATATTTCTGATGGTTATTTTGAATTATGTAATGTACGAGATCTTTCAGTTGAAGCATTGCTTATGATGGGATTTAGCAAATATTCTGAGGGTGTTTCTCTAACTGAGTATATTCAACAAATTAAAACAACTAGAGCTACAGTAGAAACCCAAAAACCTTACCTTCTTCAAATTGATGGTGAAATTATTGGTGAATTTACGAATTTCGAAATAGAAATAAAACCAAAGTATTTTAGGTTTGTAATTTCATAACAAGTTAGTTTGGTGATTTTTTTATTCTTACAAATTAAAGTTTCGCAGCCATTCTAAGCGCTAATTTTAGTGACTCATCCATTAGGTAACATGTTTCAATAAACTTAAGATTATCACTGTAAGATGTTAAAACACTAATGATTTTTTGAGTTTCGTCCTCTCCGAGTAAAAACTCCAAAACATTGGATAAATCGGCAATTAGTGCTAGAATTCTTTTATTTAGCCTATGTTCAATGTAGTCTTGTTTAAGACCCTTGAATAATCCTCCAATAGTTCCATAGGCTTCTATTCTGTACTTTAGACTTATTAATAAGTATTGGATTGTTAGAATTGTAGTTTGAGCTACTTGAGTATCAAAATTGGTTGATTGTATTTTTTCAAGACCGAGTAATTGCTTTTCTTCTCTAAAAAAAAGAGTTCTACAATTATTTGGGTGGAACTTCTAATTTAGAATAGTCGTCTTGAGCAGAATTTCCTTTGTTGCCTGCCCTGAGCGAAGCCGAATGGGGAACAAAAGGAAATGTTGTCGAAAGATCTATAGCAATAGTGATTACAAAATGTAAACTATTAAAATAGACCAACATTCGGCTCTGGTTCGGCTCTGGTTCGGCTCTGGTTCGGCTCTGGTTCGGCTCCGCTCACCAACCACGCTCACCAACCACGCTCACCAACCACGCTCACCAACCACGCTCACCAACCATGCTTACCAACCACACTCAGTGCAGGCTTTCCGACTTACTCACCAACTATAATATTATTGGTGTTAGTGAATCGCTCCGCTTATTTCGCTTTGGCTCTTGTTCGGCTATCGCTCATCAATTACGCTACCTATGACAACCTTTTTTTTGCCCGCAGATTTCGCAGATGTACGCTGATGAAATCTGCGTGGATTGGCGGAATCAGCGGAAAAAATTTGTCATCCGCTCATTGGAGTTTTTGTTTAAAAACTTAGGACTCAAGGTGATGATTATTCCACAACATTCAGTGTATAACCAAAATATTAACTAATTAATATATATTTGCTTTATCTATGAGTAAATTAACTTACATATTACTATCTTTTTTTATCTTATTAACTATAAATTCTATTTCAGCCACAGAAAAAGAGGTTGTAGGAGAATTTATACAAGAAGAAAAATATGTAAAGGCCATAGGATATTTACAAAAGTCTATGCCTGATATAGCACTACATTTATTATTTGATATATTAGAATACGATAGTTTAGATATCGAATTTACTACAAAAGTTAAAATATCTATAGCTGAAGGCTATAGGGAGAAAAGAGAATATGAAAAAGGTATAAGTATTCTATATCAGGTTATTTATAATAAAAAAATATCTTATCAGAATTTAATAAGAGCATATAATAGGCTTTCTGCTTTATTTACAGAAAATACTAATAGTAATTACCCTTATATTGATTCAGCATTAAAATATTCTTTAATCAGTCTAGAGCTATCAAAACAGTATAATTACGAAAAATATATTGCCTCAACATTAAACGAGTTAGGATATATTTATAGAGAGAAAGATTATACTCATAAAGCAGAAGAGTACTATTTAAGAGCATACAATATTTATTATAATGATGAAAACTATTTACATGCAGCAAATGTTGCAATAAATTTAAGTGTCATTTATGCAGATTCAAAAAAATACACTCACGCAAATTCAATTTTAGATAAATTCATAACTATATTGGAAGAGGAAGAATACAGGTATATGTTTATGCGTTTGTACCTGCAAAAATCATATGTCTATGAGAGAATGGGAATATGTGATTCTTCTTATAAATATTTGGCACGTGGTAGAATATCTCAGAAACACTATTTTATGGATAAAATAGATAACCAAATTCATGAGATGGCGGCCAAATATGAACTCAAACAAAAAGAAAATAAAATTATTGAAGAAAAAATAATTATAGAGGATCATAAAAAACACATCATATACCTAACAATTATTGTAATATCATTATTTATAGTATTTATTATATCAATATTAATAATGTTTATGAGAAGAAAAGTTGCTCATCAAAAACAGAGAATATCAGAATATGAGAATAAGCTTTTAGAAAATAAAATAGTACATAAAGAAGATGAATTAACAAATGCAATTGCTCACTATGTATCTTTAAACGAATTGCTTAGAGTTATAAAGTCTCATATTAATCAGAAAGATTATAAGGAAGCTGTAAGTACAATTAATATGAATATTAGTAACGAAAATAATTGGTTACAATTTAATAAGCAGTTTTCAGAAAATAATCCTCAGTTTTTTTATAATATAAAAACAATATATCCAAATCTTACCGAAAATGAAACAAAGCTTATGGCTTTGTTATATCTAAATTTAAAGTCAAAAGAAATAGCAGAGATATTAAGTATCACCCTTAGTTCGGTAAATAAAAGCCGACAACGATTACGTAAAAAACTAGAATTGCCATTAAATACAGATTTATATAATTACCTCAAAGATAATTTCTAAAAAGAGCTTACCGTGTATAGTGCTCGTTAGTAGTGTATTATGTTTATTTAATTGATGTCTTACTAAATGTCTTACTATGTAGCGATAGATTATTATTATACTAGTATATATTTGTTTCTCTAAACCAAAATCCTGCCAAAATGAGAAACTCTACAAAGCCTTTTGTACTGTTTGTATTATTATTTATATCTAACAGTTTTATCTACTCTCAAAATTGCATACCTAAAGAAGAAACACAATCTGCTTGGACTAACATTCCTTATTTTGATGGATCTGATTCCTACATTAATATAAATGAGTCGAATGCTACATCTTACAATAATGCAAAAAAATGGTTTAGAGGAGATTTTTCTTTAGATTTATGGTTAAGGCCTACATGGCCCACTTCTGGTAATACAGATGATCGTTATGTTTTTTTCTCAGCAGGAGTATGGGATGATGATCATAATTCGTTGTTTCTTTATTTCGAAGAACATGAAACTAATACATGGAGAATTAGAGTTGGCGATGGAAATGACCCAGGAAGTAATGGTGATTTATTCTACAATATAGACTATGGTGATGATTATTATCTGCAATGGAAACATATAACCGTTACATATGATGATAGCGAAAATCTTATTACTTTATTCATAAATGGACAAAGGATTAAAAGTAAAAGTTCTTTTGAATTTAATGATATCTCAAATGAGTACTGTACAATAGGAAATGGATCATACCACGATAATGATTTTAGAGGTGAAGTTTCTGGATTTAGAATATGGGATAATATTAGGCTTTCCAATGAAGAGGTCGATTATATTTGGGATAAAACTTTTAAAGGGATAGATACTTTTAGTGAAGATAATAAAGGGCTATCAGATAACCTAGTAATAAACATGTACACAGCAGAAGATAATATTTACTCTCTTGTACCCGATAAATCTATGGTAGAGTATAATATTACTCGTAAAACAAATAAATTCCATCCTGCACGTCCTATTAAACCTTATAATTTAACTGCTACATCAGATTACGAAAGCATTCGTTTAGACTGGGAAAGTGCAAGTGATGCTCAAACACATTACATATATAGGAGGGTTAAAGGTACTAGTAGTTGGGGAAATACAATTTGTAGAACCAATAGCAGGTACTATATTGATAATGATTCTAGTTTAGAAGGATATGGTGTTGAGTATGAATATAGGATTAAAACATATTGGTATAACGAGAATAATCCTCTTAATTTATCCTCTGGTTATTACTATACGGGAGAAGAACTTAAAACAAAAATATCACTAAAAGAATATGATGAAGTTCAAAATTTATTTGCATCAGGAGGAGAGTGTAATGGTAAGATAGAACTTGAATGGGATGATTTAGATTCATCGCCAGAAACATATACAATAATATATAGTGTAAATGGAGGGAGTTGGATAACTTTAGATAATGCAGTAGAAACCACCCAATATGTTCATACTGTTGATGCAAGTGATTTAGCAAAAGATATAGAGTATAAAATCGATGCAAATGGCGACAGTTATAATAATTATAGCAATATTTCTACAGCTTCAGCAAATACATCATGTACTACAGCTCCATTAAATATTGTTGCAAGTGTAGATGAAGGTAATGTAGAGGTAGTTTGGGATTATACGCAAGTAGGAGCACCTGCTACTGGATTTAATATATACAGAAAAACAGGGCTTGGTACTTTTGAATTTATAGAAAAGATTGGTTATCAAAATTCTTATACAGATTTTTATGCTACTAGTTGTACCGATTATGAATATAAAATTGAGGCACTAAACCATTGTGGGAGCAATGGTTCAATATCTGTAGCATCTGAAAGCATAAATATGCCTATGGAATTTGGAGATGTTTTTACTTTTGTGGATGATGGAGGTAAAACACATTCTTATTTTGATGCATCTAAAGGATATTACAACCAAAAAATAATTATTGAATGGGACATAAATCCTAATAAAAAATCAGATATAGATGCTTTTGAAATTTACAGAAAAAAAGCAGATATGAGTTATGCACTATTAACAACAATCAGTAATAGTAACGCTACTTATTATGAGGATATAACAGCAGAAGCAAATATCCTTTATCAGTACAAAATAAGAGCAACAGGAGAGTGTAACAATAATAAAGAAGAATCAGATGAATTGTTTACCACAGGTTTCAGATATAGTTCGGGTATTGTTTCGGGTAAAATAACTTACTCTGGTGGTAATGCTGTTGAGAATGTTGAGGTTAGAACATTTTCTGATGAAGTCTCTTCTGGAAAAAGTGTTTACTTTAATGGAGCGAGCTCATTTAAAGCAGAATCTGCTGATTTTACTAATAACGATATTTTCAATAATCCTATATCTACCGATGTTTGGATTAAACCAGAGTCAATGAATACTGACGATAGAAATATGTTTTTCAGTATATCATCTGGTATTTACTATGTTGGTTTAAGAAATATGAAACCAATTGTAGCAGTTAATACTCACTCAATGAATTGTAGTGATAGTGAATTGCCTAAAATTGTACTTGAAGGCGATACTGTGTTAAATGCAAATACATGGTATCATATTGCCACAAATTATGATCCAGTTTCAGGTACTTTGGAACTATACTTAAATGGTAATAAACTTATTTCGTCTAGTTACTCTAATCCTCAATTGCCTTGGGCTATAGAAGATAATGTTGGATCTAATTGTGGTCCAGATTTTAATAATGTTACAATTACCTATGGTGTTGCAAACCAAATGAATACTGCCTACAAAGGGAATATAGATGAAGCTAGAATATGGCAACGTTTCAGAACCGAAGAAGAGATAAAGCGAGATCATATAAGATTATTGTCAGGAAGAGAAGAAGGATTGATCGCCTATTATCGTTTTGATGAGAATTATGGCTACGGAGCGTACGACCTCTCAAAAACAGGAAGTAGTTTCAATAAAAATAATTTAGTAGATTTAACTGAGACTAGTTTCCCTCAATGGTCTGATGATATTCCTTCTTTCGAGCAATTACATCCATCAGGTGTAACTAACAATAAAGGTAATTATACAATTACAGGAATAAGGTACTCTGGTAGTGGAAATATTTTCAACGTATCGCCATATTTAGGAGTTCATGAATTCGACCCTATAGACAAAAATTTATTTATAGGAGATAGTAGCCCTGTTCATAATGGTATTGAATTCACCGATGAGTCATCTTTTCAGGTAACAGGTAGAATAACATATGATAACACAAATATTCCTGTTAAAGATGTGTATGTTAAAGTTGATGATAATTTCATTAGAAATTCAAATAATGAAATAGTTACTACTGATATTAACGGTGAATTTGATATACAAGTACCTATAGGTAAACATTATATTACTGTAGAAAAAGCAAACCATATATTTGCTTCATCTTATTTTCCTGAACAGACAACCGAGGGAGAAATAGATAAAGAATACTTTAATCAGCCAATTTCCGATTTACAATTTACAGATATTACCACCGTTCGTGTTGCAGGAAGAGTTGTAGGAGGGATAGTTGAATCAAATAAATTTTTAGGCTCGGTACAGAATTCTATAAAAAACAACCTAGGAGTAGCAGAAATTACAATATCTACCGATAATACTTCCATATTAGACTTAAATGAAGATCTAACAGAACTAGTAGTTTATACAGATGTAGATAATGGTTCATACGAAATTGAACTTCCTCCAGAATCGTATATAATTACATCCGTTAAGATTGGCGAAAAATATAGTTTACTAGCTTCTGGCGAAAATGACATGATTAACTTGTCAAATAGTTTTGTGAAACAATATACTATTGATAGTACGTTTATAGAAGAAACTAGTGTATATGAAATTGATACGGTTTATAATTACAATTTAGAAAAATCGTGGATTTTAAGAAACCAGCCACAAATTTTTGTAAAGAACGATGTTGGCGAAGATGTAATGGGCGATAGATACTACATTGTAGAAGAAGATACAATTGCAGTAGTTAGCGAAATGAGGAATGGGGAGCCACATTATGCCTTTGGAAAACCTGTTTTTAAATCTCAAAAGAAATATGAGTTAATTATAAGTGGTTTCGAAATTTACGAACACCTCAATGATGTAGATATAGATACAGTAATTGTAAGTGATGGATCTGTTATCATTTACAACGATTGTGCAAACGATAGAAATAGAAAAGAGTTAAGTTTTGATAAAAAAGGAAAAGCTATTTATGTATTTGCAGGAGGAGTACCAAATGTAGCATCGCCATACACCAATAATCTAGAGGTTAAACTGAGTATAGCGGGAGAAACAGTAAGTACCTGGGACAAATCGCCATTAGAAGCTTATGTAATGGGGAGTTTGCCAAAAGGGACTGATTTTGTAACAAAAGGTCCCGAAACATTAGATTTTATTCTTAGAGATCCTCCGGGGTCTAACAGTTATTCCTACCTAGAAAAAGGGTTAACTATAAGTAATACAGTTACTAAAAACTATACTAGAGGCGGATCTGTTTCAGCAGAATTTCTTTATCATCTAGGTTTTACATTAGAAACAGAAGTAGGAGGAATTGGTTTTGCAGTACAAACTGAAATAGCAAATGACAATACCATAGGAGGAGGTTTCTCTGTTTCTTCGGAATGGAATGATGAGAACAGTGAGACATATACTATAGAATTTAATGATGTGTTTTCTACTAGTAGTAGTCCTGATTATGTAGGAGGAATGGGCGATATATTTATAGGACATGGTGATAATATTACTTATGGTGCAGCTAATTTTCTGCATATAACCAATATAGATTCTATAAGCAACAATGGTGAAGCAATTTTTGAGACTACTATAGCCAATGGTGAAGATAGTTATACCATCGCAAAAGACGAAGGTTTGTATATGGGTGTACAATTGGCAACAACTTTTATTTACACACAAAACCATATAGAGAATTACCTTATTCCTAATTTTGAAAAAATAAGAGATTCGTTTGATGATACTGAAGCTAATTCTGATACTATTACGTTTTATAATATTCAGATAAGAAGTTGGGAAAATAAGTTAAAATTAAATGAAAAAGCAAAACTGAAAAGTAGCGGAGAGTGGGCTAGTTACGATAATAATGGAGGAGAGTATGAAGATACAAATGGAGATGTACACACTATAGATTACGATAGTTATAAAAACATTTCGTTTGATGCTGGGGCAGAATTTGAATCGAGTGTAATTATAGATACTATGTACTCTCATACCGATACTTACGAATTTAATATTTCGGCTAAACAATTATGGGAAGTAGGTTTTACCTATAATAAAAATGGATTCCATTTTTCAGAAGAAATTACAGCATTCGACCAATATGTAAAAGACAATATATATGAAGATGATGTTACCCAAACTGTAGGTTTTGTTTTGGCAGATGAAAATCAAGGAGATTATTACTCAGTTAGTGTAAAAAAAGATATTACAACAGGTTTTGGGCCTGTATTTACAACAGAAGGAGGGCAATCATCATGTCCTTATGAAGGAGCAGATTCTACAAAGTATTATACTCCTGGTGAATTATTAGGGCAAGCAACAATGCAAATAGAAAAACCCAAAATAGCAGTTGATAATAACGAAGTTATTGGTGTTCCTGATATTGAGAAAGCAATATTTCAAGTTAGCCTGTCTAATATTTCGGAAATTGACGAGGATATTTGGTATGATTTATTTGTAGATCCAGCATCAAACAGCGATGGAGCAATAGTTAAATTAGATGGTTCTCCAATTTCTGGTAATACCATTGCAATATACATACCAGCAGGCAAAACAATAAATAAGTATTTAACTGTAGAAAAAGGTCAATCGGATATTAATCTTTACGACAGTATAAATGTGGTTATACATTCGCAATGTCAATATGGTTTTGAAGATGGGTTTGATAATATTGCCGATACTGTAATAATATCAGCATCTTTTGTTCCAACATGTACTCCTGTAGAGTTCTCTAGTATATTCGATAGTTGGATTGCAAATTCTAAAAACGAAGAACATATAAATGTAGATATCGAAGGATATAATTTAAATAGTAGCGAGTTTAAATCAATTTATTTTCAGTATGCCAAGCCAGGAGAAAATAGAACTAATCAAATGGTTTTTTATAAAGATGAAGATGACTTTAATAATTCTACCGAAACCAATAAAGAGCTAATCACGGGTTCTGTAATAAATTATAGTTTCCCTATAGAACAGTTGCCTGACGGTAAGTATAACCTTTTCTTAAAATCTGTTTGTGGCGAAGGTGCAAATAAATATGAGTATCTAACAGAACCTAAGAATGGTATTATAGATAGAGTTACCCCTGCTCCGTTCGGAACTCCCGAACCAAGTGATGGTACATTATCGTATGGCGAAGATATTTCTATAAGATTTAACGAAGAAATAAATTCGGGAGACCTTTACTCGCATGTAGATTATGTAGATGTAAGAGGAATACTTAATGGTACAGACCTTACAGATAATCCAAAATTATTACATGATGCAAGTGTTCATTTCGATGGACAAGATAATTATATGAAAGTTAAGCATGTAAATTTAGATCATACAAATTTCACAATAGAATTTTGGGCAAATAGGCATGATTTAAGTAAAGGTAGTTTGTTAGATTTAGGTAATTTCCAGTTAGGGTTCGATGAAAATAATCATTTTTCAATTGAGATAAATGGACAGACAATTAAATCTGAAAACACATATGAAGACACTAATCAATGGGCATTTTATTCAATCGCCTACAATAGAGGCAATACCAATACTAAGCCTTATTTCACACTGTTTATTTTAAGTGATGAAACTAGTGAGCCAGAAATTACAGAAGCTGATATCTTTTCATCATTAGAAGGAATAATGTATGTAGGTTATTCGTCAAAAGACCAATCAGCTTTTAACGGAAATATTCACGAACTAAGAATATGGAACTATGCTCGTAATTCAAACGAGATATCTTCTCAGAAAGGAAAAATAATGAATGGTTACGAAAAAGGACTTTATAGTTTGTGGCCAATGAACGAAGCTTCGAGCAACATAGCAAAAGATATTGCCTTTGGAAGAAATGCCGAACTTAATGCAACATGGCATGTAAGTAACGATGGAAAATCAATTGCTCTTGGAGGTAGTAATTATTTATCAATAGCAACAGGCGAAATGGCATTTAGTAATCAAGCTGATTTTACTACAGAATTTTGGTATAAAATGGACATTCCTTCATCTAATGCAAGTTTACTTTCTAATGGAAATATGGAGTTTGATGCAAATATAGATGCATGGAATATTTACGCTACAAGTACAGGAAATATTATTGTAAATAATAACGATGTTGATGTAACTGTAAATGCAAATAATTATCTAGATAATAATTGGCATCACTTCGCAATGAGCTTAAATAGAATAGGATATTTAAGTATTTATATTGATGGTAATCTAGTAGAAACAAGCTCATCTAACAATTTTAAAGGGTTTGGAGGTTCAAAACTTGTATTTGGAGCACGTTGGCATAACTTGTCTAATATAGATTATTACGACCAAAATATGACAGGTAATATAGACGAGGTACGTATTTGGAATTCATCAAGAACACAAAATCAAATTCAACGATATATGAATCACGCTTTAAGTGGCAATGAATATGGATTGAAAGCATATTTTCCGTTTGAAGATATAAATACAGGAAATGAAAGTTTAGCAAATTTCACAAAAGATACCGAGAGTATTGCAGGTGAAGCTCAATCAGAATTTCAGTATTTTAATACAGAGAGTCCAACTATAAAATTACAACGGCCTGAGGTTAAAATTAATCACACATATATTATTAATAATGATGAGGTTGTGATTGCACCAACAGTAGATGCTAAATTAATAGAGAATCAAATATTAGATATTTCAATAAAAAAAGTTAAAGATTTACATAACAATATAATGGCTTCTACGGTAAGTTGGAGTGTTTTTGTAGATAAAAACCAAGTAGTTTGGGATATTCAGAAACTACAAATTGAAAAATCAATAGAGGAAGAGAAGATAGTGAATGTTACCATCTTAAATAAAAGTGGAGCAAACGAAAACTATCAAATTACTAACATACCAGAATGGATGGAAATTAATCCGAGTTCGGGAAGCTTAAGTCCTCTTGAGTCTCAAGAAATTGAGATAATTATAAAGCCACAGTTGAATGTAGGTTCTTATCAAACAGATATAAACTTGGTTGCATCTATGGGTTATAATGAGCGATTGATGTTAGATGTTACAGTTAATGGAAATACTCCAAATTGGCAAGTAAATCCTAGTAATTTCGATCTTACAGCCAACACTATTGGTCAATTAAGTATAGATGAAATATTATCTACCGATGAAAATGATTTGGTTGGATGTTTTGTAAATGGCGAGTGTAGAGGTGTTTCTAATGTGCAATATTTTGCAAACGGAAATATCTATCTAAACTTAATGAATATTTACTCTAATACTAATGGAGAGGAAATGGAGTTTAAAGTTTACGATGCAAGTAGTGGTGAGATTTATTCAAAAGTTACACCGCAAATTGTATTCACAGCCAATAAAATGTACGGATCAGTATCAAGTCCATTGCCTATAGAAGCTACAAATTATGTAGAACAAAATATAGATTTATCTACAGGTTGGAATTGGATTTCGTTTAATGTTTATGCTGATGAATTTAAAAACCTTAACACAGTGTTTAGTGATTTGAATACTCAGCCAAACAATTTTATAAAATCACAATCACAATTCTCAAGTGTTCAAGATAATAGTCAATGGTTTGGTAGTTTGGAAAGTTTAGATGTTATTTCTAACTATAAAATGAAGGTTTTATCTAATCAAGGTCTTAAAATAGAGGGATATAGGGTTGTTGCCGATACAGTAGATATACCAATCTCTATTGGATGGAACTGGATTTCTTATCCTTTATCATCGCAAAAAACATTAAAAGATGCTATGTCTTCATTAACTCCTAATAATGATGATATAATAAAATCGCAACACGAGTTTGCAATTTATAGCAATGTTTTGGGTTGGGTTGGTAGTCTTACATTTATGGAGCCAGGAAAAGGATATATTGTTTATAGTAGTTCTAATGGTACTCTAAATTACTCAACAGGTATAGGCAAAAAATCTACTTTCTCTAGTTTTAAATATAATTCTGATTTAAGTAATTTGCCAAAAACAGAATATAATATGTCTATAATTGCAGAGATAAATATTGATAATCCACAGGCATATACTATAAATGCTTACGATAGAAATGGATTGTGTGGCAAGGCAAAAGCAATATCGTTAGAAGACGGAAATACCTATTATTTTATAACAATTAATAGTATAGCACCAGAAACAATCCACTTTAAAGCAGAACATAAATTAGGAGTGATTGAAGCCAATGAAATTATTGATTTTAAAGCCAATAATACTTTAGGTAGCTTGGAAAGCCCAATGTCATTAACATTTAATCATCTTGGTTTCGAAAGTAACACAGATTTAAAAGTACTACCTAATCCTTTCAGGGAAGAGCTTGCTATAGTTGTAAATTCTAGTAAAGAACAGCAGGGAGTAGTTAAAGTTTACAACTCAATTGGAATATTAGTTGCGCAAATAAATAATCTAATGTTAGTAGAGGGGTATCAGAAGATTAACATTTACAACAAACTTAGTTTTAGGAATATACCTAAAGGTGTTTATTTATTGAAAGTAAATATTAACGGCAAAGAATACTCAGAGAAAATAATTAAACAATAATTATAACTAAAAACGGCTATATCAGATACAAAGTGTTTGATATAGCCAATATTAAAACTTATGAACCTATGAAAAATTTTATACTGATAATATCTCTTTTGTTAAATACAGGTTTAGTAGCACAAGAGTGGACTGTAAATCCAGTTGATTACGAGTTTTCAATGAATATTACTGGGCAAGTTTCAATTGACGAATTAATTATCGATCAACAGAATGCAACTTTGGGAGCATTTGTAGAAGGAGAATGTAGAGGTGTTTGTTCGCCAACGCAAGAGGGTGGTAATTTCGAAAGTTATTTAATTACTATTTATAGCAATATAACAGAAGGAGAAACAATAACATTCAAATGGTTAGATGAATCGGATGTAGAATACACAATAATGTCGTATGTTATTTTTTACAATAATTCAATAATGGGATCGTTAACTGACCCTTTTATTTTTTCTGATACAAAAGCATATACAGCTATTGATGAAGAGGAATTAAGGAAATTTAAGGTATATCCAAATCCAGCTACACAAAATGTTTTTGTAGATATTTCAGAATTATTAGGAACTTATGATTTGAAAATATACAATGTATTAGGGAATGAAGTTTTTAGCGAAAAAAAAATTAAGGACAATGTAAATATAGATTTGTTGAACTTTAAAACAGGAATGTATTTTATGGTAATAGAGGGTGTAGATAAAATTTTAACAAGAAAATTAATAGTGATATAGAAACTATATCATAAAGAGTGGAAGCTTTTAAAATATAAGGGTTCTATTTTTAGGAGTCCGCCTCGACGTCGAGGCTATCTACATTACCTATGACAACACTTATTTTTTCTTTGCGTCTTAGCGACTTTGCGAGACTCAAATTGTCATCCGCTCATTGGAGTTTTTGTTTAAAAACTTAGGTCTCAATGTTACGATTATTCCACAACATTCAGGGTAGAACCATAAAGTTAAATATCAAGTTTTTAGTAGGGCATGATAAAGGCTTAGCCTTTAGTACTAGTGCAATACTCATTGAAAATCAACAAATTTGTAGATATTTATTTTAAATGATTTTTACATGATTTAAGGTTTGTGATTCCATAGTTAGTTAATCTAGTAATATTTTATATTTTTACAATACTGCTAATAAATTGTTGTTGTTTGCAATTATTTATTTTCACTTAGCATATTATAAATATTACCCTATTGTTTATCTAAAATCATTATGGAAAATAAGCTTTTACAACAGTTACTTTTAATTTTATTCTTATTTTTTATTTCTATCTCATTTGGACAAACTACAGAAAATAATTCTAAAAATATTGCAATTGTAGATTCTACTCTCTCCGAAATTATTAGATCTTCAATAGACGATAGTGTAAAAATTAATATGATTAGTAGGTTAGCATATCGTTATAGGTATGCGCAATACACAATAAATGCAATACGTAAATTAAATGAAATTGCCAAAAATAGTAAGGATAGTAAGTTAATAGCCGATGCAAATAGAATTTTTGGAAATTATTATTACTTCAACTCCAATTTAGATTCTTCAGAGTACCATTTACTTATGTCTAAGGAATTGTTATCTGACAGCAATAATATTTTATTGAATATTCAGGTTAGAAATACTCTTAGTGGTGTTTACAGGAAAAAAGGAGAAATTTCTAAAGCAATTGAAACAATACTAGAGTCGAAATCAATATTAGAAAAATCTGAAAAATTAGAGTTTAATAAAGACTTAAAAAGGAAGCTGTTTAGTCAGCAGATAATAGTTAATAATACATTAGCAAACTTTTATAATCAAATGGAAGATTATGAAAAAGCTATTGAGTGTTATGATATTGCTTATAGTAAATCTATTGAAATAAATTCTCTTGTATCTGCAGGAGTAATTATGTCAAATAAAGGAGATCTTTTGCTGAACTTAAATGAAAATAAAAAGGCATTAGAGGTACTGTTTAAAGCAAAAGAACTTAAAATAGAAGGTAATTCAACACAAGTTTCTCTAGCCAATACCGATCAGAATATTGCTTTGGCATTGTATAAATTACAAGAATACAAAAAGTCTTTTGAATACATAAATAAATCATTGAGTTATTATAAACAGGCAAATATTGTATTAGGAGAGATAGAGAGTAGTATTATTATAGGAATGTTGTACCTACAAACAGATGAGGTAGATAAAGCTATAATTAATTTGTCCTTAGCCAAAAAATTATCATTTGAAAATAGAGTTTTGGAAAATCAAAAAAAAGCATGTCAATATTTGTTCGAAGCTTATGAGAAAAAAGGAGATTATAAGAGTTCTCTTAAAAATCATAAAGAATTTATACAAGCACGAGATTCTATATTTAACTCTAAAAACATAAAAAAAATAACTCAACTTGAGATGAAATATACCTTCGACAAAGAGAAGGAATTTAGAGCGTTAATTTCTAAAACAAAAGAAAAGGAGAATAATTTAATTATTAGATCTTTAATAATTGGATTAATTGCATTAACAATAATTGCGGGACTTTATTACAGATTAAGTTATGTAAATAAAGAGTCAAATAAGCAGTTAACAGATAAGAATAGTCAAATAACTGAGGCACTTGATGTAAATAAGATTTTGATTAAAGAAACACATCATAGAGTAAAAAACAACCTTCAAATTATCACTTCTCTTTTAAGTATGCAATCTAGGTTTTTAGATGATGAAAAATCTAAAGCAATTGTTACTGATAGTAAAAATAGAATTAAATCTATGTCGTTAATTCACCAGAAATTATATCAAGAAAATAACCTTACAGGAATAGAAACAAAAAGTTATTTTTCGGAATTAATAGATAGTCTTGTACTTTCGTATGGTATAGATTTAAGTAAGGTTAGTGTAGAAAAAAACATTGAAGATATTTTGTTAGATGTAGATACAATTATTCCATTAGGTCTTATATTAAACGAAATGATAAGTAATGCTTTTAAATATGGGGTTGATAAAGAAACAGGAATATTTAAGTTTTCATTTTCTAAGGTTAGTGATTTAGAATTAGAAATTGTTTTACAAGATAATGGACCAGGAATACCTTTAGATTTTAATATTAGTCAATCAAAATCTTATGGTATGAAATTGATAAAGTCTTTGAGTAAAAAGCTAAAATCAACATTAGATTTTAATAGTGATAATGGACTAAAGATAACAATGTCAATTAGAAAATTTAAAATGTCTTAGAGAAATTGAAAAATATGAAAAAAATTAAATCAAAAATATTAATAGTTGAAGACGAACCAATAATAGCTTCTGATATAGAGATGATTCTTGAAGATTTGGGTTATGAAGTTACAGGAATAGAAGATAATGCCGAAGAAGCTATAGAAAGCATAGAAAATAATAAACCAGATTTGGTATTGTTGGATATTAATATAGAAGGAGATATTGATGGGGTAATGTTGGCAGAAGATATAAATAACAAATACAAAATTCCGTTTGTGTTTTTAACATCCAACGCCGATAAAATGACCATAAATAGAGTGAAACGTACTAAGCCAGCAGGGTTTATAGCAAAACCATTTAGCGAAAAAGACTTGCAGTCTAATATTGAAATAGCATTGTTTTCTAGTAAACCAAAAGAAGGTGATAATGAAGAAATGACTTCGTTTTTTGTAAAAGAGGGTAGTAGTTTAATTAAAATTGATATTGATAAATTAATGCTTGCCAAAGCTGACGATAATTATACCAAGATATACACTGTAGATAGCAGTCATTTACTATCATCAACACTTAAGAAAATAGAAGATAAATTGCCTACAGATAAATTTGTTAGAATTCATAGATCATACATTGTAAATATAAATTTTATAGATAAAATAGATGATGGCTATTTGTTTATTGATACTCACAGGTTGCCGATAGGACGGAGTTATAACGAAATGTTGTTTCAGAAAATTTCTAAGCTGTAATTTTTAAGGTTCTACCCTGATTTGTGTGTAAACTGGGTACGTCATCTTGAACGAAGTTTACAGCACATAGTGATGTAAATGCAGTTGAAAGATCTATAGCAACAGTGATAACAATATCTTTAGATACTCTAGTAGATATTTTGACCAGCCTCACTGGCTAGACGGTCTATGCTCACAATTTACTAAGATAATTTCGTTCAATATGATAGTTTTCTAAATTAGAAAATCCACACAAATGAGGATAGAACCATTAAAATAACAGTAGAACCAAAAAAGGGAATGAAAAAAGGAGAACTAGGGAATTAGTTCTCCTTTTATAAAGTTTAAGTAAAGAGGTTTGTTTCACTAAACCAATTCTAAATTTAATTAGAATTATACTTAAACCATGGGTTTATTGTTTAATAATTTTACTTGTAGTTTTTTCATTTCTTAGAGTAATAAAATATACTCCTTTGTTGTAGTTAGATAAATCAGCAGAACATTCATTCCCATTAACTTCTTTAGATATTATAACTCTTCCATTAATATCTGTAATTGTTAATTGGTTTATGTTATTACCTTCCAATTGTATATTTACAATACCCGAAGTTGGATTTGGATATATTAAATAATCATTTATAAATAATGAGTTGTTATCAGATAAAGAGTTATCGTATTTAAAAATATAAATAGAACCAGAGTCAGAGTCTTTATCGTCATCACCTGGTGCACCAATAATTATGTTATTTCCAGATATAGATACTGATGTGCCGAACCAATCATAATTATTTCCATCAGAAGTTGTTATTGTATAGCTATCGGTAGTAGTAGTTTCCCAAATACCAGAGCTTGGTTTCTCAAATATATAAGCAGCTCCTTTATTACTATTATCTCTCTTAGCTCCAATAATAATGTTATCATTATCCATATCTACAGAATATCCAAAATTAGAATTTGATGATGTAGGAGCTGTAAGTTTTGCTATCTCTGTTAAAGAAGACCAACCTTCTGCTGGCTTAGAGTAAACGTATGCGCTACCTTGTCCAGCTCCACTACCAACAACAATATCATCTTGATATATTTTTACAGATGATCCAAATTTTTGACCTGCAGATTCATCAGAAGGTGTAAGTATTGCTGTTTCTGTCATGTTAACCCATCCAGAAGAAGGCATAGAATAAACATATGCACTACCTGTATCATCGTTATGCTCTAGGGTTCCAATAACAATATTATTGCCATAGCAGCTTACACTTTCTCCAAACTTATCTCCATCCATACCATCAGAAGAAGTTAGTTTAGCTGTTTCAGTCATGTTTTCCCAACCACTTTCAGGCATAGAGTAAACATAAGCACCACCTGTTTTAATATCATCATCATTTTTAGAACCATTGGCACCAACAACAATAGTGTTGTTATTAACAGCAACATCCCATCCTAAATAGTATTGATAAGATATATCAGAAGCTGTTAGTCTAGCAGTTTCTGTCATGTTTTCCCATCCAGTAGTTGGTTTGGTAAACACGTAAGCAGCTCCCTTATAACCATCATCTAGTCTTGCTCCAACTACAATAACATCACCATCAATATCAACAGAATTACCGAAGTAAGCTCTTCTAGTGGTTGAGGTTGATAATGTAGCTATAGTCTCCCACACACCATTATTGTTATGTAATACGTTAGCACGTCCAGATCCTTCAGTATAACCATTAGATCCAACTACAGCATAGTCACCATCAATACTTACTGATGTCCCAAATCCATCACCAAAATTACTGTTTTGGATATAGGTAGATGTTATTTTTTGATATTCATTTGCATCAACCCATCCTGATTCTGGTTTGTTAAAAGCATATATAGAACCTGAATTAGACCCATTTACATCATCATTTTTGCATCCTACAATTATTTTGTCTCCGTATATTGCTACCGAATTACTAAAAATATTTCCATACTGATCATCAGAAGGTGTTAGAACTATTTCTGTTTCAATGTTGTCTAATTCAAATATATAAGCATTGTCTCTACCATATGCAAGAGCAGTACCTATAATAATTTTGTCTTCAAAAATATCAGTTGAGGAACCGAAATAGAGATTATTAGACTCAACAGAAGGTGTGACCTTTGTAGTTTCTGTACTACTAATCCATCCTCCAGTAAGGGGTTTGTTGTAAACATAAACAGCTCCAGAGTTAGTCTTTGTTCCATCATAATTTTTTGCACCAATAACAATGTTATCTCCCGATGTACTAACCGATACCCCAAATTGATCCTTATCTGCACCATCAGAGGCTATTAGTTTTGCTGTTTCTGTAGTATTTATCCATCCACCACTAGAAGGCTTAATAAATACATAAGCAGAACCTACAACGTTATCTAATTCATCTTTATCTTGATTAGCTCCTCCAACAATATTATCGCCAGATATATTTACACTGTAACCTAGGTAATCATCATTCTCCCCATCAGATGCTGTAAGTTTTGCAGTCTCTGACATATTAGTCCATCCTGTAGTTGGTTTAGAAAACACATAAATAGCTCCTTTTTTAACGTCCGAACCAGAAGATCCAACTACAATATTGTCACCATCAATAGATACAGATGTTCCAAAGTACATTCCTCTACCATTATCAGATGAGTTAAGGGTGGCTGTAGGATTCATATCTTCCCAACCAGTAGTTGGTTTTACAAAAACATGTGCTCTTCCTTGTACGTTACCTCTTTGCCCTACTACAATTACATCTCCACTAATAGAAACAGATATTCCAAAATAGTCATTATGTCCTTTTGTGTCTAAAGAAAGAACAGCAACTTTTTCCCATATGTCAACATTGTAGTGCAAAACAAATGCTAGTCCTAAATGGTTATTGTAATTATCAGCTCCAACAATAGCATAATCACCATCAATATCTATTGACGAACCGTAATTGTTGTTAATATTATTGGTGTAATCTTGTGGGAGCATTTTTGTTATCTCGTCCCACGATTGTGCTTGTATTGTGTTTAAGGATACAAGTAATCCTAATAGAATAGTAATTAATCTTTTCATTTTTTTAAGATTTTAAAGAGTTATTAAAAAGTTTAGTGATGCTAATGTAATTGTAGATTTATGTTTTTTATAATGCTTTTTAGTGAGTGACATTATTTTGCAGGTAAACAGCATTTTTAATTAGGGAACTAATAATAAAAACTTTTATAGTCTTCATTTTTAATGAATATTTATAAATTACTTAGGTCAATTATATATAATATCTGAGAGATAATAATTATTGCTACTCCTATAATTAGAAATACTACTTCCAGTTTTGAGTTATAACTTTTTTTAGTTCCCATGACTTCATTTTTATTAGTTCAATTTAAAATTAGGAATATTAAAGAGTTATTAGATGCACTTTTTAGTGAGTAGCATATTATTGATGGTGAATAGCATTATTATTTAGTAAAGCAGTGAATAGTAATTAGTAAAGCAGTGAAAAAGTAAAGCTGTGATACAGTGATATTATTGAAAAATTAGAACTAAATATCACTGACTATCGTACTTTATATTACTGTTTCACTGTTTACTAATTATAGTGTTGCTAATAACAGAATTACTACATCTTTACCTCCCATATTTTCATTACTTTTGCACGTTCAAAAAAACGAGTAAAAAATATAGAGTATGATTTCGGTAGATGCGATTGCAGTTGAGTTTAGTGGAGATACATTGTTTAGCGATGTTACATTTGCTATAAATGAGAATGACAAAATAGCTCTAATGGGCAAGAATGGAGCAGGTAAGTCAACCATGATGAAAATTATTGCGGGAGTACAGAAAGCCACTCGGGGTAATGTTCGTTATCCTTCTGATAATGTTATAGCTTACCTTCCACAGCATTTACTTACCGATGATAACTCTACTGTTTTCGAAGAAACTTCAAAAGCATTTAAAAGTATTTTTGAAATGCGAGATGAGATGGATAGTCTCAATAAAGAGCTTGAAACTCGAACTGATTACGAATCGGCAGAGTACATGAAAATTATTGAGAAAGTTACTGAGCTTGGCGAGAAGTTTTACGCAATTGAGGATGTTAATTACGATGCCGAAGTAGAGAAAGCCCTCAAAGGTTTAGGTTTTAAAGCAGAAGATTTCAACAGACCTACAAGCGAGTTTAGTGGAGGGTGGCGAATGCGTATTGAACTTGCCAAAATACTTCTTCAAAAACCAGATTTAATTCTTTTAGATGAGCCAACCAATCATATTGATATTGAATCTGTTGTTTGGTTAGAAAATTTCCTTATAAATAAAGCCAAAGCTGTAATTGTTATTTCTCACGATAGAGCTTTTATAGATAATATTACAAACCGTACCATAGAGGTTACTATGGGTAGAATTTACGATTATAAAGCAACCTATTCTCACTACCTTCAATTAAGAGCAGATAGACGTTCACATCAAGTAAAAGCTTACGAAGAGCAACGAAAGTTTATAGCAGATAATCAAAAATTTATAGATAGATTTAAAGGAACTTATTCCAAAACAAATCAGGTTTCTTCGAGAGAACGTATGCTAGAAAAACTTGTAATAGTAGAGATTGACGAAGTTGACAATTCATCGTTGAGATTAAAATTTCCACCTGCACCTCGTTCTGGCGATTATCCTGTAATTGCTAAAGAATTAGCCAAAAGTTATGGAGATAAAGAAGTTTTTAAAGATGTAACAATGACCATCAGTCGTGGCGAGAAAGTATCTTTTGTAGGTAGAAATGGTGAGGGAAAATCTACCATGATTAAAGCCATAATGGATGAGATTGACTACACTGGAAAATGCGATTTAGGACATAATGCCAAAGTTGGATATTTTGCTCAAAACCAAGCGTCGTTGTTAGATTCTAATCTTACAGTTTTTCAAACAGTTGATGAGGTCGCTAAAGGAGATATTCGTACTCAAATAAAAAATATACTTGGTAGATTTATGTTTGGTGGCGATGATATTGATAAAAAAGTAAGCATGCTCTCTGGAGGAGAAAAAACCAGACTTGCAATGGTAAAATTATTGTTAGAGCCAGTAAACTTGCTTATTCTCGATGAGCCTACAAACCACCTAGATTTAAAATCAAAAGATGTACTAAAAGATGCTTTACTCGATTTCGATGGTACTTTAATTCTAGTATCTCACGATAGAGATTTCTTGCAAGGACTTTCGGAAAAAGTATTCGAGTTTAAAGAGGGTAGGGTAATAGAACATTTCGAAACTATAGATGCTTTCTTAGAAAGAAATAGAATTGATAACTTAAAGGAGATAGATTTATAGTTAGTAATACAGTAAAGCAGATATGCAGTAAAACAGTTAAAATATGGAATGGGCCTTTATAAATTCCGAATATTAACTGTTTTACTGTATCACAGTATTACTGATAACTCAAAATAAGTCATAAGGTTGAAGTTTTGCTAGACCTACGAGAGTTGCAGACCTCGTAGCGTTGGATTCAATTAAGTCAATTCAACGATTTAACAGTTAAACAGTTTATCAATTAAACAATTCAACAGTTCATCAACTCAACAGTTCAACAATAAAGATTACCTTTGCAAATTATTAAAAATATATAGACAATGCTTTTCGAAGAATTAAATATAACAACACCATTACGCAACGCC
>JADGDT010000008.1:0-7153 GCA_016744755.1 Ichthyobacteriaceae bacterium | reverse complement strand
TCAACAGTTCAACAATAAAGATTACCTTTGCAAATTATTAAAAATATATAGACAATGCTTTTCGAAGAATTAAATATAACAACACCATTACGCAACGCCCTTGATGATTTAGGTTACAAGGAAGCTACACCTATACAAGAGCAGGCTTACCCTGTAGTAATGTCGGGTAGAGATATGGTAGGTGTGGCACAAACAGGTACAGGTAAAACTTTTGCTTACTTATTGCCATTGTTAAGAAATATTAAGTTTTCTAAAGAAAAGCACCCTCGTCCAAAAATATTGATAGTTCAGCCAACGCGTGAGTTAGTAATTCAGCTTGTAAGTGAATTAGAGAAGCTCACAAAATATATGAATGTTAGATTTGCGGGTATTTACGGTGGAGCTAACATCAACAAACAAAAAGATATTGTTTACAACGGAATAGATATTTTGGTTTCTACACCAGGTCGTTTGGTAGATTTATCGGCAACGGGAGTGTTACGTTTAATTGATGTTCAGAAATTTGTACTAGATGAGGTTGACGAAATGTTGAATTCAGGATTTAAAGCTCAACTTACACATATTCTTGATTTACTTCCAATAAAACGTCAGAATATAATGTTTTCTGCAACTTTAAATAGGGGAGTAGATGATATTATTCAGGAATATTTTAACGATCCCATTCGTGTAGAAATTGCAAAACACGGAACACCTCTAGAGAAGATAGAACAATCGGCTTACATGGTACCTAACTATCATACTAAGTTAAATTTGATAAAATACCTACTTCATGATGATGAGGTAAAGAAAGTGTTAATATTTGCTGCTCGTAAAAAATGGGCAGATAGATTGTACGAAATTCTTTCAGAAGATTTTGATGGAGAGATGGATGTTCTTCACTCAAATAAATCGCAGAACTACAGAATTCAGGCTTTACAAAAATTTGCAGATAATGAGTTCCGTATTCTTATTGCTACAGATGTAATTGCACGTGGAGTTGATGTTGACGATATTACTCACGTAATTAGTTTTGATACTCCTGATTTTCCAGAGAATTATATACATAGAATTGGACGTACTGGTAGAGCAGATAAAAAAGGGAAGTCTATTGCTTTGATTTCTCAAATAGAAGAAGAATACCTCGAAGATATTGAAGAGTTGATGCAAATGGAAATTCCTAAATTGGATATGCCAGAAGATGTTGAAATTTCCGAAATACTACTTGAGTCTGAAAAGGAGTTATCAAACCAACGTAACAATCTTGTTACAATTAAGGGTAGAGAAAGTAGGGGAGCAGCTTTTCACGAAAAGAAGGCAAAAAATATGAAAGAAAATCTTGGTGGGCCAGGACGTAGAAATCCTAAGAAAACTAAACCTGTAAATAGAGCAGGTAGAAGACGTAAGTCTAGAAAGAAATAATAATAATATTTACACAGTATAAAAGGTCATCTTATTAGATGGCCTTTTTTAGTTCTAAAATAGAAAGGCACAGCTAATTAAAGCCATGCCATTTTCACACACACACATTGAATTGATAAACAATTCAAAGTCATTAATATTGTTACAACCAATTTTTTCTAAAAATTGGTACAACTCAATGCTGTACCAATTTCATACAAACTATGAATCTTTAACAATTCACAACAACAAATTAACAACAACAATGATGTTAACTCAATTAACTAACCAACCTTTTTTATAACTCTTTACTCGTTGGAAAAGAAAAGTTAGACTTTTCTTTTCCTGAGTACTAATCAAAATGACTATTTACTAATTGTAAAGTTGTTAAGCTTTAGTAAATACTATTACCAAATTGATACTGTCTTTAAATCTAATGTTTTATCTAAATTCTGACTTCCATTAATTCTTCTAACTCCTAATAGAGATTCTACTAAATACTCTTTATAATTATCGTCGTAAGGACTTACACTTGTAACATGTACCTTACCCGAAGAGTGTATGTATTGGTTATTACCAATCCAAATAGCTACGTGAGTAACTCTTTTAGTTTCTACATTTCCAAAGAAAAGCAAATCACCTATTTCTAAATTATTGGCTTTCATCATTTTATGACTTTCGCCATTTATTATTTCATCAACTATAGTGTATTTAACAACATCCCCTTGTTTTATTTGCTGACTAGCGTCACGAGGCAAAAACTTACCCATTGCATAATAAATAGCTCCCGAGAAACCACTACAATCAATACCTTTAAAAGAATTGCCTCCCCACATGTAAGGCTGTCCTAAATAGTTATAAGCATATTTTACAAGAAAATCTTTATCAAACTTAGTATCTTCTCTCCATTTTTTAAGCTTGGTAAGTTCAGCTGTTTTTATTACTGCATCTATACCTCCTGGTAAATTAACTTCTGTCCATGATTTTCCTTCTTTCACAAGCACAACAACATTTCCATAAACCAAATCTGAAATAACTTGCGAGTTATTCTCTTTGTTATATGCAAAAGTAGTAGGTACAGTCACCATCATTTTAGGAAGTAATTTTAAGCTGTCAGCTTGTTCTTTTGTGAGTAGTTCAAAAGATGGTTTTGGAATCCAAGCAATGTAACCTTGAGCTGTTTTTACTTTATACCATTGTGTGTTTCCATCTCGTTCAATTATTTCTAGTTGCTGGCCCATAAAAGATTGAGTCGCCATTCCTTTAGCACGTGATGTTCCAACACGAAGATTTACTACCGACTGTGCAATAACTCCATAAGGAGTTTTTGATAATTGACCTTCGGGTAAAGTAGAAATTTCAGTTTTTAAATTATACTTGATAGCTAATTCTTCAACTTTAGAAGCTAAATCATAATTTGTAGTTTTTATTTTAACTACGTTGTTTTCTAACTTATATTCTAATACATATTCCCTTTTATCAAAACTAGTTACCTCTTTCAAGGAGTCTACTGATGCTTCAAAATTATCTGTAACATTAATTTTATCTTCACTACAAGAAACAATACTTGCTACAACTATTGATAGTGATAATATTTTTTTAAACAACAACATCTAAAATTTCTTTTTTGAGGTTAATACCTAATCCAAAAGCATTGGTATAAATAATTTTTCCATCAATTACTTTTACTCCATCTGCTGGATCATTCGATAACAGAATTGCTCCATCAGCATCTATATAGTCAAGGCTAGTAGCAATCTGGGTCATAGCCGAAATACCAACTGACGATTCAGTCATACATCCAGCCATTAACTTCAAATTTAGTTCTTTTGCTCGTTTTACCATCCTTATTGCTGGAGTTAATCCTCCACATTTCATAAGTTTGATATTTATAACATCAAAATGCTTAGCACAAGACTCAACATCTTCTTCTTTCTGACAAGATTCATCAGCCACAATAGGTATCTCACAAATTGTTCTAAATTCATCTAAATCAGATAAGTTTTCTATAGCAAAAGGTTGTTCTATCAACTCAACACCCGACTCTCTTAAAAAAGGTAGCCACTTTGTAGCAATTTCCAAATTCCAAGCTGCATTTGCATCTATGCGTAAGTTAGAATCAGTTATTTTTCTTATTTCCAAAAGCACGTTAGGGTCAGTGTCTGCACCAAGCTTAAGTTTGTAAATTGGCCATGGCTTATCCAAAATCTGATCCATCATCTCTTTAGCAGATCCTATACTAATAGTATAATTAGATAAAGGGATTTCTTTGGAATCATCAGCTATTAATTCATGAAGTTTTTCATTATTAATACGTCCGTACAAATCGTGAGCGGCACAGTCTATGGCCGATAACAAAAATGAATGTCCATTTAAAAGTAAAGGAGAAATCTCATTCCATAACTTATCAGGAGTAGAAAAATCATACGATTCTAACAAAGGAGAAACCTCAATTAGTTTATCAATCATTTGATTAATAGTCACATTGTAGTAAGATATTGCAGTAGCTTCGCCATAACCCTTAAATTCTCCTTGCGATAATTCAACAATAAGAGTTGGTTGTTCTGTACGAGCTTCATAAGATATCTTAAATACCTTAGCGAGTTTTAATGAGTATGGATAATATTTTACCTTCATGTTTTCTTTTGAATCCTCTATATTTTTTAATTCAAAACAAATATGATGTCAAAATATTTAATAATATAATAATTTAGATGTGTTAGTTTTAAATGTCGACTGAATGAGTTGTTTACTCGATAAGCAAATAATATTATGTCTTCAGTAAGGCGAATTAGGTAGCCTTTAAATTAATAATGAGAAGTAATTGTTGTTGACGGTATAAACATACACCAGTATAACCTCTATTTAATCATATAGATTGTCAGGATTAACTTTAAATGCTATACTTCTGATGAAATCTTTTTATTTCATTTTTCAATGTTTTGTAGTCCATATTTAAACCTATTTCCGAAACACTTATTGGTGTGCCATGAGTTTTAAGGTTTAATTTCATCATATTTCTTTTGGCTCTATTCTTTTCATTTGCAATTAACACTTCTGGATTTTCTATTTTAATAAATAAGAACTTATCAAATTTAATAGTCTCTTCAAATAAACCAGTAATTCTAGACCATTCAATAAATCCATACTCCGAATCTTTTGGGTCAAAGAAAAATCCTTTATCATTTAAAATTAATTGAGCTTCTTGTTGATTAAACTTCTTTATTCCAACATAAAATACTGCTACAAATAGGACAGTTGTAATTCCTCCCATTATTGCTTGTTCGTAATCTGGATTGTTAGAAAATACATCAGCTTTTATTATTAAAAAAATACCGAATACTACAAATGCTAGTGAAGAGATTAATAATAGTATAGCTTTTGATTTACTTACTTTTACTTCGAGGTAGTCCATGTGTTTGATTGTAGTTATTGATTTTTTGAAATTCAAATATATAACTATTCGAAATATATTAAGTATAAATAATGTTGTCTCAAAAAAGAATAACTATTGGAGGAGAAGGTTAAGAGGTAAGATTGATGTGTAAACGGTAGGAATCTGATTTTTGGGCACAAAAAAAGGCAAGCTACCCACATCGCACTGCTACAACCGTTTACCCTTGCTGCGTTCCCGCCCTGGGGGATTCAACAGGAGCTAGTCGTGTGGGACTTGCCGGGTGCAAATGTACAATGTTTGCCATTTCTAACAAGCTTTTTTTACTTTTTTTTATATCAATTTAACTAGTATTTATTTACCTCTTGAAATACAAATAATTAACAAGTACACAGAAAATGTTTTTCACTATTTTAGTAAGTAAATAATCCCTAAAATAACAGATTGAACTAATTTGTTTGAAATAAATCATTGAAACTTACAATTAGCTATTCAATTTCAATCTTTGATTCAAAACACGAATTCATATTTCAATATGCAAGTAAATAGCTTTGATAGTTCTGAAAATTGGCATATTATTGCACTGTTATTTCAATAAAACGAGAAAAGATGACAATACGCAAAATAAATAGCACTAATCACTTCAATATCATTGGAGGCACTTTTCTTGTTAATATTTTTAATAATATCACTATTACCCCTTGTGGGTTTTAAATTTACATATCGCCAATTTTAGGCTAAGCTCAATAGATGCTTAGTTCTCCTAGAAGACACACACCAAGTTATTTTGTAGTAAAACATAAGATTGATTGCGCCTTTGAAAGATTGTTGTATTTGGTCAATAAAATAGATTAGCATGAAAGTATTAAAATTCGGAGGAACATCTGTAGGTTCATCAGAAGCTTTTCAGAAAGTAAAACAAATATCTTTGGCATCATCAGAGCAAGAGAAAACTATAGTTGTAGTTTCTGCTGTATCGCAAATGACAAACCTATTGCAAAAAGTTGCAGATAAGGCTTCTGCAGGAGATGAGAGTTATTTTGAAGATATTTTGTTGCTCGAGAAAAAGCATATAGGAATAATAAGAGATTTAATTTCTATTGAAAAACAAAGTGGAGTAATTGCAGAATTCAAAACTAACCTGAATAGGTTGGAAGATATTGTAAAAGGTATATTTTTAGTAGAAGAACTTACCGAAAAATCAACAGCTTTAGTGCTGAGTTTTGGAGAGAAGTTTTCTTCACGTATTCTTTTTCATTATTTCAGCGATGATTCTAAAGGTGTTGAGTATTGGGATTCTTCAGAATTGGTAGTTGCAAATGGTAAATTCTTAAATGCTCAACTTAACGAGGAGCTGACTAAAGTAAACTTGCTTGAGGCTAATAAAAGTGATTTTACAGTAGCTATTATGCCTGGGTTTGTAGCTAGAAATAAGGATAATCAACTTACAACATTAGGACGTGGAGGTTCTGATTACACAGCCTCTATTGTAGCAGCACACCTAAATGCTGACAGATTAGAAATTTGGACAGATGTTGATGGTATGCTTACAGCAGATCCTTCTATGGTTAAGCAAGCAACACCCCTTACAAGTGTTTCTTTTGACGAAGCTATGGAGTTGTCGCATTTTGGAGCTAAAGTAATTTATCCTCCATCTATTCAGCCAGCCTTGAGAGAAGGAATTCCTATGTCTATAAAAAACACTTTCAATCCGAGTCATCCTGGTACAGAGATTGTAAAATATGCTCCTACAGAGACAGATATTACGGGTTTATCTGCTATCAAAAACATTTCGGTAATTGATATTGCAGGTGCTGGTATGGTAGCAATTCCTGGTTATGCAAGTAGAGTTTTCAAGAGTCTATCAGATAAAAATGTAAACATAATTCTTATTACACAGGCATCATCAGAACACTCAATAACTATTGCAATTAATAAAGAAGACAGTTTTAGAGCTATTGAAGCTTTGGAGGACGAATTTGATTTTGAATTACAGAATGGCAAAATTCAGAAATTAGCGATACAAGATGACCTTGCAATTATTGCTCTTGTAGGAGATAATATGAGAAGTAGAGGAGGTTTGAGTGGTAAAGCATTTTCTGCATTAGGTCATAATGGGATTAACATTCGTGCTATTGCTCAAGGCTCTTCAGAAAAAAATATTTCTATGGTTGTTTTTCAATCAGATTTGAGGAAAGCAATGAATGTTCTTCACGAAGAATTCTTTTTGTCAGAATTTAAAAAAATTCACTTGTACCTTGCTGGTTTAGGTAACGTAGGAGGATCGTTGATAGAACAAGTAAAGGATCAGAGAAAACATTTAAGAGATAACCATAATATAGAGATGGTTGTTGTGGGAATGATTAATTCTCGTAAATATGT
>JADGDT010000080.1 GCA_016744755.1 Ichthyobacteriaceae bacterium | reverse complement strand
TACGAGTCTCGAAATTCATATCGTATTGCTGACCTTCGCAAACTTCAATCGCAACCTTGTTAAAAACAGGAAAGACACTTTTCAACATCGTGGCAGGTAAATTTTCAAATAATTTATATGCTGAAATTAACATTGCATCTCCCGAAAGTATGGCGATATTATCGTCCCACTTTTCGTGAACAGTTTCCTTTCCTCTACGCAATGGAGCATCGTCCATAATATCGTCGTGGATAAGTGTAAAGTTGTGAAAAACCTCAATTGCCTGTGCTAATGGGAAAATATTCTCCAAGTCGTTTTTAAACAAATTGTAAGACATCAACAACATCAAGGGCCGAGCACGTTTGCCTCCCAAAGAAAGTATGTAGTTAATTGGATCGTACAATTCTGATGGTTCTCCCTTAATTGGGTTCTTATCAAAATATTTTTGAATTTGTTCGTTTAAATTTACTGTGTTCTGCATGATTTGGTTTTTCGAGAAAGCAAAGTTAAATGATTATTTGTTTAATCGTTTAATCGTTTGGTTGTTTATTTGATGTAAACTTTTATATACAATACTCCGTTACTTATTTCAGCCAAAATTAAATCAAAAATGCTAAATAGTTGATAGTTAGAACTTTAATGCTTTAGTCTAAAAAACATAAAAAGCTAGTCACCAGCACTTTATGTTTTTTCAATAAAAATTAAAAACTAGACGCTTAATTTACTGATACTAAGAGTGATATGTGAAAAAGTAACGGACTGTTGATATAGTCACGCCCTCACTAATCACTGTCGTGGAGCGTGAGGGGTAGAGCCGGCATCCTTTTTTGTTTTTCTCAAAAAAGATATAGGCGAAAACCCGACCTTTAGGGCACGCCCAAATGATTATTTTGTTGAGGGTTATCTTCTTTTGTCTTCGCAGTAATTTAACTAACTTTGCACACTGAAAAAACAAATGTAGAATATGGAAATTACTGACGTTAATGAAAATGAGGAGAAGAAGTCTCTGAATTTTATTGAACAATTAGTTGAGAATGAAATAAAAGAAGGGAAGCACGATGGAAGAATCTTAACCCGATTTCCTCCAGAGCCTAACGGATATTTACATATAGGACATGCTAAAGCTATTTACGTGAGCTTTGGTATTGCTGAGAAATTTGGCGGAAAAACAAATCTTAGATTCGACGATACTAATCCTGAAAAGGAGGATGAAGAGTATGTTGAGGCGATTAAGGAAGATATAAAATGGCTTGGTTACGAGTGGGAAGGTGAACCAAAATTCACTTCTGATTATTTCGACCAGCTTTATACTTGGGCACAGGAATTAATTAAGCAAGGCAAGGCTTATATTGATTCGCAAAGTTCTGAGGAAATGGCTAAACAAAAAGGTACGCCAACTACACCGGGTACTGCTAGTCCTTACCGTGAGCGTAGTACTGAGGAAAATCTTGAGCTTTTTGAGCGCATGAAAAATGGAGATTTCGAAGAAGGAACTCATGTTTTGCGTGCTAAAATAGATATGGCTCACGACAATATGCATATGCGCGATCCGTTGATGTACCGCATTATCAATGCACCTCATCACCGTACTGGCGATACTTGGCACATTTACCCAATGTACGATTGGGCTCATGGTGAGTCTGATTATATAGAGGGGATTACAAATTCTCTTTGCTCGTTGGAATTCGAAATTCACCGTCCGTTGTACGAATGGTTTGTTGAGAATATTAAAGATGGAGAGTACCAACCGCTACAAACAGAATTTTCGCGTTTGAATCTTAACTATACGGTTATGAGTAAGCGTAAATTGTTGCAATTGGTAGAAGAAGAAATAGTATCTGGATGGGATGACCCTCGTATGCCTACAATTTCGGGTTTGCGACGTAGAGGTTATACTCCAAAATCTATCCGTAGTTTTATTGATACAGTTGGTGTTTCTAAAAGGAATAATATTATTGATGTTGCCTTGTTGGAGAGTTCGGTAAAGAACGAACTTAATAAGACTGTACCTCGTGTAATGGCGGTTTTAGATCCTATAAAAGTTATTATAGATAACTATCCTGAAGGGGAAACTGAATGGTTGGATGCTGAAAATTCTCAAGAAGATGAGAGTTTAGGATTTCGTAAAGTTCCTTTTTCTCGTGAAATTTATATTGAGAGAGAAGATTTTAGAGAAGAAGCTAATAAAAAGTTTTTTAGACTTAAATTAGGAGGAAAAGAGGTTAGATTAAAGAGTGCTTATTTTATAAAAGGAGAAAGTGTTGAGAAAGATGCCGATGGAAATATTACGGTAATTCATGCTACTTACGATCCTTTAACAAAATCGGGAAGTGGTACTGAGGAATCAAAACGTAAGGTAAAAGGAACTCTTCATTGGGTATCGGCAGAACATGCTATAGATGCGGAAGTACGTTTGTACGATAGATTGTTTATGGATGAAAATCCTGATGGACACAAGGAAACAAATTTCAAAGAATTTTTAAATCCTGATTCTTTGAAGGTGATAACTGCTAAGGTTGAGCCTTATTTGAAGGATGCTAAGCATGATGATAAATTTCAGTTTCAACGTAAAGGATATTTTGTTGTTGACAAAGATTCTACTGCCGATAAGTTGGTGTTTAACCGTACTGTTGGGTTGCGCGATTCTTGGAAGAAGTAAAGGTATAAATAAGCTCGAAGCTGAAAGTTTTAAGTTGGAAGGCAAAACAGCTGACAGACATAATAAATAGAAAATTCCGAAGTACTTATTGTGCTTCGGAGTTTTTTTATGTGGCTATAATACTATTGATATTCTCTTGTGTATAGTATATATATATATTAGCGCAATTATTTACAATCCAAATATATATATTATGAAGAGTACCTCTATTTATAGTTTTATTGTGCTACTATTTATCACCTCAATTATTCAGGTAAATGCCCAAGAAATAAATACCATTGAATCTAATTATATCTTAGATATTGACGATGACAGTGATGCCAAAGTTGCTTACAAAAGCAATACTTTATCTAAAAAAGCTGATGCAATTGATCCTTTGCTAGATTCAATTGTTTATTACCGTTATACTGAACATACTTTATCTGATTCGGTTAGATACTCAAAGAGGCATTATATCAACGATGAACAAGGGAATCAAGTTACTCAAAACTATTACAGATGGAAAGATGATGCTTGGTATCCCCACACAATCTATGAAAAAGAATATGACAGTAATAACAATCAGATTTTTTATTCTGAAAAAAATTACTCAGAAGATAGTGAATCGTGGATTTGGAACAATAAAAAGGTATATTTTTATGATACCAACAGTAATAAAACACTATATGAATATTACTTATGGGATACTGACAACAATTCTTGGAAAGGACGTTCTAAGCAATCTTATGTATTTGATAGTAATAATAACAGAACCCTCTCAGAATATTACTCCTGGAGTACTAGTAATAATTCCTGGAATGTAAAACCAAGTTCAAAGAGGTTATATTTATACGGCACTAATAACAACCTAGTACTAGGGGAATCTTACATTTGGAATACAAGAAATAATGACTGGAATGTTAATCCAAGTTCAAAAAGAACATACTCATATGATACTAACAACAACCTAATTCTAGAAGAATCTTACACTTGGAATACCAGTTATAATGACTGGAATGCAAACCCATACTTAAAAATAAATTATTCATATGACGTGAATAATAACCAAACTTTATTTGAATATTACTTATGGGATACTGACAACGATTCTTGGGAAGGAAAATCTAAATATACTAATGCTTATGATTCTAACAATAATGAAATTATAGCAGAACATTACAAGTGGGTTACGGATAATAATACTTGGGAAAAAGAAAAAAGATATGATTACGTAAAGACAAAATCTGATATATCCTATTACTATAGATACAGTGCTTGGAGTGCCAACAACAATAAATGGTATGTTACTCTGCTGGCATATATTATTTCGATGGAGAATTCCTATCTAACGATGAATTACAATTCTCTGATAGATACAGCGTTTTCCCAAATCCAGTAAATTCTGAAAATGTCTTAACTATAAATGCAAAGAATAACGAAAAATTCTCCTATAAAATTTTTACTTCAAACGGAGTTTTAGTTATGCAGGGAGCATCAGATATAAACAATAAAAGCATTGATGTTTCTGGTTTAGATAAAGGTATTTATCTATTACAGATAACAGATAAAGAGGGTGTGCTGAGTTCTAAAATCATTAAGTAAACGGAAAGAAGCTGAAAGTATTAAAATATATGGTTCTACCACTAATTTAGTGGAACAATCGTCACCTTGAGCGGAGCCAAAGCGAAGCCGAAAGGTCTATTCCAAAATAGATCACAGTATGTTATCACTGTATCTATAGATGTTTCGACTACATTCCCTTTTGTTGCACAAAGGAAATTATGGTTCGACTACGCTCACCAACCACGCTCAACATGACGTATTTTCTCATTTATAATATTCATATAAATGAGAGTGAACCATTAAAATACCAGTAGAACCAAATATATAAACCTCAAAAGTACAACTTGTACTTTTGAGGTTTTTTTATATAAAAGCACTTTTGAAAAAGTGCTTTTATATAGTTTTATCACTTGTACATAAGTGCATTTTACCTAAAAATACACTTAGCATTTAATACATAAACCCAAACAACCAAAGGGGTATTTCGTTTTTGTACCCAATTTCAATATCATCTTTTACTACAAAAGCATCTTCTAAATCAATTATTTGTTTTCTTGTTTTATTCTTGCCTCCAATTTCAAAAATATATTTTTCATCAATCAAAAAATCACCGTAATCTGGCATTGTCATTTCGTGGAAATGACTAAGCTGGTTTGCAAAAAACGTTTCTCTAATATTACCGATATTGGCATTTTCATCTGCCAAGTTGTACATCATATTTGAGTTGTGTAAAAATATTTTTTCAGCTTTGCTCATACTACTAAGCGATTTACCTTTCTTTGGCAACATAATTATTAACTCAGCTTGTCTTAGATATTGCAAGTAGGCTTTTAAAGTATTTATGCTAATACCACTCTTATGACTAAGGGATGTTAAATTTGGCTTAAAAGGAACAGCAGAAGATATTATTGAAAGTAATTTTTTCATACTTCTAATGTTACTCGCATTAATATTAACTACCTGCGGTAAATCTACCTCTAAAACTGTTAGAATAGCCTCATTTAACCTAAGATGAAATGTTTTCTTATTCTCTAGATAAAAAGGAAAATAGCCATAGTTTAAATACTTACTAAAAAACTCCAAAGGTTTTATTTTAGAAATTATTTCAGAACTTATCTCTACATGATTGTTAATAATTTCATCTAAGGAATAGATCTTAAAATTTTCTTTCAGTTCGAAATTCAGAAATTCTCTAAAAGACAAGCCAGGCATATTATAAATTACAGCTCTACGACTCAAATCGGCTTTACTCTTTTGTAATTGCAATAACGATGATCCAGAAAAAATTACTTGCAAGTCGAAAAAATCATCATAAATATTTTTTACTTCTATTGCCCAGTTTGGATATTTATGAACCTCATCAAGCACTAATGTTTCTCCTCCCGATTTATAAAATTTATCTGCTAAATAATAGAGTTTATGATCTGTAAAATAAATATCGTCGAGACTAACATAAAGTGCTTTATCTGATGATTTATATTTTTTCTTTAAATAATGAAGTAGCAATGTTGTTTTACCTACGCCTCTCGAACCTCTTATTCCAATAAGCCTATCACTCCAGTCAATTCTATCAATATATTTCCGAGTTGTGGATAGGGAAACCCTTGCTATCTTCTCTTTATATTTTGCTATCAACTTATTCATAATCAACATTTTTAATCACTGCAAATATATAAATATATTACAAATAAATTAATAGACTGATTTATTTATTTAATAAAACAGTCAATGGACTGATAGTTTTTAGATTAAAATAGTTAATAAGTTGATTGTTTCAGTAATTTTAAGGCATAAAAAACTCCACTAGAAGTGAAATTACTTCTAGTGGAGTTAACTTTTTACAATAAATAGACTTATTTCTTATCTTCTAATTTCTCTTTATCCTTCTCTTCTTCTTTTGTGGCATTCTTGAATTCTTTAATTCCTCCGCCTAATCCTTTCATTAATTCAGGGATTTTTTTACCTCCGAATAACAATAGCACTACTGCAGCAATTAGTATCCATTCGTAACCTCCCATAAATCCAGCCAACTGTAATTGACCTACTGAGTTAAGTATATGCGACATAATATATTTTTATAAATGTTATTATTTCAATTTTACTGAATTACAAAGGTAAAAATGTTTTATTACAAAATAGTACAGAAAACATGTTTTATCTCATAACACAAATCTACAAGTTATTTTCTATAAATTTTGTCATTTTATTGTACAAATGTAACCTTGTGTTACCTCCATAAATACCGTGGTTTTTATCAGGATAGATAAATAAATCGAACTGTTTGTTTGCTTGTACCAACGATTCTATCATTCGCATAGTATTTTGGTAATGAACATTGTCATCGGCAGATCCATGAACCAATAGATAAGGTCCTTTAAGTTTAGAAACATAATTTATTGGCGAATTAGTGTCGTATCCACTTTCGTTTTCTTGAGGTGTTTGCATGTATCTCTCAGTATAAACACTATCGTAAAAACGCCAATTGGTTACTGGTGCAACTGCTATTCCCATCTTGAAAACATCTGCTCCTTTTGTCATAGCAAGCGAAGTCATGTATCCTCCATAGCTCCAACCAAACATTCCAATTCTATTCTCGTCTACATAAGGTAAACTTCCCAAATATTTTGCTGCAGCAATTTGATCTTCAATTTCTAACTTGCCAAGCTCTTTGTAAGTCGATTTCTTAAAATCAGCTCCTTTTCCTCCTGTACCTCTATTATCTACAGAAACTACAATATATCCTTTTTCTGTTAACATTTGGAACCACATATAATTTGATCCTGCCCAACTATTCTGTACAGTCTGAGAACCAGGTCCTCCATAAACATACATGAATACTGGATACTTTTTTGTGGGATTAAAATCCTTTGGTTTCATCATCCAAGTATTAAGCTCAACTCCTTCTTTTATCTTTATGGTTAAGAATTTCTTCTCGGTAAGACTGTAATTAGCAAGAGTATTTTTCAATTCTGTATTGTCCTCAATTATTTTTATAACCTTTCCATTACTAGCTTTGTTCAACGAATAAATACTTGGAGAATTAGCATCAGACAAAGTACTTATGTAGTATTTGAAATTATTAGAAAAAATTGCTGAATTTGTCCCCAACTCTACACATAGCTCTTTCTTGCTTTTTCCACTGAGTTTAATAGAATAAACCCCTCTGTTAATAGACCCAACTTCTGTAGATTGATAAAATGCTCTTTTACTTTTAGCATCATATCCGTAGAAATCAGTTACTTCCCAATCTCCATTTGTTACTTGCTTAATCAGTGTGCCTACTGAATTGTACAAGTAAACATGGTTAAATCCATCTTTTTCGCTTGTCCAAATAAAGCTGTTGTCGTCGAGGAAAGTAAGGTTGTCATTTACATCAATATAAGTTTCAGATTTTTCGTTAATCAATGTCATTTCTTTCATCGAATTGGCATTGATTAAATTCAACTTTAAATCGTTTTGATGTCTGTTTAACGAGATATATGATAAGCTGTGTTTTTGCTTATTCCATTTAATTCTAGGGATGTAAAAATCGCCTTCTTCTGTTTCTGCTTTTATACTAGAATCATTATCAAAACTGTAAATATGTAAACTCACTTTAGAGTTTTTCTCTCCAGCTTTTGGATACTTAAATTTCATTTGCTCAGGATAAAGTGTTGTACCAAAAACATCCATTGATATTTCAGGGACTTCCTTCTCATCAAACTTAAGGTAAGCTATATACTTACCATCTGGCGACCACTCGAAGGCTCTTACAAAAGCAAATTCCTCTTCGTAAACCCAATCAGTAATACCGTTAATTATTTCGTTCTTTTTGCCATCTGATGTAAGTTGAGTTTCTGTAGAATCGGCAAGGTTTACAACATATATATTATTATCCCTTACATAGGCAATCTTTTTACCATCAGGAGAAAATGTTGGTTCTTGCTCTACTCCGCTAGAAATTTCTGTTAATGATTTTGAAGCAACATCATACAAATAATGCTTTGCAGTATAAGAATGACGGTAGATAGGAGATGCTTCTGTAGCTAACAAAATTTGTTTTTCATCTGCCGAAAAAGTATAAGATGTAAAAAATGGAGCTTCTGGTAAATCTGTACCACTAACAATTGTAGAAACTTTCTCGAAAGAAGAATATGAATATTTATCAATAGAAGTACCTGAGTTGCCATATTCCAAAATGGTATAGAACTCACCGTTATTCATAGATTGAATATCGTTGATGTATTCTTGACGAAATTCTCCTCCCCAAATACCTTCTAAAGTTATGTTTTTTAATTGTTGCTGGGCTTCAACAAAAGAAGTCAACATCACAAATGCTATTACTAGATATTTAATCTTCATTTTTTTTTATTTTAATATTTAGGTATAGAATTAGTATATAATTATAAGGGGAGTGAATGTTAGTCTTATTTAATTCCAAAACTATTGCTATTAACAACCATTACGGGTATTCCCTGTTTGTTAGCAATTACATTTTGCTCGAATCCTCCAAATAAATTAAATACATTTTCTTGAATATTTGAGATAGAAATTAAATCGGCACCTACTCCTTTTGCATATTCTAAAACAACAGCATCAAAATTACTAGAAGATTCTTTTTGCTCGATTATATACTTAAGCTTGCTTGACTCTAAGTAATTTGTAATCATTTCTAGATACTTACCATCTCCTTTTTTATTTACTCCATATCCAATTACATGAATCTCCGAATCGAAAGATTTAGCAATTTCTGAAGCCAAAGTTAGCAACCCGCTAGGTTCCTTGTTTAGATTAAAAGGCATCACAATTTTATGGTAGCCATTTTTTTCTGGAGCTTTGGTAATAGAGATAAAAGGAACTTTAGAAGTAGAAATAACTTTAAGAGCTTTAGAACCGAAAATATGTTGAAGACCTGACACTCCATGAGTCCCCATAATTACAAATTTTGCTCCTATTTCGGAAGCAACACGACTAATATCGTCAAAAATATTTCCTTTCCTTATCAGTTCAGAAATTTTAATACCATAATTTTTCTCAGTTTCATCAATTACATTTTGAAGTTTTTGATGAGCACTTTCTAACTCTATATCAGAGGAAACTATGTGCAACAACACAATACGACCGTTAATTTTCTCTTTAAGAGTAAATGCGTGTTGCAAAGCATTGTCTGCTTGCTTAGTGAAATCGGTAGTAACTAAAATTATATTCTGAGCCATTAGTAATAAGGAATTGTTTAAACAAAAATAGCATAAAAATCTAAACGGTAAAATTTAATATTAATTGCTTTGTATTCTATTTAAAACAACATAGTTAACCATAAAGAAAGCACGAAGTATAGCACAAAGTATTGCACGATGGAGCAAAAAAAAACTTTGCGAACTTTGTGCCATACTTAGTGTACTTTGTGGTTAAACACAAAATTTATTTAAAAGCAGAGATCCCTGTTATATCAAAACCAGTAATTAACAAATGAATATCGTGAGTACCTTCGTAGGTAACTACAGATTCTAAATTCATCATATGACGCATAATTGAATAATCTCCAGATATGCCCATAGCTCCTAATATCTGACGTGTTTCTCTAGCTACTTCTAAAGCCATATTTACATTGTTACGTTTAGCCATAGATATTTGTGCAGGTGTAGCTCTACCCTCATCTTTAAGTACTCCTAAACGCCAAGTAAGCAATTGTGCTTTTGTAATTTCAGTAATCATTTCGGCAAGTTTCTTTTGTTGTAATTGGAAACTAGCTATTGGCTTATTAAATTGAATTCTTTCTTTCGAATATCTAAGAGCTGTATCGTAGCAATCCATTGCTGCACCTATTGCTCCCCAAGCAATTCCATACCTAGCAGAATCGAGACATTGCAAAGGTGACCTCAACCCATCAGTATCTGGCAAAATGTTTCTCTTAGGAATTTTTACATCAGAGAAAATTAGTTCTCCTGTAGCCGATGCTCTTAACGACCATTTGTTGTGTGTTTCGGGAGTTGAGAAACCTTCCATTCCTCTTTCAACAATCAATCCTTTTATTCTTCCTTTTTCGTTCTTTGCCCATACAACGGCAATGTCTGCAAACGGAGCATTTGAAATCCACATCTTAGCACCATTTAGTAGATAATGATCTCCTCTGTCTTCGAAATGAGTTGTCATTCCTCCAGGATCGGAACCTTGATTTGGTTCTGTTAAACCGAAGCATCCCATTAATTCACCCGTTGCTAATTTGGGGAGATATTTCTGTTTTTGTTCCTCAGAACCAAAAGCCCAAATAGGATACATAACTAAAGATGACTGAACAGATGAAGTAGATCTAATTCCTGAATCTCCTCTCTCTATTTCTTGCATTAAAAGTCCATACGAGATATAATCTAAACCTGGTCCGCCATACTCTTCGGGTATGTAAGGGCCGAAACCTCCTATTTCTCCTAAGCCTTTTATTAAATGCTTTGGAAATTCTGCTCTCTGAGCATAGTCTTCAATTACTGGCGACACTTCTCTTTTTACCCATTCTCTAGCAGAATCACGAATTAATTTGTGTTCGTCTGTTAGCAAATCGTCTAGGAAGTAGTAGTCTGGTGCCTGATATAAATCTATGCCCATTGTGATTTCTTTTTAGATTAGAAAACAAATCTAATTAAAAGTGCACAATTCCAATTTATAAAAACAAAAAAACCACACATAGTAATAAATACTTTGTGCAGTTTTTCTAACCAAATTAACTAATAATAAACTATTACTTAAATAATGCCCCTATCACAATTTTCATTTGCATCACAAAAAATAGACAGGGACATTTACAACAACTAACAATTTTTATTTATGATCAAGTGATTTTAAAAATAGCTTCATACTATTTGTAATAGCTAATTCTGTACGCCCACCTTCATCAGCAGATATTTCATCTATATTTTTTAATGCACTTTTCAATTCAAGTGGAGAAATATTATTTAACTCCAACGACTTCAATCCTAATACCCCTAATTCATTTAAGTATTTTGATTTTAGTGCGACTTCTTCCAACATTGGAGAAGTAGCCACAACCTCTAAAAAATTAGAGTGATTTGTTTTCCAAAGCCTAAACACTTCTACTAGTTTTAATCTATTCTCCGAACTATCGTCTTTTATAAAATCGTTGACCAAATTGCCGAATTCTCTTGCTCCTATTGCATCTACAATACAAGCATCGGCAAACTTTGTGTAAGGCGAAAACGTGTTGTACATAGTACCATTAGGATTCCTACTGTACACTTTCATAGGCTCACAAACATCAACTAAAACCTTAACAACTTCTGGTTGGTTGTAGTTTGAGATATTACGAATAATTACATCTTTATTTTTAATATGCTGAGATCCTATACGTTCTAATTTCTTAGAAACCAGATCAAGCCTACTGTACATATTGTCTACATCTTTGGTCTTAGATTTTGGCGACCAATACTTCTCGGCAATAGCTGCAGTACGTGGCCATATTCTAGAATCTAATGTTAATGGAGTAATCAATTCGCTCCACATTGTAGCTTCTCCTCCCAAAATTCTAGCTTCCTCTTCTTTTGACAATTCTATTGTATTCGGAACAAATTCAGTAGAATAGTAAGAACTAGCAGGAAGCATTAAATCGATATAAAATCCGTTTGAGAGTATAGCGTTATATCCATTTTTAACCGCCTTACTCAATGATGCTCCAACTTCTTCGCCTTCGTTCACTCCGCGCCACGATTGTATAAGTGCACCTTTTGGTATTGCCTCATTTTGTATCTCTTCCCATCCCATTATCTCTTTGCCATTGCTAGCTAAAATCTTATAAAGCTTAGAGTTAAAATAAGCTTGAAGGTCGTGAGGGTGTTTCAAATCATTTTTTTTCATAAAAGCAACAATATCAGGATTCGACTCCCAATTTTTACCTTCATTCTCATCTCCACCAATATGGAAATATTTATCAGGGAATAATTCTGACATCTCACCAATAACATCACCTAAAACCTTATAAGTTTCTGGATTTGTAGGATCTAAAACGGGAGAAAATATACCTGCATTACGTTCAAGTGTATATGTTGTATCCTTACTTGCAAGCTGTGGCATAGCTGTAAGAATAGCTGTTGCATGACCAGGAACATCTATTTCGGGGATTACTCTAATACCTAAATCGGAAGCGTAAGCAACAATGTCTTTTATTTGAGTTTTTGTGTAGTAATTTCCATCAGATCCTTTTTTGTAAAGCTCAGGATGCGAATCTATCTGTACTCTAAATCCTTGATCGTCGGAAAGGTGCCAATGAAAAACATTCATTTTCACCGATGACATTAATTCTAGATTTCTTTTTATGTCATCAACAGGAATAAAATGACGGGCAACATCAATCATTAATCCTCTCCAAACAAAACGAGGAGAATCTTTTATAGAAACTAATGGAAAAACGTACTTCCCATTATTTACTTCCAACAACTGATACACGGTTTCTAGACCATGCATAGCACCCAAATCGGTAACTGATTTTATAATGATTCCTTCTTTAGAAATAAGAAGTTCATAACTTTCATCTTCTTCAACATCAAACTTACCTCCTCTTTCTACATCTATTACAACCGATGATGTTTGAGGGTTAGATGAAGTTGTTAATATTTTTTGATCTACAAAAATTCCTGATTCATTAGAAATTCTTCGTAAAACTTTATCGGCATACTTAAATAATCTGTTCGACTTGTAGCCTTCAATTCTAACTGAAAAGTTTTTATCTACCACAAAATATCCTTTGTGATATTCTATACTAGAAGGTAATGGCATCAAATTGTCTTTATCCTTGTTTTCTTGAGCAAAACCAAAAGTAAACACCAATGTCATTAATGTCGAAACAAATAATTTCATAAAAATTGTTTTATCAATTGTGATGTGTGTATTAATTAATGCAAAAAAAATTAAATGTGTGAAGTTTAATCTTTTTTTAAGTATGCTTAGCTCCTTCGTAGGTGTGCAGTTCCTACGAAGGACCAGTATGTGGGATGCTAAACAAGTGTAGAACTGTAGAAAAACAGTTTCTTAATTATCTTAATATAAATTCTAATTTTTAGAATTTGTAACGTCTAAATGCTTCAATCGCTTCGTACTCCGGAAGACCTAGTTTATCGTACAAGTTTGCTGTACCACGGTTTCTATCTTCAGAACGTTGCCAAAACTCACGGTGGTCATCTCCTTGGAACATAACGCCATCTTTTTGAGATTGGTGGAAGAAAATAGCTTTTCTCTTTTTTGCCAATTCTTCTGGCGAAATAGGAACAGCCATTTCAATATTGTTGATATCCCACTCTTGCCATGCTCCACGGTACAACCAAACATAACATTGTTTCATGTAATCTTTAGTTTTAAGTTTTGCTAAAGAAGCAAATATTGCATCTAAACAAACTTTGTGTGTTCCGTGTGGATCTGCCAAATCGCCAGCTGCAAATATTTGGTGAGGCTTAATATCTTTAATAATATCTGTTACTAATTTTATATCAGCATCGCCTATTGGAGACTTTTTAGCTTTCCCTGTATCGTAGAAAGGCATATCTAGGTAATGAACATTTTCGTCATTTATACCACAGTAACGTGTAGCTGCAATAGCTTCACCTCTACGGATAATACCTTTTATTCTTCTTAACTCAACAGGATCAATTTCGTTCTCTGATTTGTTTTTGATCATGCTGATAATATTTTCATAGTACTCAACAGAATCACCTTCTCCTGCTAATGATTTGAACTGTAATCCAAATTCAGCAAAACGCAATGCATCGTGATCGGCAACAGCAATATTTCCAGAAGTTTGATAAACAACATGTACTTCATGACCTTGCTTAGCTAGTTTCTGAAGTGTTCCTCCCATAGAAATAACATCATCATCAGGGTGTGGAGAGAATACTAAAACCCTTTTTTGTGCAGGCTCAGCACGCTCAGGACGACGAGTATCATCGGCACCTGGCTTACCACCTGGCCAACCTGTAATTGTATCACTTAAATTGTTAAACATACGTATATTAAGATCGTATGCAGAACCTTCTATAGCTACAAGACTCGACATTCCATTGTCGTTGTAATCTCTGTCGGTAAGTTTAAGTATTGGTTTGTTCTGTTTATCGGCTAACCAAACAACAGCTTTACGTATTAATTCTTCGTCCCAATTAACTGGTCCAACTAACCAAGGAGTCTTAATCCTTACCATTTCGGCAGAAGCTGGTTCGTCAATTAAAACTGTAACATTCTCGTGATCTTGAAGAAAACTTGCAGGTATTTCGCTAGTAATTTCTCCTTCTATCATTTTCTTAGTAACCTCAGCTTTTTTATCACCCCAAGAAAGCATAATTATACGGTTGGCTTTCATAATTGTGCCAACACCCATTGTAATTGCTTTACGAGGAACATTGTCTAGCCCTGCAAAATCTCCAGCAGCATCAGAACGTGTAAGGTGATCTAGTGTAATTAATCTAGTAGTAGATTTGCGGTGAGAACCTGGCTCGTTGAAACCAATATGACCAGTACGTCCAATACCCAAAAGTTGAAAATCTAAACCTCCGTAAGATTTAATCTTTAGTTCGTAATCAATACAAAATTGGTTGATTTGTTCTGGAGTAACTTTTCCACTAGGTAAGTTTATATTTTCTGGTAAGATATCAACAAAACCAAAAAGATTTTCTTGCATGAAATGCCAATAACTCTCACGGTGTTCTTTCTCTAACCCGTAATACTCATCAAGATTGAATGTAACAACATTTCTGAAACTCAACTCTTCTTCTTGGTGCATTCTTACAAGCTCAGCATAAACCTTAATTGGCGAAGAACCAGTAGCAAGACCCAAGACAGCCATTTCTCCTCTTTCTGCTTTAGTCTTAATAATTCCAGCAATTTCTTCTGCTACAGCTATTGATGCAATTGCCGAACTAGGAAAAATCTCAACATGCATT
>JADGDT010000207.1 GCA_016744755.1 Ichthyobacteriaceae bacterium | reverse complement strand
TATGCTGTGATAAACTTCTGGCACTACCCTATCTAAATCATCAAAATCATCTACAAATAATTCAAATCCTCCAATAGTATTTTCATCCCATTTATTCAACCTTTGAATCTGACGAATATCTCCAATTATGAAATTCTGATCAAAGTCTTTTAGTCCTGTATTGAAAATAGCTCCTACTGTGTATCTTCTAGTTTTAGGAGGTCTATTTCCTTGTTTCAGAAAGAAAATATTGAACTTATCTCCTACCTTCAGTTTCAATCCATTAGCTATTGTTTGCGACATTAAAACACTAAAACTAGTTTTTTCTGATGCAAAATCAGGTATAAACCCTTCAACTATGTTATCGTCAAAGAAACTCCAGTCATAATCATCTCCAACACCTTTCATCACAACTCCTTCAAAGTTATCTTCTGTGCGTATTACTCCTGGTTTGTTAGCGTAAACTTGAATATGAGTAACCTCAGGAATACCTTTAAAAGTGGGGTAAAAATCTTGTTCTTTACTTATAGGATTTGTTATATAATTGTAGCTGTTATCGAAACTATTAATTTGAATATGACCCGATAAACCTGCTAATCGCTCTCTAACTTTTAACTGCAACCCTGTACCAGTAGCAACTGTAATTATCATAATTGCAATACCCAAGGCTATTGCTCCAATAGCTATTTTTAGTATAGGCCCTGATACACTTCCTTTATCGGAAGAGGACTTAACTAATTTTTGTGCTACAAATTTTTCTAGATTCAATATATTATTTTTTAAGTGTCAAATATACTTTATAAGATGATAATAAACATTCATTTCTGTAAGGATTTATCGTCCTATAAAGTATATTTGTTTTGCTTATAAAAATAAGAATGATAGAATACCGAGAGATAGAAGCCAAAGATAATATACCTTTAGGCGAAGTAATGGAAAATATACTTGTTGAATTTGATGCTGTAGAAGGCGGAAGCATGCTTGGCGATCCTACTTGTTTTAGAATGTATGAAGAGTACGCAGATAAAAAATCTATTTACTACGTTGTCTTAATAGATGGCAAACTAGTAGGCGGATGTGGAGTAAAACAAATACCAAATCAAAGTGATAAAAGTATTTGCGAACTGCAACGTATGTACTTGGCAAAGGAAGCTAGAGGCAAAAAAATTGGAAAAACTCTGATTGAAAAATGCATAAATAAAGCAAAAGAATTTGGTTATTCTAAAATGTATATCGAGAGTTTTCCGCAGATGAAAGACGCTATTAGTTTGTACTCAAGAAATGGATTTTATCACATTGATTATTCTATTGGAAATACTGGACACGGTGCTTGTGATGTGAAAATGTTGAAGGATTTATAAAAAAGCTACTGGCCATTAGCTAAAGGCTAAAGGCTAAAGGCTAAAGGCTAAAGGCTAAATTTAAAAAAATTGAATAAATGAAAATAATTATTTACTTGCTATTTATAATTGTAGGTTTAACTACTGTTTCTGCTCAAGAGACAAAGTCAGGAGCTTACCAAATTGATGATTACATAGAGCTATTAGAAGGCAAAAGGGTTGGAGTTGTTGCCAATCATAGCTCCGAATTAAACGGTATATCTTTGGTAGATACTTTAATTTCTTTGAATCAAAACATAATTAGAATTTTTTCCCCCGAACATGGATTTAGAGGCAAGGCAGATGCTGGAGCAAAGATTGATGATGAAGTAGATTCTAAAACTGGATTGAAAGTAATATCACTTTATGGAAAAAACAGAAAACCAAAAAAAGAACAGTTAGAAGGAATTGAAATAATGCTTTTCGATTTGCAAGATGTTGGAGTTAGATTCTACACCTACATATCAACTCTGCACTACGTAATGGAGGCATGTGCCGAAAACAATATTCCTGTAATAATTTTAGACAGACCAAATCCCAATGCACATTACATTGACGGTCCCATACTCGAGGAAAAACACAAATCGTTTGTGGGCATGCACAAGGTTCCCATTGTTTACGGCATGACAATTGGCGAATACGGAAAAATGATTAATGGAGAAGGTTGGCTAAAGAATGGAATTAAATGTGATTTGCAAGTTGTGAAGATTGACAATTACAATCACTCAATGAGATATAAATTACCTGTAAGACCATCGCCAAACTTACCTAACGAAAAATCTATTAACCTCTACCCTAGTCTTTGTTATTTCGAAGGTACACCTGTATCAGCAGGAAGAGGAACAGAGATGCAGTTTCAAATATTTGGAGCACCTGAATTAACAAGCATGGATTTTAAATTTATCCCCAAACCAAATTTTGGTTCTAAAAATCCAAAGTTTAATGGTAAAAAATGTTACGGTAAAGATTTAAGAAAAGAAGAATACCTCTCAGAAATTAATATATCGTGGGTAATAGAAGCTTATAAATCTTATCCTGATAAAAGTAAGTTTTTTAATAATTTTTTCAAGAAACTAGCTGGTACAGAGAAACTTCAACAACAAATTATAGAAGGTAAATCAGCTCAAGATATTAAGACCTCGTGGCAAGAAGGATTAAATAACTTCAGAATAACTAGATCTAAGTACCTACTGTATAAATAATTCTATTATTTAATAAAATACTAACACATTACTGTTAGTATTTTATTTACTTTAGTATGAAACTAAACACTCAACTATGGAATATTTATTTACATGGGAAAACTGGATTTACGTTGGATTAATTCTTTTAATCCTCGAAATTTTCACCCCGGGCTTTGTTGTTGCATGTATAGGAATAGGAGCTATATTAGCTAGTATCTTTGCTTATTTCGATCTTCCAATTTCTATTCAGCTTCTAGTATTTTCTGCAGGAACTTTACTTTCTTTCTTAGGAATTAGACCTTACGTTCTTAAACACATTTACAATTCAAAAGAGAATACAATTACAAATGCCGATACTTTAATTGGAAAAGTAACTAAGGTTAAAGAAACAATTAACAACAATCAGAACCAAGGTAGAATATCTATCTATGGAGATAATTGGAGAGCTAGATCGGAAAACGGATCAGAAATTGAAAAAGGAGAAACTGTGGAAGTAGTAAAAATAGACAGTACAGTATTAATCGTAAAACAAATTTAACATGTCGCAAGTAGTAGTAATTTTTGCATTAATTGCAATTTTCACAATCGTATTGGTTGTAAAAGGGCTAAGAATAGTTCAACAATCTGAAACAATGATTATTGAAAGATTAGGAAAATACCACAAAACTCTTCAATCGGGATTCAATGTAATTATTCCGATAGTAGATAAA
>JADGDT010000079.1 GCA_016744755.1 Ichthyobacteriaceae bacterium | reverse complement strand
TTATTTGAAGTGAAAATTTATAACTTTTGATTGTAATTCAGAAAACATATGTGTAATCTTTATTAACACACTTCAATCTTTTATTCTTTTATTGGTTCTACCCTTATTTGTGTGGATTTTCTAATTTAGAACATCCGTCATATTGAGCGTGGTTGGTGAGCGTAGTCGAACCAGAATTCCCAAAGTGAAACAAAGGGAATGTAGTCGAAATATCTATTGCAACAGTGATTACACAATGTGATATTTGTGTAATAGACTACATTCGGCTCCGCTCACCAACCACACTCACCAACCACGCTCAAGGTGACGATTATTCCACAACATTCAGGGTAGAACCCTTTTATTAAAACTTTGCTTGAAATATAAATATTACATGTTAAACTATTAGACTAATAGTTTATATTTACTAAAATCGTAATCGCTTATAAATAAGACAGTTGGCGTAGTGTAAGTTTTTTAATTTGCTACATTTTTTATTTGTAAGTAATTAGTGAGTTGTCTAATTTAGTGGAGAATTGAATCTAAAGGAGAAGGAGATGATAAAAAGATTAACTATCATGATGATATTGATAACGTTTTCGTTATCAACGTATGCGAGGAGAGATGCAGAAGCTTGGAAACAAGAAACTACACTAGAGAGTCAATTTTCTGTATTTAAACAGAACCTAAATATTTGGCAAGATTTTATGTCGTTCAAAGAACCTCAGATAAATCAGTTGTTCTCGGCAATAAAAGATTCTATAAATATTTTAGAAACTAGAATTATTAATGACGGAAAAACACTTGTAGAACTTAATGCTAATATTGCTAAACTAAATTCCAGTCTTTTGGAAACTCAGAGTAAACTTGACGAAAGTTTAACTAGAGAAGATAGTTTCTCTACACTAGGAATGGCTATTTCTAAGGGTAGTTTTGCAACTATTATGTATTCTATTTCTGGCCTGCTTTTAGTGTTGTCAGGAGTACTATTTTTCCTGTTTAAGAAAAGTAATTCTGTAACTAACGAAGCTAAAGAGAAATTTACAGATTTAGATATTGAGTTTGAGGAATTTAAGAAAAGTAACTTAGAAAGAATTACTAAAATTAACCGGGAGCTTCACGATTGTAGAATGAAGACTGGTACTTTGTAAAAGTTCTTAACTTAGTAAATAGGAAAGCGATTAGAATCTTCTGATTTTAATCGCTTTTTTTGTTAACGTAGTACATCATTTCAACCGGAATGAATGATGAGAGTGTAGTGGAGAAATCTCATGGAAATATGAATGCATATTTCATGATATTATCGTATATCAATTTCATTCTCTATCTGTAAAAAAAATAATTATAATAACATATTTTATATTTCTGAAAGGGATTAATTTTTCAAACTTTCAAGTATCAATTTTGCAGATTTCTCTGCAGCATCTTTCTCAAATTCTGAATATACTTTTGGTGATTCTCCATCTGCTTTATCGGATATTGCTCTTACAATTACAAAAGGAATTTTGTTGAGGTAGCAAACGTGAGCAATTGCAGCTCCTTCCATTTCTACAGCATCAGAGTTAAACAATTTGGAGATAAACTCCTTTTGTTTGTGATTAACAAATTGGTCTCCAGTAGAAATATTGCCATAAGAAATTCTATATCCAAGTTTGCGACCATTCTCTAGGATGTTAGACATCATCATCCTATCAGAATAAAAAACAGAAGTATCCATACGTGGAATAATTCCTGTTTTATAACCAAAAGCTGTTACGTCAAAATCATTGTAACGCAGTGATTTTGCAATTACAATATCTCCAATTTCAAGGTTTTGGTTTAGTCCGCCTGCAACACCTGTATTTATAATTTCGTTAGTAGAAAATTTATCGATTAGTATTTGAGTTGCTATAGAGGCATTCACTTTTCCTATACCACTTCTTACAATTACAATTTGCTTAGAGTTTATTTTTCCCTTGTAAAAATCTAGTCCAGCAAAATGGTAAACAGAATCTAAAATCATAGTGCTTTTAAGAGTGTTTACTTCTTCGTCCATAGCTCCAATTACACCAGTAACCCTGTGTTTTTTAGGTTGAATTTTTTTTTCAACATTTGGGAAAGCATATTTGTTGTATCCCAAAAAAGTTATTGCTCCGAGTAGGAATACAAGAATGTACTTGTTTTTCTGTGACATATTTTATTTTGATAAAAGTTCCTTAAGTATTCTGACGAAAGTGTCTACCTCCTCTAAGGTATTTTCTTTGCAAAACGAAATTCGTATGTTGCTACCAATATCGGTATTTGGATAAAGTTTCTTAATTACATGCGATCCTAAATTGTTTCCAGACGAACATGCACTGCCTTCGGAAATTGCAATTCCTTTTAAATCGAATTGAAAAACCAACATTTTATTTGCTTTGCTAGTTGGAAGTTTAATATTGATTATTGAAGAAATACTTTTTTCTAAATCATCAGATAATCCATTGAACGTAACTCCATCAACTTCATTTTTTATAGAAGATATCAAATGAGATTTTAATTCTAGAAGGTGTTTTTCAGACTCGGTTTTATTCTTTTCAGAAATTTCAAGAGCTTTTTGCATTCCAATAATTCCGTGGATATTTTCTGTTCCAGATCTGAAATCTCTTTCTTGTTCCCCTCCAAATATTTGTTTAGTAAACTTTACTCCATCTCTTTTGTAAATAAAACCTATCCCTTTAGATCCCCCAAATTTATGAGCGCTGGCACAAATAAAATCAACAGATAGTTCTTTTAGTTTGTAGTTTAAATGTGAAATTCCTTGAACGGTATCAGAATGAAAAATTGCTTTGTTCTCCTTACAAATAGCTCCTACTTTTTCTATATCTAAGATGTTTCCAATCTCGTTATTTACATGCATTAAGCTTACAAAAGTTTTTTTATTCTCTTGTAATAGTTCCTCTAGTTGATCAATGTTAATATTCCCTCTTGAGTCTACTTTAAGCCAGATAACTTCTGCTAATTCATCCTTTTCAATTTTTTGTAGAGTATCTAAAACTGCGTGATGCTCAATTGGAGATGAAATTATTCTTTCTACTCTTAGGTTGTTTATTGCATTAAAAATTATTGCATTGTCGGCTTCAGTTCCGCCTGATGTAAAAATTATCTCTTTGGGCTTACATCCCATTATTTTTGCAATAGAGTTTCTGGCAGTTTCGATAGTTACTTTTGCTTTTCGTCCCAAACTATGTGTAGACGAAGGGTTGCCGTAAATCTCATTCATGCTCTTAGTAATTACGCCAAGCACTTCTGAATTTACTTTTGTAGTAGACGCGTTATCGAAATATATCATTACCTATTATTTTTTGTGAGTGTAATGCAAAAGTATATGATTGATTATTATATTTACTCAAATTAACACGTTAATTAGTATAAATTATGATTTTAGGAGTATGCGATTGGTTGGGAGCGAAGTTTAAAACAGATCCAACTATATTCAGAATTTTATTTGTGGCTGCGTCGATTGTGTACGGTACAGGTTTGCTTTTGTATTTAGCATTGTGGATACTAAAGATAGTTTCTTCAAAATAAAAAAGGGAGCTAGAACAAAAGTTCAAAATCTCCCAATATTTGTAATAGTATAAGTTTTACAGTAGCTCGTTGGCTAGGTTTGCTAACTGAGATCTTTCTCCTTTTACAAGTTCTACATGAGCAAACAATTCGTTACCAGAAAGCTTGTCAACTATGTACGAAAGTCCGTTAGATTTATCGTCTAAGTAAGGAGTGTCAATCTGCCTAACATCGCCAGTAAAAATAAATTTAGCATTTTCTCCTGCTCTAGTAATAATAGTTTTTATTTCGTGTGGAGTTAGATTTTGGGCTTCGTCAACAATAAAAATAATATCAGATAAGCTTCGTCCTCTAATGTATGCTAGAGGAGCAATTACAAGTTTTTCCTTTTCTACCATTGAGTCTAGTTGCTTAAACTCACTTTCATTTTCTTTGTACTGATTTTTTATAAATTTAAGATTATCCCACAAAGGTTCCATGTAAGGATTAATTTTAGATTTTATATCGCCGGGTAAAAAACCAATATCTCTATTGCTCAAAGGAACTATTGGACGAGCTAAATAAACTTGCTTAAATTCTCTTCTCTGCTCTAATGCTCCGGCAAGTGCTAATAGCGTTTTTCCTGTTCCGGCAACACCTTGCAAGGCAACAAGTTTTATGTCGGTGTTTAGTATTGCATGTATAGCAAATGCTTGTTCTGCATTTCTAGGTTTTATACCATAAGACATTTTTTTGTTTACTTTTTCAAATTCCTTAGAAAAAGGATTGTAGAAGGCAAGAGCAGAACTTTCGGGGCTTTGTAAAATATAGTAACCGTTTGCAAGAGGATTATTTATTTCAGGAAACAAACTTGCTTCAACACGCTTTTTAGCGTAAAGTTCAGATATTTGTTCGTGTGTTACATCAATAACTTTCTGAACACCAGTCATTAATTTATCTACTTCTTTTACTTTCCCAGTTTCGTAATCTTCAGCATAAATATTTAGAGCTTTTGCTTTAAGTCTGAGGTTAATATCTTTTGATACAAGAATTACTTTTCTGCTAGGTTCTTGTTCTTGTAAAGCAACTGCAGCATTAATGATTCTATGATCCATTTTTTCCTCGGCAAATACCATGTTTGCATCTAGAGTGGTACTATGGTCATTCATTATTATTTTAAAAGCACCTTTATTTTCTCCTGGAATATCTATCCACTCGGTAAGAGAATTTGATTCGGCAATTTCGTCTAGGAAACGGATGAATTCTCTAGCGGCATAGTTTAGTGTATCTCTACCTTTCTTGAATTGGTCTAATTCTTCTAATACAGTTATTGGAATTGCGACATCGTGTTCGGCAAAATTTAGGATGGAATTATGGTCGAAAATAATAACCGAAGTGTCAAGTACAAAAATCTTCTGTGGCTCTAAAGCCGATTTAGATCGTAATGGTGTCATAGGCTATACAGTTTTTATTAGTAATCTAAATATAGTAAAAACAAGGGTTCATAGCTGATTTTGTTATCAACAACAATAAGTTGAAAACTTTTATTTACTGTAATAATCTACCTTGTTTTGTTGCGAGTTAACATTGCCACTTGTTTGTAATTATTTGATAATGAGTAAGTTTGTTGAGGGTTAAAATTTACTGAAATCTTACTTGCTTACAGTTTGCAACTCATTAGGCATGTTATATATTTGCCAAAAATATTTATTTTGATGCAACGAAGCGATAAAGATAATTTACAAGTAATTTATGAAGACAATCACATAATTGTTGTTAATAAACGAGCTGGAGACATTGTACAGGGCGATAAAACTGGAGATATACCTCTAAGCGAAGTTGTAAAGGAATACCTAAAGGATAAATACAATAAGCCTGGTCTGGTTTTTCTAGGTGTTATTCACCGTATAGATAGAGTTACAAGTGGATTAGTTATTTTTGCTCGTACAGGTAAAGCTCTTACACGTTTAAATAAAATGCTTCAAGACCATGAAATAAAAAAGACTTATTGGGCTGTTGTTGATAAAAAGCCTTTGCAGAAAGAAGCAGAATTAACTCATTACTTATTGCGAAACTCTAAGCAGAATAAGTCTTATGCCCACGATAAATTAGTGCCAGATTCTAAGAAAGCTATACTTAGTTATGTTCTGATAAAAGAGTTGGATAGATATCAATTGCTAGAGGTTAACTTGAAAACAGGCAGACATCATCAAATTAGAAGTCAATTGTCTAAAATTGGATTTCCGATTAAAGGAGATGTAAAATATGGTTTCAAAAGAGCAAATAAAGATTTGTCTATTCATCTTCATGCAAGGATGATAGAATTTGTTCATCCTGTAAAGAAAGAAACCATTTCTTTAATTGCTCCACTCCCTAACGACCCAGTATGGAATGCTTGTAGCAATTAAAAATTATATCAATATTCAAAACAACTTCACAAAATAATTACAATGGAAAATATTAGTGTTTTCGATATGCTAAAAATAGGAGTAGGACCTTCAAGCTCTCATACTTTAGGTCCTTGGAAGGCAGCAGAAAGATGGATATCAGAACTTCAGGAAGCAGATATTTTTGATAAAGTAGAAAGAATTAAAGTTGATTTGTATGGATCGTTGTCTCTAACGGGAAAAGGACACTACACTGATATTGCTACTGTACTAGGATTGAATGGAGATGATCCACGTACAATTCCTACTGACAACATCAACAATATAATTGATAACATAAGAGTAGAGAAAAAAATATATTTTGGAGATAAAAGAGAGCTTAAATTTGATGTTGAAAATGATATAATATTTAACAGAGAGTTTCTGAAGTATCATCCAAATGGGATGAAATTCACTGCTTTTTATGGGGGTTTAGAAATTGAAACTTACTTTTACTCTATAGGTGGTGGGTTTGTGATTAAAGAGAATGAAGAGATATCAACCCACTCAAAGAGTCTTCCGTTTCCAATAGATAAAGCAAAAGAATTGTTGAAATATTGTAAGGTTACAGGGAAATCAATTTCCGAAATAGTAATGGAAAATGAACTATCGTGGCAGACAAAGCAAGAGGTAGATATTGCGGCTTTGAAAATTTGGGCTGTGATGCAAGACTGTGTTTACATTGGTTGCCATACGGTAGGGATTTTACCAGGAGGATTGAATGTGAGAAGGCGTGCATCTATAATTTATAAATCATTGATAGGAGATAGTAAGTATTCGTCTCGCGACGAGTGGATGCAAACTATCAAAGACAAAGGTAGCGATAATCAAGATATTTTTAGTTGGATAAGTTTGTTTGCACTTGCTGTAAATGAAGTTAATGCATCGCTAGGACGGGTTGTTACATCACCAACAAATGGTTCTTCAGGAGTAATTCCTGCTGTGTTAATGTACTATTTAACTGGAGTAAACAAAGATGCTACTTCCGACGATATTGTTAAATTCTTATTGGTTGCAGGCGAAATAGGAAGTATTTTCAAAAAAGGAGCAACCATATCGGCTGCAATGGGAGGATGCCAAGCAGAAATTGGTGTGTCGTCGGCAATGGCAGCAGCAGCACTCACCGAATTAAAAGGAGGAACACCAGAACAAGCAACCGAAGCAGCAGAAATTGCAATGGAGCATCACTTGGGGTTAACCTGTGATCCTATTGGAGGATTGGTGCAAATACCCTGCATAGAAAGAAATACAATGGGAGCCATAAAAGCAATTACTGCTTCGCAACTAGCAATGAGTACAGATCCTTTTGAAGCAAAAGTAACTCTTGATGAAGTTGTGAAAACAATGTTTGATACAGCAAAAGATATGCACTCTAAATATAAAGAAACATCAGAAGGTGGTTTGGCGATAAATGTTCCTGTGAGTTTGCCTGCTTGCTAGTGGTTATCCTGAATAATAAAAAAATAGCCGCGATTTATTAAATCACGGCTATTTTTTATTTCACTAGAATATCTAATTCGTATTCTTTTCTAGAACTATTATTAAGATTGATTTCCCTTAGCCAAGGGTTGTGAATTTTCAATTCTTTGTAGTTTATTCCTTGAGAAATTGCAAAATCAGCAAGATTATTAATTGTGCTATCCACCTTTATTTGCTTTAGCTCTGGCATAGAGTAAAGGTCTTTATCTCTATAGTTAAAGCCATACAATTTAGGGTTCTCAAAAATAGTTTTGATTGCAATAACTCTAAAAAGATATCGTGATGTTTCGTCGTTGAGGAGTAAGTCGTAATAACTATCAACTTTCTGTCTTTCTAATTCTCTTGATACACCACGTATCCCCATGTTGTATGCGGCCGCAGCAGATGTCCAAGAGCCAAATTTTTTCTTTGCTTTAAGTAAATAATCGCAAGCTACTTCTGTAGCTTTTATGTAGTCGTAGCGTTCGTCTATATTTTTGTTCACTTCCAATCCGTGTTCTTTTGCTGTTTTAGGCATAAGTTGCCAAAAGCCTTTTGCACCAGCAGGAGAGGTAACGTTTACCAATCCACTTTCTATTAGGGCTAAATATTTAAAATCATCAGGAATTCCTTTTTCTTTTAGGATTCTTTCTATTTCAGGAAAATACTTATTTGCTCTTTTGAAGAATAGTAATCCTTGCGATTGCCAATATGTATTTACAAGTAACTCCTTGTCTAAACGTTCTTTTACATCAATAATATCTAGTGGTACTTTTTCGCCAGCAAAACTTACACTTTCAGGTATATTTAAAGCGAATACTCTATATTCATTACTTATATTTTTCTGATTGGTATCGTCGCTGTTAATTTCTTCTGGAACAGAAAAAATAAAAATTTTACCTACTATAAAAGTCAATACCAACACCCCCAAAACTCCCCAAACCTTCTTCATGACTGTGATTTAATTATTTCTTATTGCTAAAAAATAAAATATATAAATTGAAATATAACTAAAATGACCAATCAGTTTATTTACTGATGTTCATGTCGAATTCAGATACGAAATTTTTAAACAAATATCCTTCTTCATCTTTTTCAGAAACAAGAGGTGTTAGATTAGTAGATGTTCCCCAATCGATATCCAGATCGGCATCATCCCATTTTATGCAACCTTCAGATTCTTTGTTGTAAATACCCGTTACTTTGTATGAAAAAATAGTATCGTTTTCTAAAGTAAGGAAACCGTGGGCAAATCCTGGTGGAACCCAGAATAAACGTTTGTTTTCTTCGGTGAGAAGCACCTTGTGATATTTACCGTAAGTAGGTGAGTCTTTTCGCAAATCTACAGCAATATCTATTACAGCTCCTTTCACCACTCTAACTAATTTCCCTTGAGCAAAAGGAGGGTTCTGAAAATGTAAACCTCTTAAAACTCCTTTTTGCGATAACGACTGGTTGTCTTGAACAAAATCTAAATCTAAACCAATTTTTGCAAAAGCTTGCTTGCTATAACTTTCGTAGAAGTAACCTCTTTCGTCTTCAAAAACTCTTGGTGTAATTTCTAATAATCCTTCAATATCTGTTTTTGTGATTTGCATTCTTAGTTGTGTAAAAAATTTAAAATATATTGGTTTACTTCCTTTGCCTTTGTAAAAATCATAAGGTGAGTTCCTCCTTCAATTAAAGTTGCATCACTGATGAATTTGGAAGGAAAAACACTGTCATTAGTACCGTGTAAATGTAATAGGTTTTTATGATATTTTGTCTGTTTCCAGTTTACAACTTTATCCATTGCCCATCGGCTATATCTAATGTCTCTCATGGTAAAATAACGTTCAATAGTTGTTACTATTGTATTGTTGCTTCTGCCAAACAAAGTACTGGCCATTAGTTTTGTGTTGTGAAAAAAAACAGATGGAATTAGTTTATGTAAGTTTAATGCTGATGATATTTTGTAGAGAGTAGGTAACTCATTCCTAGATTTAACTGAAGAAATAAGTATAATTTTTTCTGCTTCGATAAATTTAGATATTTCCTGAACCATAATCCCTCCAAACGACATCCCTATAAGAATAACAGGTTTAGATGTATCAATGTCTTTTGACATACGTTTAGCATATTCAACAAGGCTTTCGTTCTTGTGTGGAATAACCCACTCAATGAAATTAAGTTTGTATCCGTCGAGTTTAAGGCGTTCAAAAACTTTCGAATTTGCACCCATTCCACTTATTAAGTATATGTTTTTTTTATGTATAATTGTTTAGTTGTTTAATTGTTGATTTGATTATTTGTCACGGTATCACTAAAGCATAATATCCTCATTCTCACTCACGCTAAATTCATCGTAAATAATCTTAAATAAATCATCGTACAGTTTATTGCTTGAAGCAATAATTTCCTTACCGAAAAGCCAATTGTCTTTGCCAGAATAATCTGAAATTACACCTCCAGCTTGCTCAACAATGTAAGCACCTGCAGCTACGTCCCAAGGACTTAGTCCGTATTCGTAAAAGGCATCGAATCTGCCACAAGCAACATAAACCAGATCGGTAGCAGCTGTACCAAGTCTTCGCATACCTCGTGTTTTCTGAGTGATGGTCATAAGGGTGTTATAAAAAGCGGTATTTCTACTAAAATCGTAGTAAGGAAATCCAGTGGCAATCAAAGAATCTTTTAGTAAGGAGTTCTTCTTTACCGAGATTTCTTTTCCGTTTAAATAAGATTTACCTTCTCCATAAGCATAGAAACAATCATCCATACCTACTTCGTAAACTACTCCTAAAACTATTTTGTCTTCCTTTTTTAATGCGATAGACACCGCATAAGTTGGTAAGCCATGAATGTAGTTTGTTGTACCATCTAAAGGGTCTATTATCCAATTGAAAACCTCTCCTACTTTTGTTGAGGTTCCTTCTTCGGCAATATAACCAGCTTCGGGTAAAAGTTTGCTCAGGTATTCAACTATCATTTTCTCTGCCTTTTTATCAACGTAAGAGACTAATGAGTTAATACTTTTCTCTTCAACTTTTGCTTCATTAAAGCTTTTTTGTTCTTCCCTCATGAAAGCTCCAGCTTCCTTAGCTATTTCTATTACCTTATCGCATAGTTTATTGTAATCCATTTTGCAGAAATTTGATTGTAGTGTAAATGTAATTACAAAGTTTTGTATTTGCTTACTATGATTGTTGTTTTTTGTAGCAATTGTTTTTAATACATTTGCGGGAGAGAAAAGAGATTTAGTGTTTAGCCGTAATACATTAATGTAGGTATCAGTTAAACAATTATACTCTTCAACGATTAAACAATTTTTCAGGATGTCGATAAAAAAACACATACCAAACATAATTACTCTAGGGAATCTTTTTTCTGGATTGATGGCAATTTTGTTAATTATTAATGGACAATTTGTTTGGGCAGGATTTTTCACTTTCCTAGGAGCTTTTTTTGATTTCTTCGATGGAATGGTTGCTAGGTTACTTGGTGTAAGTGGCGAGTTGGGTAAACAGATGGATTCTCTAGCTGATATGGTTTCCTTTGGTGTTGTTCCAGGTATGGCAATGTTTGCTATGCTAAAACTTGCAAATGCCGATTTATCCAATCAGGTTTTTTATGCTAACGAAAATCTAAATATTTTACTTTATTCAGATACGGTTTACGCTCTGTCAGGATTTCTAATAACTTTATTTTCTGCTTTGAGATTGGCAAATTTCAATATTGATACTCGACAAACTTCTTCCTTTATTGGTTTACCTACACCAGCTATTACCCTTTTTGTGCTTTCTATTTTGTTGATTTCAGTTTTAAATCAGAATGAAATGATAGAAAACATGGTTGCTACACCATGGGTGTTATATTTAGTTACAATTTCTGCTTCATATGCATTAGTAGCCGAACTTCCTCTGTTTGCAATGAAATTTAAGGTTTGGAATTGGCAAGAAAATAAAATCAGATGGATATTTGTTGCAATTTCAGTTGCTTTATTGGCCGTCTTTCAACTGGTAGCAATTCCTATGATTATTATTGTTTACGTCCTTTTATCTGTTTTTGATAATTTGGTGGAGGAGAAGTGATAACATATTATGAACTATTGAAATAGACCACATTTGGCTCTGGTTCGGCTCCGCTCACCAACCACACTCACCAACCACACTACCCATGACGACTTTGTATTTATCTCGCAAAGTCGCAGAGCCGCAAAGCTGATTTTCTTAGCACCTTAGCGACTTTGTGAGATTCAAATCGTCATTAGCTCATTGGAGTTTTTTGAGAAAAAACTTAGGCCTCAAGGTGACGATTATTCCACAACATTAAGGGCAGAACCGAATTAAAAAAGACAAAAAGAATATTGGGCATTTTGATGTGTTATTGGTATTAAATCAGATCCGAAAATAATACCAAACTAAAGAACAGAATGGTTTTCGGAATCTAACTTAATAAAAATAAATAGGAGTATTGTGAAACCCCATAAAGACGATCCTCCATAACTATAGAAGGGAAGTGGGATTCCAATTACTGGAGCAATACCCGTTACCATGGCAATGTTTATGGCAAAGTGAAAAAAGAATATCATAGCTACTGAGTACCCGTAAATTCTACTGAAAGCTAGTTTTTGTTGTTCTGCCTTGAATAGTATCCTAGCAATAAAACCGCTAAATAGAATAATAAATAATGCGCTTCCCGCAAAACCCCATTCTTCTCCAACTGTACAAAAAATGAAATCGGTACTTTGCTCGGGTACAAAATCGCCTTTGGTCTGTGTGCCTTCTAAGAATCCTTTTCCTGTCCAACCTCCAGAGCCTATGGCAACCATAGATTGATGTTGATTGTATCCTACTCCAGAAGGATCGTGTTTTATTCCTAGCATAATTTCAAGTCTATTTCTATGTCTGTCTTCAAGAATGTTGTCGTAAACATAATCGAAGGATGTTAAGAAGAGAGTTGATAATAGGAAGTAAGATAATATAATGCTTATAGACTTCTTTTTTCGTTTCCTGATTACTGAAACTGTTATGGTTAGAATGGTGGCAATACCAATAATATAGGTATAGTCAATAATAATACTAAGTATAAATAAGAAAGCCGTAAGAAATCCGATAAAAATATAGTGACCATTAAGACCTTCCCTGTAAAGTACAAATAAGTAGGCCGCATAAACCAGTGCCGAACCTGGATCTGGTTGTGGAATAATAATAATTGCTGGTAGAAGAATTATAGCAAATGCTTTAATTTGTGTTTTAACTTTCTTTAGACTGATATTGGGAGAACTTAGGAAATTTGCTAAAGCAAGAGCAGTGGCAAATTTTGCAAACTCCGATGGCTGTAAGGAGAAAGAACCAATACCGTACCACGATGTTGCACCAGCTACTTCTTTTCCAAAAATAAATAACCCAATAAGGCTAACCATGGAAACCATGTAAATAAGACCAGAATATTTTTCAAAGAATTTACCGTCTAGCATCAGTATGATAAATACAAGTACTCCACTAGATAATATCAATCCTAATTGTTTGCCATATTTTTGCGAGGTGTCAAGGATATTTATGTGCTCTTGATCTAGTACGGCAGAGTAAATATTTACCCATCCTGATAGAACAAAACCAACAAAGAGTATTACTAGTACCCAATCTATATTTGACATTAATTTTCTAGTCCTCATCTTTCTCTGGGTGTTCTTGTTTATAGTATTCATCTAGCAGAGAACCATTTTCTATTCTCTCTTCAAGTTTTTTTCTCGATATTTCTCCATTCAAATATTTTTCTATCATTAAAGTGGCAATTGGTGCAGCCCATCTCGATCCCCAATATCCATTTTCTACAAATACAGCTATTGCAATTTTAGGATCGTCGACTGGTCCAAAAGCTACAAAAATTGAGTGATCCTGTCCATGGGCATTCTGAGCAGTTCCAGTTTTTCCAGCAAGGATTATTTCGGGTATTCTCGATGCTCTAGCAGTTCCTCTTTCCGATTCGAAAACAGCTGTCATTCCGTTAATTATTGGATCAAAATGCAGCTCATCAATAGTTGTATATTTTTTTTCTGTAAATTTTGGATTATCAATATCTATACCATCAATTTTCTTAACAATGTGAGGTGTGTAGTACCAACCTTTATTTGCAATAATTGCCGACATATTTGCCAATTGAATAGGAGTAACAAGTAGCTCCCCTTGTCCAATGGCATTAGAAATATTGAATGTTGCTTTCCATCGTCCTTTACCATAAACCCTATCGTACATAGCTACAGATGGAACTAAACCTTTTCTTCCTGTTGGCAAGTCGTTATTTAGGAATTTACCAAAGCCAAAACTTTTAACATGGTTGCTCCACACGTTCATCCCAATTTCTGCAGTCTCATAATTTTCTATAGATAATTTATAAGTCTGACAGAAATAATTGTTACAAGATCGCAATATTGACGAGTGTAATGCTTGTGGACTATCGTGAATTCCGCAATGACATTTTACATGTAAGCTACCATGATGAAAACCATGGTGGCAAGTCCAACTTGTTCTAGTTGAAATTACTCCTTCTTGTAGTGCAATTAGGCCGTTAATTAGCTTAAAAGGAGATCCTGGTGGATACTCTGCCAACAGACCTCTGTCGAATAATGGCTTTCCTACTGAGTCTAGTAATTTTGAATAATTTATAGATCTTTTTCTTCCCACTAATAAATTAGGGTTATAACTTGGCGCGGTTATCGAAGCTAGAATTTCTCCTGTTTTAGGCTCTATTGCAATTATACCACCTCGTTTATTACTCATCAACCTTTCGCCGAGTTGTTGTAAATTTATATCTACAGTAGAGGTTATGTCTTTGCCATTAACAGGTATTGTGTCGAATTTATTTTTGGAATATGAACCCTGAATTCTGTTGTGTACATCCACTACAAAATATTTCACCCCTGCTTTTCCTCTAAGTTCTTTTTCGTACGATTTTTCTATACCTCCAGTCCCGATCTGATCTCCTAGTTTGTAATGACCTGTTGAGTCGTTTCGAAGTGTCCATGTAGAAACTTCACTCACGTAACCAAGTACATTAGAAGAAGAGTTTATTGGGTATTTACGCAAAGATTTTTTCTGAATATAGAACCCAGGAAACTTAAACATCTTTTCCTGAAAAAAAGCAAAATTTTCTTTCGATAGTTCTCCAACAAAAATTGTAGGCTTTCGCCAAGAATATGTTTTTGCTTTTTTCATCCTTTTCAGGAAACTATCTTTGGTGATGTTAATTAGTTTACAAAACTCTAGAGTATCAATTGTTTCAATATTTCTGGGTACAACCATTAAATCGTAAGCTGGTTGATTTGTTACGAGCAATACATTGTTTCTATCGTAAATATATCCGCGTTCGGGATATTGAACTAATCTTTGTCTAGCATTTTTCTCAGACTCAAACTTGAACGAATCATTTACAACCTGAAGGAAAAACAATCGGGATATGAAAATAATTGTTATCAAGAATAGCATTGCGAATGCTAGTAGATTTCTGTTCATTTTAATTGGTTATGTGGTTTTGATTTATTTAAACCTAAATAATGGGTTATTTCTTTCGTATAAATAACGAAAGAGATAAATATATTATTACTGCGGAGTAAATTGTACTGAAAAATATTCTAACAAACATTGCTCCCAATTCATCGAAGCTAAAGTTTTCTAACCAAAACATTGCTGTGTTGTGTATAAAAGTTAATATTAGAATATAGGTTATTGCTTTAGTAACTGGAATATCATGAAAAGATAAACTTTCATTTTTGTCCTGTTTACCAATAATTATATTAAAAATATCTTG
>JADGDT010000206.1 GCA_016744755.1 Ichthyobacteriaceae bacterium | reverse complement strand
AAGAGGATATAGAAATATCAATAATTTTATCAATATGATATACTTTACTTGTGGTAAGCTGAAATTTGATTACCCACTATATTTGACATAGACCCAAAATAAATTGTGTTTTCAGTGTCAAGTTAATTGATTTTTTAAGTAAAGAAATTCCAGACAAACCCAAATCTAAAAGCAAAATCAGAACCAGGATAATGTGGTGCAGAGAAATAGTTGTAATCGCTAAATATTGGTTGTGCTAGGTTTTCTAATTCAAGGTAAATTCTAAAAGTTCTAATCCTAGCATTTAAGAAAAGGTTAAAAATAGGGTAGTTCCCAATTTTTAAATCTTCATTAGGTCTAAAATACATACCATTAATTGGATTGTACTGAAATGATGAAAATTCTGTAAAATATTTCACACCAATACCTGTTTGAATTATTAGTGCATGTCTAAACCATTCATCGCTATAATATATATTATTTCTGGTAACTATCTGTGGAGATCTAAATACTTCTTCTCCCGATAACACTTTCTGGAAAATGGTATTCGTGTCAAATCCAAACACCCCAAATCTAAAATTTTTGTGTAAGCCTATTTCTACAATATTTACATCTTTACCATACTGTACTGTTTTCACAGGAGTAACATTGTTGTCAGGAATGGATTTTCCATCAGGTACACTAATATTAATGTCATCAGAGTCAAAGAAAGTGTAGTTTTTATGATTGATATACCTCACGTGGGAATCAAACCATTTATCTGATTTGAAGTAAAGCTTAAAGTCAAGTTTATATTGTTTGTCTAACTTGTTGAAATAATTGTAAGATTTGTAATTGCTCTGATATAACCAAAACTGCATTTCAGGATAATAAGAATAGAGCCCTAAGCTAGCACCAAGTTCATGTTTGTTGTTTATTCTTAATTTGGCAGAGGTTATAAGGTCAAATGCATCAGAAAATTTACCATCTATATTATAGCTAGCTCTAGCTCCTAAACTAAGATTTTGAAGAATAAATAGCCTTCCTTCTGCTTTAATATTTGCGGTATTACCATTTATATTAGCAGGTATTATTTTATTATCAGTTACCACTTTAATAGTATCGTAGCCATAAAGTTGATTATTGTATCCTGCTCCAAATTTCAAATAAGACTTTCCTTTCCTATCCTTTATACCAATATACACATCATTCTGAATATTTCTATAGTTTGTACTATCGTTGGTGATTTTGTCATCAAACACTTCACTTCCAAAAAAATACTTATTGTCCGCAATATTATCAGTGTATTGGAAAAACTTTGTTTCGTAACTTCCTGTGTGCTGAATGAAGAAATCTCCTGACTTTATACTTATTGGCAAGTTGTATCTATGATCAATATAAAATCGTTTACCTTTTAACATTGTTTTAGCTCCAACTAAGTTCATGTTAAATGCTGTACGTGTTGTATAATTTTCACTATTACTTGTAAAAAGAGAATCGTTTTCTATACCTCCACTTTCTTCGTTAGAAAGGTCTTGAAAAGTGAAATGTGTTCTGAGATAGTATTTTTTACTCTTGGATCTGTAGTGTAGCGCAGCTTGAAAATTTCCCTGACTAGTTAAGCTACTGTGATACCTTCCTACCGACCTAAGTCCTTTATATCCTAATGAAAAATTCAAGTATGGATTTACATTTGTAGAAAATATTGCATCTAAAAATTGCCCTTTGTTGTATCCCGACCTATACGCTAATTCAGTTATAGGAGTGGCTACATCGTAGTATTTTATATCATTTTGAGTTAGGTAATTAAAATGTTTTGTTCTAAAACCCATTTCAGGAGTCATTGAAGCACCTTCCTGATATGTAAGCCAATTGAAATTTTCTCCTTGATTAGCAAATGTAACTAACGCCAAATCGTCCTTTCGTAAAAGCTTAAGTTTAAAATATTTTTTTAGAGCCAAATTTGTATCTACGTATGAAGAGTCACTTACGTAGTTGTATATTTTGTAACGTTTAATAGAGTCTTTGCTCACTCCTTTGTACCAGTCTAAAGGATCTATTGTCGATTGCGAAAAAGTAGGCAACACAAATAGTATTAACGATATTAAGGCAATGAGTTTCTTCACTAATTATGGTTTCTATTAATTAATTATCAGAATTTCATGATAAAATGTCACAAACAGCAAATTTAGTTTAATTTTTTATTTAAGTTTTAAGTTTTTTAATTTTTTCAAAGGCTTTTATTCTACATTACTTAAAGCCCCTTGTCCAGACAAAAAAAATGCTAGCAGTACATTAAAATTGTACTGCTAGCGTAATGTTTTTTTGATAAAAATTACTTTCTAATCAAATGCTCCATTTGTTCCATTCGCATACTTGTGATCTACCGATCCATTTATTTTTAGGCCTGTAAGTATAAAAGGAGAAGAGAAGTTTGTGTATTTAAAATCAACATTTTGCATCGTTGCATTTTTAAAAGATATACCCGATGAAAAATTAGTATACTTAAAATCGGCATATTCTTCAAAGTTCGAATTCTCAAAACTTATTCTTCCATCAAAGTTGGTATATTTAAAATTAGCCATACCCTTGAAAGTACTTTTTGTAAATCTCACATCATCTTCAAAATTAGTATACTTAAACAAAGCCTCACCTTTTACTTCAATTCCATTAAAAGATGCTTTCTCTTCAAAATTTGAATACTTAAAGTTACACCCCTGATTGAATTTAGTTCCTGTAAAATCTACATTAGATTCGAAATTTGTGTATTTAAATTCAACATAATCTTCAAAGTTAGAATTAGTTACTGTAACTATGTCGAAGAAAGAACTGTATTTGAATGTGATACTTTTATTAAATGTGCAGTTATTTATTCTAAACTTGCCTTTGAAACGGGTAGAGTATAATATATCACCCTTATCTTCATTTTTATATCCTATAACTTCTCCTTTAAAATTGCAGTTTTCAAACCTAATATTTTGTTCAATTGTAATTGTTACTTTTTCATCGTCCATATCAAAGAATCCTCCACCTTTTTTATCAACATTTATTTTAAGCAAAGTAAAATCTAAATCTCCTTTGATAGTAGTGTTCTCGTAAGAAATATTTTTACCTAAATCAATGTCTTTTAGGATGTCTTCAGCATTTATAACAGTCTGACTGAAAGCTAAAGTTGAGCTTGCAATTATTATTAGGAATAGAGATAATTGTTTCATCTGTAATTAAATTTTATAGTGTCAAATGTATTTGTTATTATTTTATTTACACCCTTATGACGTTACTTAATGTTGAGTGTTGCAAAAC
>JADGDT010000205.1 GCA_016744755.1 Ichthyobacteriaceae bacterium | reverse complement strand
GTTGATCTTGCACAAATGAGAAGAAATATTCTATCCTCTGATGGTGCAAATAGACTGAGGAGATTGGATCAAGAAGATGATTTGGAATTTTGTATGGAACTAGATGTTTCAGATATTGTACCTATCTATAATAGGGAGTCTAATATTATTAGTAATTTGAAATAGTTAATTGTTATGAATGAATTATATCCAATTTTCCTAAAAGTATCTCAACTTAATGTTTTAATAGTTGGTGGAGGAAATGTAGGTTTCGAGAAAATTACTTTCTTGCTTAAATCTAGTCCCAATGCTAACGTAACGGTGGTTGCAGAAAATTATATTGGAGAATTTTCAGCTATCGATTCTAGTTATAAGGTTGAAAAAATAACTTCAGATTACAATATTAGCTTTCTTAATGGTAAACATATAGTAATTTCTGCTACTGATAAAACAGAAATTAATATGCAGGTTTACAAAGATTGTAAATCGAGAAATTTACTTGTAAATGTTGCTGATAATCCTGATTATTGTGATTTTTATTTGGGAGGAATAGTTACTAAAGGTAATGTGAAGTTGGCAATTTCGACTAATGGAAAGTCACCAACAACTGCCAAAAGATTACGTCAGTTTTTCGAAGAGGTTCTCCCTGATGATATGAATGATTTAGTTGAAAATTTAAATAAATATCGTAATTCTATTAAATCTACTTTCGAAGAAAAAGTAAAAAAGCTCAACGAATTAACCGAAGAGCTTATTAAAGGTAAAAAGTAGCATTGATATTTTAAAGCATTACTACTTCGAAATTTGTTTTATCAGAATCACAAACAGGGCAGACATAATTGTCATTTAAATCTTCAAACTCAACACCTGATTTTATTCCCTGAGTTTCATCGCCATAGTTGCTATCGTAAACTGTCATGCAATCTTTACATTGATGAACTTTGATTTGTTCTTTTTTAGCATCTTTTTTATCTTTCTGAGGTTTTGAATCGCTAAGTTGTTCAAAATACATTTTACTTAACTCCATTAGCAGTCCAGGCAATTCTATTTTATCTACATCTTGCGCATAAACCAAGTACTCTCTTGTATTAGGATTAAAATCTCTACAATAAAGTACGTTATAAGTTGGTCTAACATCAAAATCTTTTATGATACTTGGAACCTCATTTTTTTCAATTACTGCCGATGTGAAATAAGTCTCTTTGTTAGATCTATTACTTATTGCAAAGTTAAGACCATAGGTAGAAATATCATTCTGGTCGAAGTTTCTAACAATAAATTTTTTCAATTCAAAAGCATCTTTATCATCAACAGGCAAGTGCCAGTTTAGCTCTAAAGATGAATGTCTAACGTTTATTCCACTTTTTCCTAATAGTTTTTCTAAACCTAATTTGTAGTTTCTATTTATGCCTTTTACTATAAATGATTTCCACGGAGTGATACATATTTTACCTACTCTACTCTCTAGGCAATAATCGCAAAATTCATTTAAAAATTTAATATCGTATTCGTTATTTCTCCAGTATAAGCCTAACCAATACTCATCAACTCCCATTATATTCATTCCTTCGTAGTAAGGGAAAGGATGAAATGGAAGTTCTAATTCTTTATTAATTGTTTTGTTGTTGGTTTCTATTTTTTCGTTTACAAGCTGAAATAAAAAATCTATATCAGTAGTCTCTTTATACAGTTCTTCTATGGCCTCTGCAATTTTAGGAATGTCTAAACTGTAAATAAGTACAGGATAATTGATGTCGGTTTTCCAGCCTGGTAATTTTAGGTTTAAGAACCAATAATCTTCATTTATAGATGCAATAAAATTAATTTGTCCATTAAATAAAGGAATTAACCTCTGCTCAGGATCAGTAATATTTATTTTTAACTTCGGATTGTATCTAAATTGCTCAAGTATATATAAATATGTTGTTCCTTTAACCCACCAAGTTGCGGGTAATATATCGGCAGAAACATAAGAACACACAATATTCTGGTTGTTATCTTTTTGGTTGTCTATAATATCTAAACTTGGGTATTCATCTCTAATAGTTTCTAATTCCCCATCGTAAGGAAATAATATATCTTGTCTAGATCCAAACTTTATAGTTGATAAACCTAGCTTTTCTGCCATGTTTAAAATAAGTTTTAGCTCTCCCGGAGAAACAACTCCACCCTTGGTGTATATTCTGTTTAGCTTATTTTTCATTATTAAGTTATTTATACGGGTTAGATATTTTTTAATAATATATCGTTTACTTCTGGCTTACAACTTCCACAGCCTAAACCTGCACCTGTTGCAGAGCATAATTCATTAAAATCAGTTGTTCCCAATTTTATTTCATCTAAGAGGTTTCCTTCTCCAACCTGACTACAAGAGCAAACTAATTTTCCTTTTACAGGTATAGATTTACTCTGACCACGTAGAAGTTCAGATCTTTTTTCGGAAAGTTCTATTTTATCTTCTATCATTCTCTTGAATTCGGCAAATTCACTCTTATCGCCCATTAGAATAGTTCCTACTAGAAGATCATTTTTAACGATACACTTTTTATAAAACTGTTTGCTAACGTCCATTAAAATAATTTCTTCATATGAAGGATTATTTTTTGGAGAGTTTACCATTCCAATACTACAAAGTTCAAGATCTTCAAATTTAAGTATGTTCATTAAGGTTGATCCACTGTAGATACTGTTTAAGTCTCCTAAAATAAACTTGGCAGCAATATCTGCTTGTTGCTCTGCGGCCGATGTTATTCCAAAAATAGCATCGTTAAATTGTGCTACTTCCCCAAGTGCAAAAATATCTGGTATGTTTGTTTGTAAATATTGATTGACAATTATTCCTCTCTTGTATTTTATGTCACTTCCCTTAACAATTTCGAAATTAGGCGCAGTTCCTATTGCGTAAACTATGGCATTGGCATTAAGTACCTTTCCTGTTTTTAAAGTAATTGATAGGTTTTTGTCATTATTTTCGTCTTCAAAAACAGTGTTAACTTCGTTGTTGAAATATATTTGTATTCCTTTTTCTTGAACATTTTCGGCGAGTAATTTACTTGCAACTCTATCTAACTGTCTTTCCATTAGCCTTGAAGCTCTTTGGATTATGGTAACATTTATATTTTTTTTCTTTAAAGATGCTGCTAGTTCCAAGCCTAGTAGTCCGCCACCAATAATTACAGTATGCTGTTTGTTTGTAGGAAGACCAGTAGATTCTAAATGCTCTCTTAGCCTATCAGCATCATCTTTATTTCGCATAGTAAACCTGCCAGGGAGGTGTAAGTATGCATCGTTAGGA
>JADGDT010000204.1 GCA_016744755.1 Ichthyobacteriaceae bacterium | reverse complement strand
AAACAATTGAAGGAATCTCAAAAATATTCAACCATGTAACTAAGCGTTTCATATATGGGTACAAACTTCTTGTTATGGGTTATTGGAATGGAAGTGTATTTATTCCTGTAGATTTTAGTTTTCATAGAGGTAATAAAAATAATAAATTTGGATTAAACACTAAATAACGCAAGACTCAATATAAAACAAAAAGAGACTCTAAGTCCACTGTATTTAAACACTTCAAGGAGTTAAATACAAAAAAAACAGATATGCTTGTTCAGATGTTTAGAAGAATAAATAAAAGAGCAATAACTGTAGATTACATACTTATAGATAATTGGTTTACATCTATAAGTTTGGATAAAAAACTAAAAGCTATAAATAAAAAGCGGATATTATTTTATCAACAAACACCAGTTTTTCTTTCACTAAAACCCTAAAGATATATAGCATAAGATGGACTATTGAGGTGTTTTATAAAGAAGTAAAGCAATTACTCGGTCTTGAAAAAATACAATCAAACAATTTTGATATTCAGGTGGCTCAAACTGCAATTAGAATGATCCAACTATTTGTTAATAAGTCTAAAGTAATGGATAGAAGCCTATGGAACTATTGGAGGATTATTCAAGAATCTTAAACAAGACTACATTGAACATAGGCTAAATGAAAGAATTCTAGCATTAATTGCCGATTTATCCAATGTTTTGGAGTTTTTACTTGGAGAGGACGAAACTCACAAAATTATTAGTGTTTTAACGGCTTACAGTGATAATCTTAAATTTATTGGAACATGTAATCTAAAGGATGGGTCACTAAAATTAGTGGCTTAGGGTGGGTGCGAAACTTTAGTTATTGAAAATGTTTTTTCCTACTTTATTAAATCTCGTGTTCTCATTTTAATTTGTTTTTTCAAATGTAGAAATATTTAATTATGCAATTCAATATATACTTACTTGCCCGCAGGCTTACACAGTCTCGGTGAAAGTGAAGGTATATTTAAATACTATTTGATAGTATAATTGAAATCTAGTTTAGTTTGAAATGAGACTGAAAGTATAGTATTTACAAGTGTTTAGAGTAATTTAATAATAAATAAAGCCATAACCTCTTTCTCCGCAAGACACTTCTAAACCCCTAGTAAACACTGGGGGTTGTTTTTGGAGGGGGGCTGAAAAGGGGAACTAAAGTGAAGTGTTTAAGATGATGAATTTACTTAACCTAATAATCTTGTCACTCAAATCATTGTTATTTCAAGTATAGCATATGATACAATGAATTGTATTCGGGCTATATTAACTCATGTATTCTTGCCAAATAATCAAAACATATTTTGAATATCCATTTTCTTTTATTTCCATAAACCCATATTCGTAACAAAAGAGATAAAGATTATTGTTTTTTGCTTTCCAATAGTTTGTAAAATATTTTGGATTAAAACCATCTTCAATAAGAATATTTTTCCTTACAGTTGATTTTCCTGCTTTATTGTAGCTTTTTAATATACGTCGGTTGTTTTTTAGTATTTTATCTATTCTACTAAATAAGTTATCTCCTTTTTCTATATTTTGCTTATAATGATATGATGATTTACAATATTCAGAACAATACTTCTTGTCTACTCTCCCTACTATAACCTCATTACATTCCAAGCACTTTCTAATAATTTCTTTCATAAAACCGTATATTTATACGTATAGCTATACGTATAAATATACGGTTTTATTTTTATTCAGTTCTATTATTCACTACTTTAACAAAAAAAGATGGAGACTAGACTAAATAATATAACATTAAGGCATTTGATTGTAAATAATAAACAAATGATAGGGTTGGTTTATATGAATAATCCAACAATAGATTCAATAGTTAAGTCTATAAATACAATTAGATGGAGTAAGGAATTTGAGATGTATTACTTACCAAACACAAATGTAAATCTATTTTATTTATTCAAGATTTTTAAAGGTATTGCATGGGTTAACTGCAAATATTTTTTCAAAGACAAGCCTATAAACACTAATATTGATGAACCAGACTACTCGAAATATAAAAACAAAAAAAGTAACAAAAAACGTAGTTGTCCTCCAGCATATATTGATAAACTACAAGTACTACGATACAGCAAAAATACACTAAGGATTTATGTAAACAAGTTTGAGGAGTTTATTAACTATTATGAAGACAAGGGCTTGTTGAGCATTAATGAAATTGACATAAAAGAATTTATAAAGCACCTTGTAGATCGCGATGTATCTAAGTCCTATCAGAATCAATCAATAAATGCAATAAAATTTTATTATGAAATAGTTCTTGGCCTACCTAATAGGTATTATTATATAGATAGACCTAGAAGTGATAAAAAATTACCATTGGTTTTAAGTGTTGAGGAAGTTAAAAGATTATTAATGACAGTAACCAATTTGAAGCATAAAGCTATACTAACAACCATCTACTCCGCAGGTCTAAGAATATCAGAATTATTAGAACTTAAAATGAGCGATATTCAAGCTGATAGGAAACTAATATTAGTTAGAAATTCTAAGGGCAATAAAGACAGGACAACATTACTTGGAAATAGTACATTAAAGATTTTAAGAGAATACTACAAGCAATACAAGCCAATAAACTATTTATTTGAAGGAGCCAAAGGCGGAAAATATTCAGCCACTAGTACTCAGAAGGTATTTAAGAAAGCTCTATTTAAGGCTGGTATTATAAAACCTGCAACTCTACATACACTTAGGCATTCTTTTGCAACACACCTTTTAGAGCAAGGCACTAATCTAAGATATATTCAAGTATTGCTAGGACACGAATCACCTAAAACCACAGAAGTATATACAAGAGTATCTACTTCTGGCATAGAAGACATCATTAACCCTTTAGACATGTTAGACATGTTAGACATATAAGCTAAATAATAGCACTTTAACCGCACTTTATGTAATTTATATTAACTACTAATAATAATTGTTAAAAATATTTTCGCTTAAAAACCAATGTAGCAACTACTTACATCGCATATTATGTTTAGTTTTTAATTAATAAAATTAAGTAAAATGAGTACTAATTCTAAATTAAAATTATTAATATTGAATATCAATTATGCTACCCAAGCATCTATATATATTCAAGATAATTCTATATATATCTTTTCTTGTGACATGGTTGGCGAAGCAGTACAATTAAAACAATTAACTAAGTCGACATATAAAGGATATATCACACACTAGTGTGTAATATCACTCCAATATATTAGATATACCACATTAATGTGGTATATCAGCGTGTTA
>JADGDT010000078.1 GCA_016744755.1 Ichthyobacteriaceae bacterium | reverse complement strand
ATCACGGTTCTCACAAAAAAAGCACAACTTCAAACAGACACGCCCTCACAATCATCACCACGGGTATAGTGAGGGGGTGACTAGTGCGACATATTTATCAAAAGTAAAAAATCACGGTTTCACGACATCACGATACAATAATCAAGTGAACGAAAGTGAACAAAATCCGTGCAATCTGTGTAATCTGTGTAATCTGTGGACAAAAGAAAAAAAGTCACGATTTCACTACATCACGACATCACGGTTTCACGACATCACGATACAATAATCAAGTGAACGAAAGTGAACAAAATCCGTGCAATCTGTGTAATCTGTGGACAAAAGAAAAAAAGTCACGATTTCACCACGTCACAACATCACGGTTTCACGAAAAAAGCACAACATTAAACAGTCATAAATAAAAACATTACCTTTGCTTAAAATTAAAAACCATGAGCATAGCAATTACAAATAAAACTATCGATAAATTTCTTAGTTTTTTAATCAGATTGGACAATAATTCCAAAAAGAAGTTGATAATTAAATTAACTGAATCTATCGAAACAGAAAAGACAGATAGTAATTCCAGTATAAAAGAAATGTTTGGAGCTTGGCAAGACTCTAAAGATACAGATGAGATAATTAGAGACATACGTAATTCGAGAATTGACAATAAAAATATAGCTGAGTTTTGATAAAGTATTTATTAGACACCAATATATGTATACATTTTTTTAGAGGTAAATTCAATTTACTGGAAAAATTTGATTCTATTGGGTTGGAAAAATTTGCTATATCAGAAATTACTTTAGCAGAACTAGTATTTGGTGCAGAGAACAGTAATAACCCTAGTAAAAATCATGCTTTAATAGATAAGTTTATAGGTAATATTATAATATTACCTATTTATGATTCTATACATTTATACGGCAAAGAAAAAGCTAGATTGAGAAAGAAAGGAATAATGATAAGTGACTTTGATTTACTCATAGGGGGGACTGCCGTAGAAAAGGACTTGATAATGGTAACTGAAAATGTAAAAGAATTCAAAAGAATAGATGGAATAAATATTGAGAATTGGATTAATCGTAAAAAATAGATTAACTCTAAATATTGTTAAATTTAATCTACAAATAATTTTAATATATTGTCATATCTAGACTAGATAGCTTCAATTATATATAGAAATGATAATTTAATTCATAACATCACGAAGTCACTACCCACAAAAAAAAGCACAATATTAAACAGACACGCCCGCACTATCTTCATAACGGTTATAGTGAGGGTGTGACTAGTGCGACATACTTATCGTTAGAAAAAAGTCACGATTTCATCACGTAACAGTCTCATAGCATCACTAAAATAAACACATTAAATATTATTTTGTATTTTTGTAAAAAATATTATTATGAATAGTATAACAATTAGTTTCAAAGACATAAAGGTTTATAATCATATAAAGTGGTTTTTGAGTCGTTTTTCTCCAAACGAATTAACTATAAAAGAAGATATAGAACAATATAGTTCCGAAGAAAAAATAGTTTTAGGAAAATTACTAGAGCAATCCGAAAAAGATATATTGTCTAATAAAATACATTCTCACGATTTTGTAATGAATGAAATGAGAACCAAGTATGGAGTATAAAATTATTTGGACAAATTTGGCATTTATTTCTTTAGATAAGAATATTGAGCTATTAAGAGAAAAATGGTCAGAAAAAATAATCTCAATTTTTTTAGACAAAATTGATGTTTTCTCTAAACAGATAGAAAATAACCCTCTACACTTTCCAAAATATACAGAACATCCAAATTACCATAAAGCAATAATACATAAAAATATCAGTATATTTTATAGAGTTGACAATATCAGGTTTATTGTTTATATAAATCTAATTTGGGGAAATAAACAGAACCCTAATCATTTATTGAAATTACTAAAATAAGATTTTATAATTTAAGATTGAGTCCTAATTATAATAGTGTTTTACAACTTCACAACATCAAACAGACACGCCCTCACAATCCTCACTACGGTTATAGTGAGGGTGTGATTAGTGCGACATGAAAAGTTGAAAGTAAAAAGTGAAAAGTTGAAAGTGCCGATTTTACCACATCACGGCATCACGATTTCATGATACAATAATCCTGTGAACGAAAGTGAACAAAATCCGTGCAATCTGTGTAATCTGTGGACAAAAGAAAAAAAGTCACGATTTCACTACATCACGATATCACGGTTTCACGATATCACGATACAATAATCCTGTGAACGAAAGTGAACAAAATCCGTGCAATCCGTGCAATCCGTGCAATCTGTGTAATCTGTGTAATCTGTGTAATCTGTGGACAAAAGAAAAAAAGTCACGATTTCACTACATCACGATACAATAATCAAGTGAACGAAAGTGAACAAAATCCGTGCAATCCGTGCAATCTGTGTAATCTGTGGACAAAAGAAAAAAGTCACGATTTCACGATTATCACGATTTCACGAAAAAAGCACAACATTAAACAGTCACGCCCTCACAATCATCACTACGGTTATAGTGAGGGTGTGACTAGTGCTACATATTTATCATTAGAAATGACATAATAAAATTGGTTCTACCCTTATTTGTGTGGAAGTTGTAATTTAGAATAGTCGTCATCTTGAGCAGAATTTCCTTTGTGCAACAAAAGGAAATGTAGTCGAAAGATCTATAGCAACAGTGATTACACAATGTGCTATTTGTGTAATAGACCTTTCGACTTCGCTTTGGCTCCGCTACCCATGACGACTTTGTAATTATCTCGCAAAGGCGCAGAGTCGCAAAGCTAATTTTCTTAGCGACTTTGCGAGACTCAAATCGTCATTAGCTCATTGGAATTTTTTTTGAGAAAAAAACTTAGGACTCAAGGTGACGATTGTTCCACAACATTCAGGGTAGAACCATAAAATTTAGCAATTGAATGACTTTAAATAATTTATTTTACATTTTTTAAGTAAATTTGACAAAACTTTAATGTCATGAAGAATATTTTAACAAAAAACATAAATAAGATTAACATATTATGTAATGCTCATAATGTGAAAAATCTATTTGCATTTGGTTCTGTGATGACAGATAATTTCAATAAAAAAAGTGATATTGACTTACTCATTTCTTTTAAACCAACTAAGGATTATGGAGAATATGCAGATAACTACTTTAATCTAGTAGAAAAGTTCGAAAAATTATTTAAACGTAATGTTGACTTAGTAACTGACAAATCATTATCTAACCCTTATTTTATTGAATCTATGAATAAAACTAAAACTCTTCTTTATGAAAATTGAAATTAAGAAATATCTTTTTGATATAAAAGAATCTATAGACTCCATAGAAACTTACTACCCCCACCAATACAATAAGAACAAAAGAGAATAAGAATATTTTTGCCCGAAAAAGCCAACAAACAAAAGGGTTAAGCCGATTTTTGCCCGACTTTGAATAAACTTTCCAAATGTACATAAACCGATTTTTACCGATATCATACCGCCGTTTTATACCTCGGCGGTTACCTTCTTATTGATTATACCGATACTCTTTCTTAAAAAGCCTTTAAAATAGCCGTAAAACATGTTAAAATAAGCCTTTTACGGCATTGTAGGCTGATGTTACAGAATATAAACTAGCTCCTTTTTAAGGGGCTTTTTGCGTTTTTAAACTGTTTTTAAATAACCTTTAAATTGGGTGCTTTTTTGCTTTGGGTGTAGCTATGGGTGTAGTCATGGGTGTAGTTTGAACGACCTAAAAACACAGTGTAAACACCCCTATAATTACCCAAAACAGAACGAAAACACATGGAAATAATATATAAACACCCCTATAATTACCGTATCCTACAAGGCAAAACACTGTATTTTGCTGGAAATTAGATGCTTAATCAGGAAAGAGCCTGTTTTACTTAATGATTAGAGTTATTCCAGACGAATTACACCAACAACAAGAGCTAATCCTGTTACTTCATCATTCGGAATTTCGAAGGGTTCATAGTCCTTATTTTCAGATACAGCTAAGATACAAGTATCGTTTTTTGCCTTATTCAATCGTTTTATTAGAATTCCTTGCTCTTTTGTAGCAATAATGTGAACATTATTCCATTGGATAAAATTACTGTCTCCTAATTTTCTACAAGCAACTATATCTCCACTTTTAAACTTTGGATACATGGAGTCTCCATATACTTCAATCATGAAATCAATCTTTCTATCCTTAAATTTAGGAACAACATAAAAATCCTTTACATCTCTCTCTCCTATGGAGAAGTCAGAACTACCAAATCCGCCAATTGCTTCTACGGATACAAGAGGAATAGTCTTATATCCTCCTAGTTCTTCTGCTTTTTTTACTTCTATTAAGTCAGAGTCCTCCTTCTTGAGCATGGAACCTTTGCCAGTAAGTAACCAATTGGCGTTGATAAAATCGCATTTTGCGATGATTTTATCGTAGTCAATTGTGTTTCTTTTCTTCCAAGTAGAGAGTGTATTCTGCTTAATATCTAAAAATTCAGCAAATTCTTTATCGTTTTTAAACTTTAAATAGTCTTTTATGTTATTTAGAATCACACTCTTATCCATAGAAGTAAATTTATATTCGCAATATGCGATGAATTACTTTGATATATCGCAAAATGTGATATATATTTGTAGCATCGTTAAAACAGTTATCAAACATACGAAAAACAGTCATAAAACATGGGTAAGAATATGAGAATTGAAGATTTACAACTGGTTAATTATACCAAAATCGCCGAAAAGCTTGGTACAACTTATCCTACCGTAAAACTTAATTTGGAAGGAAAAAGAGAAACAAGACCTACAGTATTAGGTCAGAAAATTAAGGCTATGGCTAAGAGAGTTATTAAAGCTTATGAAATAATTGAAGATTAAATGTAATTATTTTCCCGAATGGTTTTTGCGAGGTTCGATTCCTCCCACGGGAACAAACAATAACTATTAAAGAAAAATTTATGGATACACCATATAAATTTTACGACGGCAAATTAGGTTTTAAGGTAAATCACCTTACAACTGATAGATGCCATGAAGATAGTTTAAAACTTATCTCTTATCGCTCTATTTATAATAGAATGAAGAGTAAAACCCAATGTGAAAAAGAACTTCGTAGAGCATCACTTGGTAATCCTGCACTAGTATTGTTTTCATCATTATCACGAGAGTGGAAAGATTCTATTACTGTAAAATGGGGAGAACCAGAGAAAGAAGCTACTAAAAGTTGGTTTGCACAACATTATGTTGCCGACCGCAAGGCTTTCGACTTCTTTGTTGCTCATCGCTATGGAGATAATAACGAAAAGAAACTAGACTTAAAACTTGTAGAGCAATACACATATAACGCATCGGTGCTAAATACTGTATTGAAAGTAAAAGAAGCTCGTAAGTCTCAGCTTAAAGCTCGCCGTGTTGTTGGAGTTGATATTTGGCAATCGCTAAGTAACGATGTTAATGCTTTTCGTGAAGTAGAACACAATTTGCCTACTACAAAAGGTGGATTGAGACGTAAAGTTGGGGCATTTCAGAAAAACAGCTATGCATCTCTTATCTCTGGACGACTTACCAATAGTAATGCAACAAAGATTGGAAAGAAAGAACAAATGGCTGTTCTTGATGAGCTTATTGCACACCCAAACAACCTAAGCAACGAACTTATAAAAGATGCTTACAATTCAATGGCTAAAACAATGGGGTGGAAAACTATTACTGCAGGAACTGTAGCAAACCGCAAGGAGAAAAAAGAACTTATTTCTCATGCAGGTCGTAAAGGAATTAAGTCGCTACAAAATACTAAGCTTATGCAGGTAAAACGTAGCAAACCTTCTACTCCAATGTTGTATTGGACAGTTGATGGTTGGGATGCTGAACTTTATTATCAAGATACGAAAGTTGATAAAAAAGGTCATAGTGTTACTACTTATACAAACCGTCTTACAATTGTTGTGGTGTTGGATGCTCATAACAATTACCCTGTAGGTTATGCAATAGGAACTCACGAAACGCCACAGCTTATACAACAAGCCTTTCAAAATTCAATGAATCATATTAAGGAGTTGTTTGGCGATTATTACCGACCATACCAACTGCAGACAGATAATTATGCAAAAAAGGCTCTAACTCCTTTATACAACATGATGACTGACCATTTCACACCTGCTCAAGTGGGTAATGCTAAATCAAAAATAATAGAACCTTATTTCAACAGACTTAATAAGAAGTATTGCCAATTACTAAACAACTGGAGCGGATTTGGTGTAGCATCGGGTAGCAAACGTCAACCTAACGTTGAAGTGTTAAATAACAAAAAGAAAGATTTTCCCGATATGCAAGGCTGTATTGCTCAACTCGAAAATATAATGGCTACCGAACGCAGTATTAACTACGAAGCGTATAGTACCAAATGGTTAAGTACCAAAGAGGAGCATAAAACTATAATGAATGCCGAAAGCTACTTATTATCATTTGGTAGCAACACTGGACATACTTACAAACTACGAGGCGAAGGACTTGGAGTTACTATTAATGGTGAGAAAGTTTGGTTCGATAGTTTTGATGTTAATTTCCGCTTACAGGCTCATCAAGAATGGATTGTTCAATATGACGAAAACAACCTTGACAATGCCCTTGCAATGTCAGTCGATGGTTCTGAAAGGTTCATGCTCGAACAAAAATATATTCAACCAATGGCAATTGCCGACCAAACCGAGGAGGATATTGTAGAACTAAAACGAATCAAGGATAAAAACAAAACTATTATTGCCACAATAATAGAAGAACGTACTGAAAGTGCACAATTGGCTAATCCATTCTTAGAACGTCCGCAACTAGAAGGAACACTTGCCAAACATTTACTAACCGATAGTCTCGGACAGCACAAAAACAATAAAAGTGCCGAAAGACTTGAAGCCAACAAACAAGCCACAAAAATACTAGTCAAAGAAGAAAAGAAAGAAACTAAGCGTAAGGCAAAAACATTTGCCGATGAGCGATTAGAATATTTAGAAAACAAAGTAAATACTAACGAATACTTTTCATTATGAACACTTCACTAAGTTTAAACACAAAACAAGAAATAGCTGATAAAGCATATCAGTTTATAGAAGATAACAAACTTACTCAAACCAAGATTGCAGAGAGTACTGGTATAAACAAATCAACTATTACTCACATCTTTAAAGATAATAGCGATTTTACTATTCCTGCAGGTAACGGAAAGTTTGTAACAATTGCCGATAAGTATTTTGAGAGACTTGCCAATTTCATTGGTTTAGAACTAAACAAAACTTACTGGAAAAATCAAGCTACTCCACAATTCCTCAACATTATTGCCAATCTACAAGATGCAAAGCAATACGGAGCTACCAATGTTATTATTGGCGAAACAGGAGCAGGAAAAACACACTGCATTAATCTATTTGCTCGCAAGAACCCTGCCGACACATACATTGTAACTGTAGGGAGTACCGATAACCTTACTGATTTAATTGATAAGATTATTGATGAGATAAAAATTACTACAGGAAATAGCAAAAGCAAAAAGCTAAGAGATATTGCTCGCAAGCTTAGAACCTTGAAAGAAGATGGTCTTGCTCCTCAATTAATTTTTGATGAAGCCGAGTACATGAAACAACCTGCTTTAGCATCAATGAAAGAGCTATACGACCACCTTAATAAGTACTGCTCTATTATACTTATAGGAACGGAACAGTTATTAAATAACCTCGATAAGATGAGAAAGAAAAACAAACCAGGAATCCCCCAGTTTTATCGCCGTATAAAATTTGGTATTCGTCAATTACCTGCCGTTGACCGCTCGTTTAAACTATTCTTAAACGACATTGAAAACCCACAAACTAAGAAGTTTGTACGTAAGATATGCGATAACTACGGAGAGCTTCACGATGTAATTGTACCTGTAAAACGAGAATCCGAACGCACAGGCGAAGAAATTACCGAAGGGTTTATTCGTAAAGTGTTGAACCTACCCGCAGTAATGTATGTTTAATGATTCCGAAACAAAACTACGCAGAGTATTAACAGTTGCCAATATACAAGCTCAAAAAATAGAGAAGGTAGCTTTTACTAATGAGTGGTTTCAAGCCTTTGGCAAACCACAAAATAGAGGCGTATGGTTTATATGGGGAGCATCATCATCGGGCAAAAGTACATTTATTATGATGTTAGCCAAAGAGTTTGCCAAAACTACTAAGGTGCTATATAACCTACTAGAGGAAGAGTCAGATGATAGCGATTATATAGAGCGTATGAACCTTTGCGATATTAATGAAGTGAGTAACAATTTTCTAACTGCAAGTTACACCTACGAGGAGCTAGATTATTATCTGAGTAAGAAAAACAGTCCTAAGGTTGTAGTAATAGATTCTCTACCATATTTCACAAAAGACTGGGATGCTTACTTGAGAATGAAACGAAAATTTAAAAACAAAATATTCTTGATAGTAGGTCATGCCGAGGGCAAACACCCAAGCACCGATTTTCAGAAAAGAGTAATGTACGATGCCAAGATGAAAATATTTATATCGGGTTTCTTAGCAGTTTGCAACGGTAGAACTGTGGGACCAAATGGAGGCGAGTTTGTTATTTGGCAAGATGGCTACGAGAAACTAAGAGGAATATCCGAAAACTAGTAAAGATGATGCGTGCATCGTCTCAACATACACCTAACTAAAATGAGTGCCAAAATAAAAGAAAATTCAAGATTAAGAAAAGATATACAACGCTTTGCCCTTTCCACCAAAACAGTAAAGGATGCTCTTGAAATAAGCGATAAAGAGTACCAACACCTATTCTTTGAAGTTGGAATGGTAACAGTTGATAGACTACTCTATCATCTATATAAAGGAAAGATTCCTCAAGACATTAGAACCGAATGGCTTTATAATAAAAACTATGGATACTGGGCATGGTGGAAAAACAAATGGTTTGCCGAACAGGAAGAATTTCTAGAGAGTTTGAAACGTCCACAAGACCAAATCATAATAGATGACTACACCCCTTGGATGGAAAATTTAGAAACTGAAGAATTAATAATTAGTTGGATGAGCCGACTAGATAAAAGAGGACTAGTATGGGAAAAGAAGAAATAAAAACAGCGATCTGGACAATAGACAATAAACTGAAAAATGTAACCAACCCAGAGTTTAGCTCTCAGCTATTAGCCGATAAACGACAATTAGAGTTCGACCTTAAAACCATAGACGAATGAGCAAAAACAACAGTTTAAGGCTTGCAGAAATAGGTAGTAATCATTTAAGCTACTTAGAAAGTGCTCACCGAAAGCAAGCCTTACAAAATTTAGCAATAGCCAAACAACAGGAAGACCAAAAGAAAGGAAGCTATCAGTTGGTAGATGATAGAACCAGAGTATTTGTAGAAGATAAAATAATTAAACAATAAGAATGGTAAATGTAGATGAATTATCAGCTGAGGAGTTAAGAGGACTCCTAGCTAAGAAGGAGAAGCAAGGCAAATTAGACCAAGCTAAGAGAGAGAAAGTATTCAATACCGAGAAGAGTGAATTTGTAACCGAGTCGGTTAAGTTAATGCAAGAACTAAGCGAAATGATGCGAGAGTTCAAGCATGATGCTATAAAAAAAGGAAACAAACTACATGCTGATATGTACAAGGTTTTCAATAAAAACGAAAAGGAACTAAAGCAATTCGCATTAGTGTCGGAAGATGGAAAGTACAAACTGGTAATAGAACGCCAAGACCGTCAGCAACTGGATGAAACTGCCGAGGTACATATCGAAACTATCAAAACAATTTTGCGTGAAAAGTTCCAGAGCAGAAACAAAAAGATGTATGCCATGCTTGAGGGAGTTCTACTAAAGAACAACAAAGGCGACTATGACGAGAAACTTGTTTCTAAACTACGCAAGAACGAACATATTGTTGATGACCCTAAGTTTTCGGAAGCTTTAGCAATGTTAGCTAAGAGTTACTATGTAACTGATACTGCTACTTATTTCAGAGGCTATAAATTAAACGAAGAAAAAAACAAATTTGAGGATGTGCCTATGCAGTTCTCAGGTATGTAAACAATAGTAACAGAGTGTTACTGTATAATTAACACAAGAGGAGTTCTGATTTATAATGGGTGCAATTCTCGCTCACGGTGATTTAAGGTGGTTCGACTCCATCTGCGAGAACAATTATAGTACAGACGCATTGAAATGCGTCTCAACAATTAAACATAACATTATGACACAAGAGCAAATAACAAATGAGATGTGGGAGATTAGAGATAAGCTCGAAATTTTAATAATCCCCACCCCCGACCCAAACGATGAAGTATGGATGCAACGAGTATTACTTCACATGCGTATGAGTCAATTGATTGGCAAACAAACACAATAATGACCAACGAAAATAAAGTTAATTATGTGGTAGGACTAATAGTAGTTGCAATCCACATAATAATATCAATAATCAAACAATGGCAATAAACACTTATCAGCGATTTTTCGCAATGTTTAAGAAACTGCAACTTGCAGGAATGAAAATGGAAAGGGATGAGTACCTATCCGAACACACAGGCAAAACAAGCTTGAAACAACTATCGGATAGGGAGTATAACAATGTGTGTAGCATTATGCAGAAACAATTAAAACACTTACCTCCAACAGAGGAAGAGAAAACATGTGATAGGAAACGTAAGAAGCTCATTAGCAATTTCAGAGCAATGAATTACTCGGAACCCATTATTGCATTAAAGAACTGGACACTTAAACAGAAGTTTAAGAAAGAACTAAATAAACATAACGGCACGGAATTGAGTGTTTTAATAGCCATTACCGAGAAGATGGTTGATGAGTATGAAAAAGAAGTAAGAAAAACAGAAATATAGTCCACAGATTACACAGATTAACACAGATTAGAAAAAATGATAAAACTAAAATTAAATAAAGAAGAGCTCATAATATTGATAGGAGTTCTACGAGGTCATGCAGGAAGCGACAGAGCTGAAAGTTTAATGGAAATGAAAGTTATCTACTCAATACTAGATGAGCTACAACTTAAATTTGAAAAGAAGTTCCTAGACTTTCAAAGCGAGGCAAACATGTTTAACTCAAAAAAGACAACATCATTCAAACTCGCATATTATCAAGCTTGGGCTTTGATGACTTTGCTAAACGAAACAGAAGGGCCAGGAGAGTTTGAATACAACATTATCCGTATGACTGCAAATTTACTATACCAAAAACTAGCATAATATGAAATGGAAAGCAAAAGATTTAGTTAAAGAGAATACACATGTAATGCTAGAAACCAAAATACGTATTAGTAAATTAATGAATATCTATATCTCGGAAACGGAAAATGAGATGTCATTTAGAATTTACAAGGAACTAAATGAGTGCGTGTTAGAATTAGAGGCAATGATAAATATTAACGAAAGAAAGTAATATGAAATGTAAAGATTTAGCAGCTAAGTGGATTAAGGAGATGCAGGAAATGAATTTTACTCCCGAAGAGATGACAAAGACCATAAGATTGGCAAGGGTTAGGTTCTATGAGATGCAAGGAAAGGAGGTTGTAGATGTTCATCAAATAAGTACCAATATACATGAGTTTATTGATGCAATTCATCCATCACTTGGAGACTTAAAGAGTTATACGTCATTAAAGGCTAAAGCAATGAATTATATATCTAATTACAATAAAGATGAAAACAATAACAAGTAAAGAGAAGCTACTAAAAAAGCTTAAAAGCAACAATTTAGTTACTAATGGTCACATCTATTATTTGTCAGATTTCCATAAAACTAAAGTAGGAAAGTCTGTTTCTCATAAATTAATTACTCAAAGGATAGTAGAGCCTACAGTCGGCACTGAACATTGGTTCGAGAAGTCATATAAACTAAGAAAGGAAGTAGGCAAACATAAAGGAGTTCCAATATTTAAAGAAGACCAACAGAATCACTTCTTTTTTTTCGTAAAAAAAGGCGAGTACATCAAAGAAACTTACCAACGATGCATAGATAAAATAGATTATTTAGATGCGATAAATGAACCCTTAGTATAAAAACTATGCAAACTAAAAAACAATCGCTATACGAAGCTTTAATAAATGTAGGCATAGGATATACAATATCGCTTGTATCATTATTCTTAATATTTCCACTACTGGGTATCGAGAGCAGTACAGCAAACAATGTATTGATAAGTCTATACTTCACTGTAATTAGCATACTTAGAGGTTACTTTTTAAGACGATTTTTCAACAAAAAACAAAGCTATGCCAAAGATTAATCAAGTAAATGGAATTGACATTACTCGAGAGAAGTTTTTGGAGGCATGTAACTCAACAGAACTGAAAGAGCTTGAGTTATTGATTACCTCTAACCGATATCAAAAACAAATGTGTAAACAAGAAAATCTTATAGGAGTCAATCAATGCATATCACGATGTAAGGATTGTGGAACTTTAATTAATGATTGTTAGTATGAAAAAATACATAGTAAGAAACAAAAAGACTGGAGGTGAGATGCTTTTCAAGTTTGATATGCAAGGTAGATTATTAGCATTTGATTTACTGGAAACCGAGCCAACACAAAAAGTGTACACCTTCATACAGAAACAACTTCCGGTAACACTCGGACAATTGGAGCAGAGTGTAAAGAAATGGACGGATAGTGAACTACATGAGGTAGCACTTGATTTGAGCTTTGAAAGTTTTTGGAAAACTTATGCCAATAAGAACGGTAAAAAGAAAATGTGTGAGAACACCTGGGCGAAGATGGACGACAACGAAAGAGGTTTAGCTCTTGCAGGAATAGAGAAATACAACAAAGCTGTAAAGAGAGATGGAGTTAGTAAAGCTTATCCATCAACATACCTAAATCAGAGGTATTGGGAAAATTATTTATAGTAAAGACGTAATGCATTACGTCTCAACATAACTTTTAAACTAAAACTATGAAAACAAAAGAAGGATTACCTAGCCAAAGGCGATTAGCACTTATAGCTCATCGCCTCGATAGTGGGATTGCAATTTGTGGCAGTCTTACCAAACTAGCAGAGCGTATAGAGGTTTCGAAAAGCTCATTGAGTGTATTGAAAAATCATCCGGAACAACTCCCTGAAGAAACAATTGAAGAGCTCATGCTCAACCTTAAAAATGTAATTGAAGGTAAAGACAAACTTTCTGAAGAGGACATGGAACAGATACTCCAGTTGAAGAGTAAGAAGTCTCAACAGTATTTTTTTAACCGATTGAAAGAATGATTGATTTAAAAGGAAAGAAGGTTCTGTACCTCGCAGTAAGTGCAGAACCATTTGAAGTAATGTACATAGGAGAGAAACAGCTAGAGTTCCGTGTTGACTCTGATTGGATAAGAAGCAGGTTGTATCGGCTTAGGTATGCCACGTTGCGGAATTAATAACAAATTAAACGGACAAAGAAATGAATTGGATTAAGAGATTATTTACTAAAAAAGAAAAAACTAAGCAATGTGATATACCTGTTGTTGTAGGTAGTTCTCCTCCCAAAAAAGAACAGACCTATATGCACATTGAAGTAGGCACAAACAGACCTTACTTTACTAACGAACCACCACATATAAAGAAATGGTGCGAAGAACAATTACAAATAAGCAAGAAACGGTGTAATTGCTGAATTACCTACAACATGGAACTGGAACACGTAAAGAATACGACTTTGTGAAATTTACAAATGGCTACGGAAAAGACAAACCATACTTCATTGCAGAGTACGAAGGTTTCGAGGTTATTAGATTAGGTCATATAAAAGAAGGTATGGTAAGTTGGGAGTACACAAATGGCTTAGTTGTTAGAGTGAGAGATTATGATTATGCAATACACTTAGGTGAAATACTAGAGAAAGGAAATATTAAACAATAATTAAACACTATTTAAATTATGATTAAAACATGGTACAATTGCGTTGTTCGCTACATGAAGGTGGACGACAACGGAAACGAAAGCACAGCATCAGAACACTACTTGCTTGATGCAGTAAGTTACACCGATGCTGAAGCTCGAATATTTGAAGAGATGGAGCAACGTGTAAGAGGTGAGTTTAGAGTTGAGAAAGTAACTAAGACAACAATCAACGAAGTTCTTTATGGATCTGATGATGATGACGAAGCTCTGGATGATTTCTACAAAGTAAAAGTTACTGGTATAGAATACGACCAAGAAGCCGACAAAGAGAAACGATACAACAACTACATACTTGTTAATGCGGATGGTGTTGTTGATGCAGTAAACAAAATACACAAACACATGGAAGCCTCAGACCTAGGTATGGACTTTGTTATTCCTAATGTTGGTATAACTCAAATTGTGGATGTGTTTGAATTGGCAGAGAATCAAACAGTACAAAAGGCTACTACCAAGGAACGAGAGCCTGTTAGCATAGAAGAGCGTGATGGTGTAACCATAACAAAATATTCTAACTTTTAATTGAACCCAAATGGAGATAGGAGAAATACAAACAGTAGAGAAAAAAGGTTTAAAGTTCGATATAAAAGCACTTGATGATTATGCTTTGATTTATGATGATAGCACTAAACAGCATGTAAAAAGGCAATTAGGCGAAGTAATAACAGATGTTCCTGATAATGAATATGGAGTAAAGAAAGGAACTCAAATGTTAATATCGTAACTGATTATGAAAAGAGAAATACAACATTTGAATAAAGATGAAATAATTACTCATTACGAGATGCATTCAAACCCGACTGGTGCAGAAAGCTCCACTGTTGGAGGAGTTGTTTTTCTGATTTTAGGAATAGCCTCTGTAGTATTTGTAATCCTTGTAACTATATTCATTATTCCTTGTATTAAATAATAAAATTAATAAATTAGAAGCCTCATAAGGATAGACCTTGTGAGGCTTTTTTTACATCTAATTAATAAATCTGCCCATGTTCCAAATATCACATTATGAAAAAGCAACTACAGGACGTATTCAGAACTTCTACTTCTTTGAGCCTAGAATTGCATTTATGCTACATGAAAGGTTCGATTTAGACTTTGTACCTAAAAGGAAAATGTTTAGGCTGAATTATAAAGGAGAAGGGTTATATATATATATTGGAGAATTGACTAATTTATTAGTTGAGTTTATAGAGGAAAACTATTCTTTATTTAGAGAGTCAGAAGAACTACCTCTCGAATTTTTAATAAATAAGATATATAGTAAAAGACCATTAAAGCGAACATCTTTACGCTACTACTTGAAAGTAGAAAGAACGAGAACTATAATAAAAGAACAAATACAATAATAAATGGTTCTACCCTTATTTGTGTGGATAAAGACTCAAGCCACCATTAAAAAAAAGTATAGCACTTCTGAAATTCTCAAAGGTTCTGTAGCCTCTAGCAGTTG
>JADGDT010000007.1:38153-68556 GCA_016744755.1 Ichthyobacteriaceae bacterium | reverse complement strand
TACCTTTCTTAGTTCTTTTATCTCCTTTTCCCATCTCAATAATATTTTAGGATTAGTTTACTAAAAGTAATAAAAAAACATAACATACTGATATAGTGATTCGTTTATTTTAAAAAATCATTTCCTGTCATCTATAGGAATTGGACACCTTCTACAAAATTTCCCTTTTTTTATATATTTGTCACAGCACTCCTCCTTTAATCCATCTTTCTTAGATTCTTTCTTGCACTTACTCATTTATTACACTTATCTTATTTTTATTGAATCTAAACAAAGGTAATTTTTATTTATTAAATTCATAACAATGTTTTTATTAGATTTACATCTTAATATTCAAATTATAAATTAACAGATTAAACTAGAATGGGTCAATTTATCTGACAAAGGGGATTAGTATAAACTCTCTCTGAGCTATCTAATCTAGGCAGGCAATATCTGAACTTAAAATAATAACACTGATGAAACTAGATATTTTAGCAATAGGAGCACATCCTGATGATGTAGAATTAGGGGTTGGAGCAACCATTGCAAAAGAGGTTGCTAATGGCAAGAAAGTAGGAATACTAGATTTGACTAGAGGCGAACTTGGTACAAGAGGTAATGCAGAAATTAGGGATGTAGAATCTATGAACTCATCAAAGGTTTTGGGAACAGAAGTACGAGAAAACCTAAGATTACAAGATGGTTTTTTTGAAAATAACAAAGAGAGTCAGATAAAAATAATTGAAATAATAAGAAAATATCAGCCTGAAATAGTTTTAATAAATGCTCCTAAAGACAGACACCCCGATCATGGAAAAGCACACTCATTAGTTTCTACTGCATGCTTTTTATCGGGACTAATAAAAATTGAAACTAAACTTGAAGGCAAAAAACAAAAAGTATGGAGACCAAAACATGTTTATAGCTATATTCAATGGAAATACCTAGAACCTGATTTTGTTGTTGACGTTAGCGACTATATGGACACTAAAATTAATTCTATTTTGGAATTCAAATCACAATTTTTCGATCCTAACTCTAACGAACCTGAGACACCCATTTCTAAGGCTGGTTTTTTAGATAGCATTAGAAACATGGCATCCGAATTTGGCAAGAATACAGGAGTAAAATATGCCGAAGGATTTATTGTTGAACGATATCCATTAATTGATTCTCTTTTTGATATAAAATAATTACATTTACTCGCTTTTAAAATTATGCGAGATACAACTACCAAAAAGACATACATAAATAGGATTTCTAAAAGTAGAATACTAAACAATAAGACTTCTCTTATTGCTTTGATATTTGTTTCTATAGAATTATTAAATAATTCTATAGTTCCTATGATAATAAGGCCCCTAAATACCCCTTTGCAAGTCGCATTGTATGGTAGTTTTATTTTAATAATACTATCGTCTTATCCTAAATTACAATTTCAGAAAAAAACATTTTTACTATTAATAGGTACAGCAACAAGCTTAGTTGTAAATGATGTAGATGCAAAGTATGGAACAAATACAAGATGGTTTCTTTGGGTTTTATTATTGGCAAGTGTTGGACCAATATTTTCTAGTAAAACTCTACTAATAATAAGACACAAAGCACTTCAATATTTCCTAAATGGTTTTATAATTATAACTGTGCTTTCATTTTTTTACAATATATTAGGTTTACCAAATATCGGACGAGGGAACTTTGCAGGGCTAATGAATCAAAGTATGGTATTAGGTCCAGTAGGTGCTATTTCTGGAATCTATACTTTTTACCTCTATCTTACTAACACCAAAATAAAAAGAAAATATTTTTTCTTAACAATTGCTGCAATATCAGGTTTAGTAGTAATTCTAGCAGCTTCTAGATTAGCTTTTGCAGGATATATTGGAGGAATGGTTTTCTTATTTGCTAAGCCTTTTAAATACAGAGTTCTCTATGCGTTCTTAATTGTTACAATGGGAATTACTGTATATTCTAGAATAGACGAAGGAGTAGAAGAGACAGAACAATCTATTGATAAAGGACTAGTATCTAAAGGGACAAACAACAGTAGAGAAACCCTTTGGGCAGATAGAATTAGAGAATTTAATAGTAGCCCAATGTTTGGAGTTGGATTTTCTGCTCAAGACGATTACATAACGGATGTTGATGCCGGAGGAGGTGGAGGAAGAGTTGAACCAGGGTCGGGATATCTTATGATTTTATCTATGACAGGTGTTTTTGGATTATCCTTGTTCTTTTGGTATTTCTACTTCTTATTTAATAGTAAAAGGTTCTGGAAAGAAATCTTTAAAGAAGAAACCTACAAGCTTTCTATTTTCGCATTTTTTATTGTTCACTTTATAGGCGAAGGTTACATATATTCTGCTGGCTCAATGTTAGCCTCATTATTTTGGTTGATGGTAGGAGTTACTTTCCCTTATGCGAATATTAAAAAGCGTAAAGTAGAAATCAAAATTGTTAAAAAACAACTTGAATCTAAATTTCACTAATGCAGAAAATACTTGTTTTATATACTGAGCTAGCTGATTACATACTAAATAGTTTTAATTATTTTGCTGAAAATTATAACAGTGAATTTTACGTTGTTCATTGGCCAATAAATAACGAAGCTCCTTTTAATTTTGAAAACAGCAAAGGATTAAAACTTTATAATAAATCTAATTACAACAATGATACTTTATCACTGTTAGTAAAAGATATTAATCCTGATGCAATTATTTGTGCAGGATGGATGGATAAAGATTACATTAGAATTGTAAAAGAATATAAAGGTGATATTCCTACAATTCTAACAATGGATAATCATTGGGAAGGAAATTTAAAGCAGCAATTACTCAGACTTGTTAGCCCTTTTTATTTAAATAAAATATTCTCTCATATTTGGGTACCAGGGGAGCCTCAGAAATATTACGCAAAGAAATTATCATTTAAAGAAAAACAAATTCTAACGGGTTTTTATGTAGCCAACGAGGGGGTTTTTAAAAATATTGAACATCAACACGAAAATACATTTGTGTATATTGGACGCTATATAAAACACAAAGGAATAACTGATTTATGGACTGCTTTTATTGAATTGAAAAATGAACTGCCAAATGATTGGAAACTTAAATGTATTGGCACAGGTGACCTTTGGGACGAAAAGATTCAACACAAAGACATTGAGCATCTTGGTTTTTTGCAACCAAGTGAATTATCGAAAGAAATTAAAGGTGGTGTATTTGTCCTTCCAAGTCATTTTGAACCATGGGGGGTAGTGGTACACGAATTTGCCATGGCAGGTTTTCCAATTATAGTTTCTGATAAAGTAGGATCAGGTACTGCATTCTTAGATGAAAATGGTTATAAGTTTAAGTCTAGTAATGTCTCAGATTTAAAAGAACAAATGAAAAGTATTATACTTGCCAAAGATTCTGAAATGGAGTTGATGAGTAATAAAAGTAAAATTAATTCTAATAAGATCTCTAATGAAAATTGGTCGGAACAACTGAACAACGTATTGACAAGTTTAAAATCATAAAAAAATAATTATATTTGTAGAAAACAAACATTATGCACACCATTAAACTAAATATTTCAGACAATATCTACTCAAAAGTTATTTTAGCTTTAAAGAAGTTTGACAAAGGTATTGAAATCACAGAAGAAACTTATATTGATGATAGTGCATGGAGTAAACTTAGTGAGGAAGATAAAGAAGAATTATTAATCTCTATAGAAGAAAGTAAAGATGAAGCTAATTTAATTTCAATGGATGAGTTTAGAGATAAATACAAAAAATGGCTTTAAAAATAATTATCTTAAAACGTGCAAATATAAAACTAGATAAAAATATCCAATACCTAGTTCGTGAATGGGGAGAATCTATTGCTATAAATTTTGTTCGAAAATTTGACAGTCTAATAGATACTTTATCGTCATCTCCTGAAATTGGCAAAGTTGAAAATAATAATCTTCGAAGCTTTGTTCTAGTTAAACAAGTAACTATTTTCTACAGAGTAACATCTAAACAAATCATTATTGTAAATTTATTTTTCAACAGGCAAAACCCTAAGAATAAATAGTTGCATTACTAATAATTAATCTCTCTAAATAAAAAACACTTAACCTAAATGTGCGGAATTAACGGAATATTTTCTTTCAACAATCCCCTTGAGAATGCTGATTATTTATTGACTAAAATGAATGACAGTATTGCTCATAGAGGGCCAGATGCAGAAGGGGTTTTTGTAGATAATAACATTGCATTAGGACACCGTAGATTATCTATAATTGATGTAAGTAACCATGCCAATCAACCAATGTATGGATTAAACAGGTACAGCTTGGTTTTTAATGGTGAAATTTACAATTATCAAAATTTAAAATCTCAACTCAACTACGATTTTGAAACAAATTCTGATTCTGAAGTAATTATTGCAGCTTACCACAAATGGGGAGAAGATTGTGTTAAACATTTTAATGGAATGTTTGCTTTTGCAATTTGGGATAACCACAAAAATGAACTTTTTATAGCTAGAGATAGAGTTGGTATTAAACCTTTATACTTTTATCATGATGAAAATCAGTTTGTTTTCTCTTCGCAAATTAAAGGGATTTTAGCATCTGGAAAGATTAAACCTGAATTAAACAGCTCTCAGCTTTCAAACTACTTGAAGTTTCAAACAATTTATGCTCCAAACACAATACTAAAAAAAATATATTTATTGGAGGCTGGTACTACACTACTTTTAGATAAATCAGGAATAAAAAAAGAAAAATACTGGAGTACAGAAAAAGATAAAAGTCAAGTAAATACCGATAGTTATTCTGAAACTAAAACTAAAGTAAACTCCTTACTTACAAATGCTGTTGAACGTCGCATGGTTTCCGATGTTCCATTTGGGGCCTTCCTATCTGGCGGAATTGACTCTAGTTTGATGGTGGCTTTAATGTCGAAAGTTAGTACGTCTCCAATAAATACATTCAATATTAGTTTTGCCGAAAAAGAATTTAGCGAAGCAAAGTATGCCGAAGCTGTTGCCAATAAATACAAAACCAACCATACCGAAATAAATCTTACACCAAACGATTTACTAAACGATATTGAAACAGCAATAAACTTTATGGATTCGCCATCGGCTGATGGAATAAACACCTTTGTAGTATCTAAACACACACGTAAACACGGAGTAAAAATGGCTATTTCGGGACTTGGAGGCGATGAGCTTTTTGCAGGATATCCACAGTTTAAACAAATAGAATTTTTAAATAAAATTTCGTGTATTGACAAGCTGCCACTTTCATTTAGGTCTTTTATTGCGAAAGAAATATCGAAATATTCTAATAGAGCCGATTTGAATAAAATAGCAAGTTGGTTAGAGTGTGAGAAATGGAATATACAAGGATTATATCCTACTTTTAGACAACAATCTACAGAGGCTGACATTTTACAAATAATAAATTCAAAGGATAAAGAAGGTATAATTTATCACGATAAATCTACCTTGCTAAACAACATGTCGGCAAATGAAATTAACACCTATCTGCAGCACGTATTACTAAGAGATAGCGACCAAATGAGTATGGCATCTGCTCTAGAAGTTAGGGTCCCTTTTATGGATCATGAATTGATAGACTACGTGCTAACCATACCCGATAATTACAAATACCCTACTACTCAAAAGAAATTATTAGTTGAGTCATTTCCAGATATTTTAACTCCCGAAATAACAAATCGCAAAAAAATGGGATTCGTTTTTCCTTGGGACAATTGGCTTAGAAATGAGCTAAAAGAATTTGTAGAAATAAACTTAGCTGAACTAGAAAATTACAGCGATTTCAATATTTCAGGTATTCAAAATATATGGATTAAATTCCTAGATGGTGACAAAAGTATTTATTGGACTCAGATTTGGGGATTGGTTGTTCTTGGGAATTGGCTCAAGGGTATAAATAAAATAAGTGAATAGGTTTTATTAATAATCCCATTTCATAGCCTGGACGCCAATACCTACAACCTTTTGTAAGTGAAATCTCTGAACAAGTCTACTGTAATTTATTTCTTAAAAATCAATATTAATTGAATCCTTTTTCAATAAATAATCCTATTTTTGCCCGATTGTAATCACGCATCCCAAATGCCCCATACACCTGTCTAATTATTCTTTGGATATGTGACTGGTGTTGCGAAGCTGTGAAATAAAGAAACTTATTACATATTAATAATGAAAGGAATAATTTTAGCAGGAGGATCAGGTACAAGACTTCATCCATTAACATTGGCAATGAGTAAACAAATGATGCCTGTTTACGATAAACCAATGATTTATTATCCTTTATCAACTCTATTGTTGGCAGGAATAAACGAAGTTTTGATAATCTCTACGCCTCACGACTTACCATTTTTCAAAAAATTACTTGGAGATGGTTCTAGTATTGGTTGCAAATTTGAATACGCCGAACAACCTTCACCAGATGGCCTAGCACAAGCTTTCATAATAGGAGAAGAGTTTATTGGGGATGATGACGTTGCTTTGGTACTTGGAGATAATATATTCTATGGTTCAGGAATGAGTAACCTACTTCAAAGTAATTACAAACCTGATGGAGGTGTAGTCTATGCATATTATGTAAATGATCCTGAAAGATATGGAGTTGTAGATTTTGATAAAAATGGAGTAGCTCAAAGTATAGAAGAAAAGCCTGAGAATCCTAAATCAAATTATGCTGTTCCAGGATTGTATTTTTATGATAATGATGTGGTTGAGATAGCCAAAAACATTAAGCCTTCTGATAGAGGAGAATTAGAAATAACTTCAGTTAATCAAGAGTACTTAAAACGAGGTAAGTTAAAAGTTTCTATTCTTGATAGAGGTACAGCTTGGTTTGATACTGGTACTTTTGCATCTCTAATGCAAGCAGGAGAATTTGTAAGAGTTATCCAAGACAGACAAGGTCTTAACATTGGTGCAATAGAAGAAATTGCATACCGAATGGGGTACATTAATGCTGAACAATTAACAGAAGTAGCTACTCCATTAGTAAAAAGTGGTTATGGTCAATATCTTTTAGACATATTAAAATAATACTGGATGAATATTATAGAAACTGAAATTAAAGGTTGTTTTATTATTGAGCCTAAAGTTTTTGGAGATGAAAGAGGTTATTTTTTCGAGAGTTTCAATCAAGAACAGTTTGAAAAGGAGATAGGGTATAAAGTGAACTTTGTTCAAGATAATCAATCGTATTCTAAATATGGAGTATTGAGAGGATTGCATCTTCAAAAAGGTAATGATGCTCAAGCAAAATTAGTAAGAGTTTTATCGGGTAAAGTACTAGACGTAGCTGTAGATTTAAGAAAAGATTCTCTTACCTACGGACAACACGTTGCTGTAGAACTTAGTGCCGAAAACAAAAAGCAATTATTTGTACCTCGTGGATTTGCTCACGGATTTGCAGTTTTAAGCGAAACTGCAGAATTTTTTTATAAAGTAGATAATAACTATGCCCCTCAATCTGAAGGTGGATTATTGTTCAATGACAAAGATCTAGGTATTAATTGGCAAATAGATGAAAAAGATATTCTTGTTGCAGATAAGGATTACGATCACCCTTTACTAAAAAATTATTCCGAATAATAATGAACATACTTGTAACAGGCTCTAAAGGACAACTAGGTTCCGAATTAAAAGTATTATCAAATACTTATGAAAAGTACTCATTTACATTTGTAGATATAGAAGAGCTGGATATAACAAATAAAAATGCTGTAATTGAGTTTTTCAGAGATAACAACTTTGATTATTGTATCAACAGCGCAGCGTATACAGCAGTTGATAAGGCAGAAGAAGATAAGCTAAAAGCTGATAAGGTAAATGCAGTTGGTCCATCTAATCTTGCAGAAGCAAGTAATATTTATGGAACTACCTTAATTCATGTTTCCACAGATTTTGTTTTTGATGGAAATAAGAATATTCAATACACTGAAGTAGATAAACCTAATCCCATAAATGTCTACGGTGCATCAAAGTTAAGAGGAGAATTATTAATCAAAGAGGTAATATATGAGTATTTCATTCTACGCACTTCTTGGTTATATTCTACTTTTGGGAACAATTTTGTTAAAACTATGCAACGTTTAGGGAGGGAAAAAGATAGTTTGGGAATAATTGTAGATCAAATAGGAACTCCAACTTATGCACGTGATTTAGCAAAAGCTATTTTAACAATAGTGAGTACTAAAAGTAATAATTATGGTACTTACCATTATAGTAACGAAGGAGTAGCTAGTTGGTATGATTTTGCTAAGGCTATATTTGATTATTCTAATATAAAAGTAGAATTAAATCCTATCTCAACATCACAATATCCAACACCTGCAAAGCGTCCAAGTTTTAGTGTTATGGATAAATCAAAAATTAAAGAAAATATAAATATTAGCATTCCACATTGGACTGATAGTTTAAAAGAGTGTATCGCTGTTATTAAGTCACGCTCTCACTAATCTTCACACTGGTGATAGTGAGGATGTGACTAGGTTAATCAATTATTTATTATATTTGTAAAAAAAATTATGCACACAATAAAACTTAACATTACGGATAAAGTATATATGAGTGTTGTAGAAACCTTAAAGAAATTTAAGGGAGATGTTACTATAATTGAAAACATAGATTCTAGTTTTGATGAGTGGCAAAATATTAATAACTCAGAAGTAAAAAAAACAATGCAATCAATTAAACAAATGCAAGAAGGTAAGGTAATAGACCATAGTGATGTTATTAATAAACATAGATTATCTTAAAAATGCATAAGATTGTATGGACTGAATTAGCCAGCGAAGAGTTTGAAGAAGTATTGTGGAGAATTGAGGAAAAATGGGGAGTAAACTCGAAAAATAACTTACTCGATATTTTAGATGATTGTATCAAGCAATTGCAAAACGAATTATTACATCATACTTTTGTAAATAAAAAACATAATGTTAAGAAATGTTTAGTAACAAAGCACAATACACTGTTGTTTACTAAAATAGAAGACACTATCACAATATTACGATTCTTTGTAAATAAAAGGAAACCTGAAGTTTTCTAAAATATTTTGGTAGATACTCAATTACACCTTAATAATCCTTACAATAGTGTGACTAGTTGCTAGATTAATTATTCTAAATTCTTTATCATGGAAAATATAAATCTTGAAAAAGTAAAATCTTCAATTGTAGAGTTACGCTCACAAAAAGTAATAATCGATAGGGATGTTGCCGATATTTATGGAGTAGAAACCAAAAGAATAAATGAAGCTGTAAAGAATAACCCTGAAAGATTCCCCAAAGGTTATATTATTGAAGTTGAAGAAAAAGAGAAAATACAACTGGTCGAAAGTTTCGACCGGTTCGAAAAACTTAAACATTCTACAGTTTTACCAAAAGCTTTTACAGAAAAAGGATTGTATATGCTAGCTACAATTTTGAAAAGCAAAATTGCTATACAAACATCTATCGCTATTATTGAGACTTTTGCAAGTGTAAAAGAGCTTACGACAACTGTAAAAGAACTCTTTGAAAATCCACCTAAGGAGAAGCAACAATCTCTTATGAAGCGAAGTGGGGATTATCATGACAGAATTATTAGATTCTGATTTACAGACAGAAGAGAGCGAAACAACAATTGAACTAAACTTTGCTGTTATGAAGTTTAAGCACACAATAAAGAAGAAAAAATAACTATGGAAAGTATTTTAATAACAGGAGGAGCTGGATTTATAGGTTCTAACTTTGTTCCTTATTTCTTAAATAAATACGAGAACTATAATATAATTAACCTAGATTTACTTACCTATGCTGGTAATCTAGAGAATTTATCAGAAATAGATAAAAATCATCCTAGGTATAAATTTGTTAAAGGTGATATATCTGATAGAGAATTATTGACTAAATTATTCTTAGATAACGATATAAAACACGTTATACATTTTGCTGCGGAATCACATGTAGATAACTCTATAACCGATCCCGAAGCTTTTGTAAGAACAAATGTTTTCGGCACATTCAACTTGTTAGATGTTGCTAGAGTATATTGGATGGATTCTCCATTTAAGTTTAAGCAAGGGTATGAAAATTGTAAATTTCACCATGTATCTACTGATGAAGTTTACGGTACATTAGGAGATACTGGTTTATTTGAAGAAACTACACCTTATGCTCCAAATAGCCCATATTCAGCATCAAAAGCTTCTTCCGATTTCTTTGTACGTTCTTACTTCCATACTTTCGGAATGAATGTAGTTACAACAAATTGCTCTAACAACTACGGACCAAAACAGCACGACGAAAAGTTGATTCCAACAATAATAAGAAAAGCTATTTCTGGAGATAATATTCCAATTTATGGTGATGGAAAAAATGTACGTGACTGGTTGTATGTTTTAGACCATTGTACAGGAATAGATATTGCTTTTCATAAAGGAGAACTAGGAGACACTTATAATATTGGAGGTAGAAACGAAAGGAACAACCTTTATATAGTTGATAAGATTTGTTCTATTCTTGACGAAAAGAAACCTTTGGCAGTTGGTAAAAGCTATAAAGATCAGATCTCATTTGTAAAAGACAGACCTGGGCACGATATGCGCTATGCAATTGACGCAACTAAAATAGAAAAAGAACTTGGCTGGAAAGCCGATGAAAATTTTGAGAGTGGGATATTGAAAACAGTAGAATGGTACATAAATGTTAGATAAAAATAGAATACTAGTAATTGGTGCTGGTACATTTGGCACTGCCTTAGCAAACTCATTAAGTCTGAACAAGTTTAACGAGGTATTTATACTGACTAAATCGCAAGAACAAGCTAATGAGATCAATAATTTATCTACTAATAATCGTTATTTTCCCAATAGAAAGTTAAACCAATTTATAGCAGTTAATCAGTATTATTCAATTAGTAAGATTGATATAGTATTTTTAGCCATACCATCTGGGCAAATTTCTAATGTCATACCTCAATTATCTCCATATATAAAAGAAAAAACAGTAGTAATAAACCTATCAAAAGGGTTTGGGGAAAAAGGTATGGTCATAACCGATTTCATTCAATCTAAACTTATTGGAATAAGTGTATTGAGTCTCAAAGGTCCTACGTTTGCTTCAGAGTTGATGAGTGGCATGCCAAGTATTTTTACACTAGGATTTAATCATAAATGGGAGTCTAAACTTATTGAATCTATATTTGAAAACACAAATATCTATTTAGATTTTACAACAGATATAAAAGGAGTTGAAGTTGTAAGTGCTATTAAAAACATATATGCTATTGCTATTGGCTATATTGATGCAAAATACAACTCGGCTAACACCCGTTTTATGGTCTTAACAAAGGCTATAACAGAGATTAAACTTATACTCTTAGAACTTGGAGGTAGGTTAGAAACATTAAATCTTAGTTGTGGAATTGGAGATTTAGGACTAACATCTCTTAATGATTTAAGTAGGAATAGAACTTTAGGACTACTTATTGGGAAAGGTTTTTATAACACCAACCAATCATCTACAAATAGTGTAGTTATTGAAGGTGTTAAAGCTTTGGAGTACATAAAAAATAATTCTACAGAATTAACAATTTCAAGGTTACCCTTGTTTCAAGAAGTAGATAAAATATTAAATATTCCAAATTATATTTTTAATATAAACTTTGGAAAATTAATTGATCAAAAGAATAGCACAGTTCTTACTTATGGTACTTTCGACTTATTACATTATGGACACTTAGAGATCCTAAAAAGAGCTAAAACTTTTGGGACTAAGTTGGTAGTAGGATTATCTACGGATGAGTTTAACAAACTAAAAGGAAAAAAAAGCGTTCATTCTTATGAAAAAAGGAAAGAATTTCTGGAAACACTAGAATATGTAGATCTTGTAATACCTGAAAACGATTGGGATCAAAAAATAAATGATGTGAAAATATTTGATGTTGACATTTTCTTAATGGGTGATGATTGGAAAGGTAAATTTGACTTTTTAACTGATTTATGCAAAGTAGAGTACTTACCACGAACAGAAGGAATTTCTACGACAGAATTAAAAGGTATTCTAAAAAAATCATAATTTTATAAATGAAGGATTTTATTAAAACTACAATAAATATTGTTGTTCGTTTATTTTCTTTTTGGATAATTAAAGATGATAAATATTGGTTGTTTGGTTCATGGTATGGTCAACGTTTTTCCGATAATTCACGCTATCTATTTTTATATTCCGATAAATATAAAAATGATTTAGGGCTCAAAAAGGTAATATGGATAACAAAGTCACCAATAATTTATAAAGAATTGGTATTAAAAGGTTTTGAAGTTTATTACCATTGGAGTGTTAAAGGTATTTGGTATCATTTAAAATCAGGTGTCCATTTTGTGGATCAGAGTCCTACGGAAGATATAAATGCTTATTTTTCTATAAATGCGTTAAAAATTAATTTATGGCATGGATTTCCTTTAAAAAAGGTAGGAGTTTATAGCGGACAATTGATTAAAGGTGAAAAATCATTTGGTAACTGGCATAGATGTAAAGTTTTATGCACTTCAGAGTTTGCCACCGAGGTTTTAGGAGATTCTTTTCTTAAAAAACGTGAAGACTGTATTGTTGGTATGTATCCTAGAAATCATTATTTATTAAATGAAGGTTTAGAACTTTTAGAGTCAGAGGAGACAATAGTAGAGGAAATAAAGGCCTTGAAAATTGCAGGAAAAAAGATAGTATTTTATCTCCCAACTTTCCGAGATAAAACAGAAATAAAGTTTTTAGGTACAGATTCTAAATCAGAAATTCAAAGATTCATTAATTTTTTAAATGAAAATAATTATGTTTTAATTACTAAGCTTCATTTTGCAGGTAAGCTATTTCATAAAGAGAACAATAACTTTAACGAAGGTTTAATAAATTTAAGCCAAGAGGTAGATGTTTATCCTATTACAAAGGAAACAGATATTTTAATAACAGACTATTCTTCTATATACTTTGATTTTTTATTTCTAGATAGAGATATAATTTTTTTCCCTTACGATCTTGAGTACTATACTAATGTTGACAGAGGTTTAATATTTGATTATTCAGAATATACACCAGGTAATAAAGTTTTTAGTATTTCTGAACTTAAATCGGATCTTCTTTCAAAAAATATAAGTAGGGACAATTATTCTAAAGAAAGGAAAGAACTAAAGGAGAAAATATTTGGAAAATATAAAATTAAAGATACCATCAATGAAATTAAATCTAATCTAGATAAAAGTAAATAATTGAGTAGTCTAATAAATAACATAAAACTTTCGGGATTAACTTTCCTCAGTAGAATAGTTTCGGGCAGTGTAGTATATATTATTCTAGCTCGATTAATGAGTGTTAATGATTTCGGAGTACTTACATTTGGTACAACCTTAGCAGGTTTATTAGCTGTTGTTGCAGAGTTTGGGTTCTCATTAATGGCTCAAAAAGATATTCCTCAAAATAAATTCAATTTTAATGATTATGTATTTAATACATTTATCCAAAAAATTGGATTTTCTACTATTACGTTAATAGGAGGGATTATTTATCTCTCTCTTTTGTATGATGGTGATAATTATTCTGTAGGTATTATATTTGTTATAAATGCTATTATTACATCTCAGATAATGTATTTTTTCTCTGTATTCAGATCTAAGAATATGTTTGTTATAGAAAGTTGGCTATCTGTAATATATGCTGTGTTTTCAGTATTAATAGTTGCCTTTTTTTATTACTTAAATTTAAGCATCTTATTTGTTGTTTATGGACTTCTTTTTATTAGAATAATACAATTAGTAATTGTATCAATAATTTTGATTAAAGAGTTTAAGATAAAACCAAATTTCAACAAAGAAATTAATAAATATCTTTTTAAGAATTCTTTTTCTTACGGATTACATTATATAATAGGTGTATTCTACTTTACAATTGACAATCAAATGCTAGCTTATTATTCAGGCAATGAGGCATTGGCTATTTATCAAGCTATATTTAAGATTGTACTTATATTATTAGCGGTTAATTCACTATTCGAAACAGTATTCTTGCCATTCCTATCTTCAAAGTATGGTAAAAACAACAAAGAATTTTTGGGAATAGCTTCTTTAATAAACAAAGCTATTTTAATATTAGGGTTATCAATCTTTGTATTCTTTAATCTTTTTGTAAAAGATATTGTTACTTTTTTATACCCAAGTGATTACCTGATAGGATTAAGTATTTCATATGCATTGAGCCTTGTACTTTTGTTTAGAATTTACACAACTGTTTATTCTGTTTTGTTAACAATATCAGACCATCAAAATATGAGGGTTATAACCGTACTAATAACCCTTATTGTAAATGTATCGTTGAACTTAATAATTATTCCTAAATATGGATTTAATGGTGCTGCTACTGTGAGTGCAATGACACATTTAGTTATGTTGTTGCTATACGTTAGCTTTGCAAGAAAATACATCAAATCATTTTTAATTGATATTAAAACAGTGGTATTTACAGCTAGTGTTGTACTGTTCTTTTCATTAATTCATTTTGGTTTTTTTGAGATTAATTATACTGAATCAGTTTTAACGATTATAGTATATGTTACATTACTATTTATGGTAGTAAAAAAAGAACAACGAAATAAAATATTTCAATTAATAACTGGAAATTATTACTAGTTTATGGCGAATATTGAGGAGGTATGGAATTCTATACAGTTTGTAATTGTACTGTATAAAGAATCGTTACAAAACACAAAGACCTTTAAAAGCTTAGAAAGTGCACATTTTACATCTAATATAAAGTTAAATTTATTTGTTTATGATAATAGTCCTTTACCTAAAAAACAAAATTTTATTCATAATAGGTTTAATATCATTTATGTTTCAGATATAAATAATAGTGGATTAAGTAAAGCCTACAATAAAGGCTTTACTCATGCAATAACTAATAATAAAAAATTTGTTATTCTTTTAGATCAGGACACTGAGTTTTCTAATGACTTTTTTATCAAATATGAGCAAGCAGTATTAAATAATCAAGATATTGAAATTTTTGCGCCAAAGTTAGTTTTAAGTAATGGAAAAATATTCTCACCATGTATCTATAAGTATAAACGTGGATGGTATCCTAATGAAGTTGGATTTGGTATAAACAAATTAAAAAATTTAGTGCCAGTAAATAGTGGTGTGATGCTTTCTGTAAGATTATATCAAAAAGTTGGTGGATATAATGAAGATTTAAAAGTAGATTTTATTGATTTTCAATTTATGGAAAAGGTAATCAATTTCACTAATGAATTTTATGTTATTGAAGAAATAGGACTACAGGAGTTCTCTGATCAGTCAGAAGATTTTGAAAGCCAACTTAAACGTTATTATATCTACTTAGCAGATGTAAAAGCTATCAAAAAAAAAATCACAAGTAGTATAGAGTACTTCGTTATTGTTATTGTTCACACTCTAAAACTTTCGATTAAATACAAAAGTATTGCCTTTTTTACCCACCTTATTAAAGCATAAAAAAGATATATTTTATACATGAAGTATACTTTACATAAAATATCACTTATACAATTAAATATCCTTTACTTAAAAAAATGAAAGTTAAATTATTTGATATACTCAGATATAAATATTTAATAATTATTGTATTAATTACAGCTTTACCCTCAGGTACCTTACTAGGATTTAACGTGAAGATAGCTTTAGTATTATTATTACTTCCTTTGTTTGTTTTTTCATTATTAAAATATAAATTGTCTCTTCCTAAAAAAACTACTTTTTATGTTGTTTTTTCAATAATTATACTAGCTATATACACAGTATATGGTTCAATTAATTATGGATTAATTGCATTTAAAGAGGCAAAATTAATTTTGACGACAATATTTTTAATATTCATTGTATATGTATACCATATAAAAATTTTCAGTAAAAAGGATTTCTTTAAACTATATACATATTCAATATTATTAATTTTTATTATTAAGTTAACAGCATATATATATTCATTTGGTGCTACTCCTTGGTATGACAGTACAGAGTTTTATAAAACTTATTTTGGTGCCAAAATCATATCAATGGAACTACCTTTTAATATGATAAGGATATATGTCCAAACAGACATAATAGCTGCATTCTTTCCATTCGTGTTAACTTGGTCTATCAGCAATGGTATTGCCAAGAAATCAAATATTATTTTTTTAGTTTCATTATTCCTTGTTTTAACAAGCTTTTCACGTTATCTGATTGCAATATTTATTATTGGTTCAATGTTGCATTTCTATACTTTAGGAAAAATAAAAACAATGTTATTAATAATCTTTCCAATCATTATTGTAATTGTAACACTATTTTATAAAGAAATATATGAATTTATTGAATTAAGATTATATTCGAAAGCTAACACCAATTCTGATAGCATAAGAGATATACAATCCATAGCTTTATTAGATTTATTTTGGGAAAGCCCAATTTTCGGTAAAGGAATTGGTGCATACTCGCCTAGTTTAATTAGGTCTAAAATTGCTCCCTTTAGCTACGAGAAGCAAATTCTTTCTTTTTTGCCAAAAATAGGTTTGGTAGGAATGTCATTAGCATTAACCATTTTTTCATATATTTCATATAAGTTCATCCTTAAAAAGGACATAAATATGATTATAGCTTTTCTACTATTTGTTTTATCTGGCTGGTTTAATCCATATTTATATTCTTCAAATGTTGTTCTTTTATATGTATTTTTTATGCTTAGACTTGATGATTACACTATGAATAATCTTTCTACAATAAATGAATAAATCTATTTCTGTATGCGTAACAACATATAATGGCGCAAAATATATTGAGAGACAACTAAACTCAATAATAAATCAACTCCCTAATTCTAGCGATGAGATTTTAGTGTCAGATGATGGTTCAACAGATGATACAATCAAAATAGTTAATAAAATAAAAGACTCTAGAATTAAAATATTAAAGGCTAATTCAGGTAATCTTATTAAAAATTTTGAATCTGTAATATCACAAGCAACTGGAGATTATATTTTCCTTGCTGACCAGGATGATATTTGGAATTCAAATAAAATAGAGCAGTACCTAAAATCTTTAAAAAATTACAGCTTAATATATTCTAATGTGAGTATTATTGATGAAAATGATCTTACTATAAAAAATAATTTATACCCTTTAGGTATTGATAAGTCTGGATTTATTAAAAACATTATAAAGAATTCTATTATTGGTGCTACAATGGCTTTCAGAAGGGAAGTATTGGAGAAGTCACTTCCTTTTCCTGCAAATATCACCATGCACGATCAATGGATAGGAACTATAGCAGCAATGTTTTTTAGTGTTACATACATAAAAGAACCTATGCTAATGTATAGACGGCATTCTAGCAATTCATCTACAACAGGCAGTAAAAGTGATAGAACAAGATTAACACAACTTACCAGTAGGTTATACCTTGTAAAAAATCTAATATCCAGATTGTTCAAAATCAGTTAAAATATCACATAATTTAATGATAAACCTATCGGCATCAATTGTCCTTTTCAATAATGATTTAGAGGAAGTGAAAAATGTAGTAGATGATTTTTTGTCTGCTACTACAAATTCAATTTTATATTTAATAGATAATTCTCCTATTAAACTAGAGAAAGTAAGTTTACTTGCAACAGGGATAGAAAGAGTTATATATATATATTTAGATGAAAATGTAGGTTTTGGTAAAGGTCACAATGTCGCTATTTCAAAAAATATTGGAGAAACAGATTATCACCTTGTGATGAATGCTGATGTTAGATTTAAGAATACAGTATTAAAAGATCTATTTGATAGAATTGATAGCGATAGTGACATTGGGTTAATCGCACCTAAAATCCTTAATAAAGATGGTTCTGTTCAATTTACGGCTAAACAACTTCCTACCCCAATTCATCAATTCATAAGAAGGTTTATTCCTATAAAAAAAATACAAGACAAATTTGATTTCAACTATGAACTTAAATTTACATCTTTTGATAAAGAAATGAATATTCCTTCTTTACAAGGCAGTTTCATAATGTTTAGGATGAATGCTTTAAAAGAAATAAATAAATTTGACGAGAATTTTTTCATGTACTATGAAGATATAGATATAGTTCGTAGGGTATATCAAAAGTACAAATGTATATATTATACAGATGTTGTTGTAGAACATTATCATGCAAAAGGTTCCTTTAAAAATTTACGTTTACTTCTTTTTCATATAAAATCTACTTTTACCTATTTTAATAAATGGGGATGGTTCATAGACAGAGAAAGGGCCAAGATAAATTCAGAACTGATTAAAAAATACTCCTAAATTGTTAAGAGTAATAAAGATACAAGTTAGTATGATTAATTCTAGTACAATACACCGCTTAGTAATCGTTCTTTTTGGGTTGTTTCCTATTCTTCCAAATAGGGTAAAAGGGCTACCTGTTATCATGCTGGCGATAGTTAGTCTATATGACTATTTAAACAATAGAAATAAAAAGACAGAAGAGCCTAATAAGTTGGATTGGAAACATACCATATTGATGTCTTCTATCTATATTTTTTACCTTTTATCTTTATTTAACTCTAGTAATTTTGAGGTTGCAAATAGTAAATTAGAAATTGGATTATCTCTATTTATTATTCCTGTATTTATGAATTTATCTCTTAACAAATGGATAGACAAAAGAAACTTTGACTTTTTCAGAAAGAGTTTTTTAATATCTCTAATAATATATGCTTTTATATATTTTATTTTTAGTTTTTTGTATGAAAATGAATTTTATCCAAAAGGATTATTCATTGCAAGTTTTATGAGAAAAACTATTACAGTGATACCTCTAATAGAAACACACCCTATATATGCTTCAATTTTTTTTGGTTTAGGTATTCTATTTACTGTTGAATTATATAAAAAACTTAATAAATTAGTTGTTTTCGTCTTAATGTCTTCCTTTTCTGTAGTAATTATTGTATTAGCAAGCAAAATGGTAATAATAGCATTAATAATAATATTATTAATGCTATTACTTAAAAAGGTTGACAGTAAAAGAATCATATTATTAATTTTAATATCAACTATCTTTTCGTCTATAGCATTATACTTATTTGTTCCTAATATAAACTCTCGATTTAAGGAATTGTTAACTGAAAAAACATATGAAAAAGTTGATGCTCTTAACTCCTCAAGTATTCGATTTGCAATAAGTGAATGTTCTACCAGTCTAATTCTAGACACTGGACTATTAGGATTTGGAGTAGGAGATGTACAAGACAAGTTAAATTCTTGCTACGAAAACAAATCAGAACATCTACTTGAAAAGCAGTACAATACACATAACCAATACCTAAGTTTATGGTTAGGTACTGGAATATTGGGTTTGTTTTCTTTTTTATTTATACTGAGTATTAACTTTAGACTAGCGTGGATAAATAATGATACATTATTTCTATCTATACTCTTATTTTTCTCTATGAATTTTCTAACAGAAAACTTATTAGAAAGACAGTCAGGGGTAATCCTTTTTGCTTTTTTAATTAATTTTTATGGATATTCTAATTTGAATAAATCAAAAATATAAAATACTCGTATAAATAATAAAAAAGGCTCAATCAATATTTACAAATTTGATTAAGCCTTTTTTATTTTTAAGTATATATTTGTACAAACGCATTTAGAAATATGAAAAAAACAGCCCTAATTACAGGAGTAACAGGACAAGATGGTGCTTACCTTAGTGAGCTTCTACTAAAAAAATAACATTCAGCATAAACACATATTTATTATACAAGCATAATTTTACGTGTTTTTGTACAAAACATTGTACATTATAAAAACTGTAACAACATCGAAATTTAGAAAAAACCAGAAACAAATACTTCATTTAGCTGAGAAAGAAAGGATTATTACCCATAGACCAAAAGGAAAAGACTTTATCTTAGTGCCATTGGATATGATTGAAAATAAAGCATATGACCCTAAATTTGTAGCTAAAATTCTTAGAGGAGAGAAACAGATAAAAGAGGGAGAGTTTATAGTACACGATTCTACCAAAAGCATTTGGGATTAACTATAGAATTTAATCAATCAATATTTTGCACACCTTAATTGAATCATTATATTTGTACATAATTATGTACAATTAAAACAACGATTATGTTAACAGCTACACTATCAAGTTTCAGAAAAGATATAAAAAAATATTTTGATGATGTAATAAATAACTTTGAAACCATTATAATTAATAGAGGTTCAGACAATGGAGTTGTTATTATTTCTTTAGATGAGTATAATTCGTTACGTACTACCCAACACGAACTTTCCTCAAAAAAGAATGTAGAACGTTTAGATTCAGCATTAGAAAAATTTGATAAAGGAGAATCTATTAAGAAAAACCTTATCGAAGAATGAAGTATTCATTTGTAGATGAATCTTGGGAAGATTACTTGCATTGGCAGAAAACAGACAAGAGAATTTTAAAAAAAATAAATAATCTTATCAAAGATGCAGCAAGGAATCCATTTAATGGCTTAGGGAAGCCTGAAGCATTGAAATATAAATACAAAGGTTGCTGGTCGAGAAGAATTACCGAAGAACACAGGTTAATATACAGGGTTTTGGATGACGAGTTACAAATAATAAAATGTAGGTTTCATTATGAGTAATAATATAGTACCAATTGTAATTCAGAGTTACAACTATGTATTTTGGTGTTTATGGATTCTTTTAGGACTAGGGTAAAACAAAAATGGTAATAAAACTCAGTATAATAATTTTTTACAATATATAACATGAAAAAAGTAGCCTTAATAACGGGTGTAACCGGACAAGACGGAGCCTACCTAAGTGAGCTTCTACTAAAAAAAGGATATGAAGTACATGGTGTAAAACGAAGGTCATCTTTGTTTAATACTGATAGAATAGACCATATTTATCAAGATCCTCATGTTGATAATCAGAATTTTATTTTGCATTATGGCGATATGACAGATTCTGCAAATATCATAAGTATTGTACAGAAAGTTCAACCCGATGAGATTTACAATTTGGCGGCCATGAGCCATGTTTAGGTTTCTCTCAAAACCCTTGAATATACTGCAAATGTAGATGGATTAGTAGCTTTACGTTTACTAGAAGCAATAAAAATTTCAGGCATAATTCAGAAAACGAACAATTTCAAATTTGTATTGAAATTGTCCGTTTTTTTGTTTTTAGTAAAAAATGGATTAAATTTGGAATATGATTACAAAAAAAGAAATATTACATAAACTAAAGATTCTTAAACCGGAGTTAAATAGAAAATACGCAGTTTATAAAATTGGTATTTTTGGTTCATTTTCTGATGGAAGTTATACCGATAAAAGTGATATTGATATTCTTGTAGAATTTAATAGACCTATTGGGTGGGATTTTTTTACTCTCGAAAAATATTTTGAAGAAATATTTGAGAGGAAAATTGACATGGTATCAAAAAAAGCACTAAAACCCCAATTAAGAGATTCAATACTCAAAACTGTTATATATGCTTAAATAATGAAGAATGAGGATAGAACATATATAATGTATCTTGAAGATATGACAATATCCATGCAAAGAATAATTGACTATACTGAGGGGATGGATTATGATATTTTCAAGAATGATCATAAAACATTTGATGCCGTAATTAGAAATTTTGAAATTATAGGTGAAGCATCAAAAAACTTACCGAACTTAGTAATAGAGTTATACCCAGATATCCCATGGCTACAAATGTATAGTTTAAGAAATAGAGTATCTCATGCATATTTTGGAATTGATTATGAAATAATATGGGAAATTATTACAAATGATATAGCAAATAATCTTGAGCAGGTGATTGACGTACTAAATACCGAAAATAAAAAATAATTCTTCATACAATCTCATAAACTTCATCTGACGAAGGTCAAGTAATTATAAGCAAACCTAAATGACTATTGTCCTCGTAAAATTAATAAAAAAGATAGAATAATTTACCGCATAGAAAATGAAGAAGTAGTTGTGTATGTAATCTCTGCTTTGGGTGATTATTCTGATAAATAAAATAAACTATAATAAATAACATGAAAAAAACAGCCCTAATTACAGGAGTAACAGGACAAGACGGAGCTTACCTAAGTGAACTCCTACAAAAAAAAGGATACATTGTACACGGTATTAAACGTAGGTCATCATTATTTAATACAGATAGAATAGATCATCTATATCAAGACCCACACGTAGATAATAAAAATTTTATTCTACATTATGGCGATATGACTGACTCTGCAAACCTTATTAGTATTGTACAGAAAGTTAAACCTGATGAAATTTATAATTTAGCAGCAATGAGCCATGTTCAGGTTTCTTTCGAAACTCCAGAATATACAGCTAATGCAGATGGATTAGGAACTCTACGTTTACTAGAAGCAATAAAAATTTTAGGATTAGAAAAGAAAACTAGAATTTATCAGGCATCTACATCAGAACTTTATGGTTTGGTACAAGAAGTTCCTCAAAAGGAAACTACACCATTTTATCCTCGTAGCCCATATGCTGTGGCAAAAATGTATGCCTATTGGATTACAGTAAACTACCGTGAAGCCTACGGAATGTATGCTTGTAATGGTATTCTGTTTAATCACGAATCGCCAATAAGAGGAGAAACTTTCGTTACTAGAAAAATTACTAGAGCAACATCTCGCATAGCTTTAGGTCTTCAAAACAAAGTGTTTCTAGGTAATCTAGATGCTAAACGCGATTGGGGACATGCCAAAGATTATGTGCGAATGATGTGGATGATACTTCAAGCTGATGAACCAGAAGATTGGGTTATTGCAACAGGAGTAACTACAACAGTTCGTGATTTTGTAAAACTTGCTTTTGGAGAAGTTGGAATAGAATTAGAATTTAAAGGAGAAGGTATTGATGAAAAAGGATTCGTTACAGCTTGTAATAACCCAGAATATCAATTAGAAATAGGAAAAGAAGTAATTGCAGTTGATCCAAGATATTTCCGTCCAACAGAAGTTGAGTTGCTTATTGGCGATGCAACAAAAGCACATACAAAACTTGGATGGAAACCAGAATACGACCTTGCTTACTTAGTAAAAGACATGATGCAGAGTGATGTTACACTGATGAAAAAAGATCAATATTTGAAGGATGGAGGATATAAAACTTTAAACTACTACGAATAAATTGCGAATGTTTGCGAATTAATGCTAATTACGTTTTCAGCTATGGTAGATATTGTTTATAAAGAAGAGAGTTTTAAAATAATTGGGGCATGTATGAAGGTACATTCAGGATTAGGAGCTGGATTTCTTGAAGCTGTATATCAGGAAGCATTAGAGAGAGAATTTGCAAGAAGTAATATTCCATTTAAACGTCAAGTAAAATTATCACTAGTTTATGATGGTATTAAGTTGAAAAAATATTATATCGCTGATTTTATTTGTTTTAATAATATAATTGTTGAGATAAAAGCAACCAGTTTCGTCCATGATAATATGTTAAAGCAAACTAAAAACTATTTAAAAGCAACAAATTTTAGACTAGGACTTCTTGTTAATTTTGGAGAAAAGTCGCTATCATATAAAAGAATTTTGAATAAAACGACATAACGTAATTCGCATTAATTCGTATTGAATTCGCAATAAATTAGCATGAAAAAAATAGAAAAAATATACATAGCCGGCCACCGAGGACTAGTTGGCTCAGCAATAATAAAAAATCTAAAATCTAAAGGTTATTTTAACTTCGTTACTAGAACCCACAAAGAATTAGATCTCACAAATCAACAAGAAGTAGTAGATTTCTTTGCAGATGAAAAACCTGACTACGTTATTCTTGCAGCAGCAAAAGTAGGAGGCATAGTTGCTAACAATACTTATCGCGGAGAATTTATCTACGAAAATTTGATGATACAAAACAACGTTATTCATCAAAGCTATGTTCACGGAGTTAAGAAACTTCTGTTTTTAGGAAGTACTTGTATTTATCCTAAAAATTCTCCTCAGCCAATGAAGGAAGAATATCTTCTTACATCAGAGCTTGAGTACACTAACGAACCCTACGCAATAGCTAAGATCGCAGGTATAAAAATGTGTGAGAGCTACAATATTCAATACAACACCAATTTCATATCTGTGCAACCAACAAACCTGTATGGTCCTAATGATAATTTCGATTTAGAAAAATCTCATGTTTTACCAGCATTGATTCGTAAAATGCATCTTGGTAAAGCACTAGAAAATAACGATTGGAAAACACTAAGAGCCGACTTAGATAAATTACTGATTGAAGGTGTTGACGGCAATGCTACTGAAAATGAAATCATCATAAAACTTAATAAATATGGGATATCTAAACTAGAAACTAGCAACCAGAAACCAGTAACTAGAATAGAAGTGTGGGGTTCAGGAAAACCAATGCGTGAATTCCTTTGGAGCGAAGACATGGCTGATGCTTGTGTTCACTTAATGGAAAATGTAGATTTCAAAGATATATTAAATAATATCTATAATATAGAGGCCCCTGAGAAGAGTCGAAGTGAAAACTGCAAAACCTCTCTAAACGAAAGCCAAAAGCCAAAAGCCAAAAGCCAAGAGCTAAAAAATACGCACATAAATATTGGTACAGGAAAAGAAATCTCAATCAAAGAACTTGCAGAAACTATAAAATTGGTAGTTGGTTTTAAAGGAGAATTATATTTCAATTCTGAAAAACCAGATGGTACAATGAGAAAACTAACAGATTCTTCTAAACTTGAAACTCTTGGATGGAAATACTCTGTAGAATTAAAAGAAGGAATTGAAAAAATGTATGAATGGTATAACAGTTGAATCATTTATAAGTATGGTTCTACACTTATTTGTTTGGATTTTATAATTTAGAATATCCGTCATATTGAGCGTGGTTGGTGAGCGTAGCCGAACCAGAATTCCCAAAGTGAAACGAAGGGAGTGTAGTCGAAATATCTATAGCAACAGTTATAACATAGTATTTAGCTCTCCTAGTAGATATTTAGACTTCACAAAAGCTATGCTCAATATGACTCTTCCACAACTTTCGTGGTAACCATAAGTATTAATGGCTGAGTTCTAATAATCACCACTTTTTCAATAATTTTATACCCCATCCCTAAAGGGAGAAATCATTGAAAAAGCTAAATCTGTTTTTAATATTTTTTGATTCCCTTTAGGGCTAGGGCAAAACAAAAAATATAAAATTGTGGTGATTATTAGAATATAGCCGTATTAATTAAATAAGGGATTGTATTTTTATAATCCCTTTTTTATATAAAAAGATATACTATAACATTTTTAACTACATTTGCTAAACCTAAAAAAGACACCTACGAGATAAATGAATAAAGGCTACTCTACATATTTAAGACCACTTACCGTAATACTAGATTTAATTATTTTAAATTTATTACTAAATGGATTAATTATTAATAAAGGGTTAATACTCCAACCAGATTATACTATTGATACGTCTATGTATTTTAGGTTTTTTTTAATTTCAAACATTGGTTGGTTAGTTATTTCAAATATACTTGGGCTTTATAAAATATATCGTTTTACCAGAATAGTTAGAATAGTTAGTACTGTTGTTAATCAAATACTCGTATTCTTTCTTCTTTTCTCGTCCCTATATTCTTGGTCTTACTTGCTACTTAATAAAATCGGGATTTTTATTTTTATAGTTACCCTTGGTAGTGTTCTTCTATTGTTAAGAATTATCATTTTCTTTGGTTTAAGAAACTATAGATACTATGGTGGTAATTATAGAAGAGTTATTATTGTAGGATATGGCGAGAATTCAAATCAATTACACAAGTTCTTTATCAAAAGACCTGAATATGGTTATCAATTCCACGGATTTTTCTCTGATAAAAAAGAGCATTCAAATGTGGTTAGAGGAAAAATAGATAGTGTAAAAGAATTTGTCCTTCAAAATGAAATTGATGAAATTTATTGCACTATTGGAGAATTAGATAGTGACGAAATCAAAAACCTAATCAATTTTGCAGATAATAACTTGAAGGTAATAAAATTTATACCCGACAATAAAGGGATATATGATGGTAGAGATCTTAAACTTCAATACTACGATTTCTTACCTATTATCGCTTTAAGAGAAAACCCTTTTGATGACTCTGTAAACAAACTTCTTAAAAGAACTTTCGATATTATTTTCTCTTCATTTGTTATGGTATTTATCCTATCATGGCTTATTCCTATTCTTGGAATATTGATAAAAAGGGAATCTAAAGGACCTATTTTTTTCAAACAAAAAAGGAGTGGTCTAGATAACAAGGAATTTGGTGTTTATAAATTCCGTTCTATGGGAGTTAATAAAGATTCTGATAAACAACAGGCAACAAAGAATGACCCACGTATTACTAAAATAGGTGCTTACTTAAGATCTAGTAGTATAGACGAGCTACCTCAATTTATTAATGTTTTTATAGGAGAAATGTCCGTAGTTGGACCTAGACCACACATGCTTAGTCATACTAGTTTTTACTCTCAAAAAATTGATAAATTTATGGTTAGGCACATGGTTAAACCTGGTATTACAGGACTTGCACAGATTAGAGGATTCAGAGGGGAGACAGAAACTGTATCTCAAATGAGAGATAGGGCTAGAGTTGATAGGTTTTATATTGAAAATTGGTCAATGCTTTTAGATATCAAGATTATTGTTCAAACAGTATTAAATGCTTTGAAAGGTGAAGACAATGCCTATTAAATAATAGACATTTACTACTTAAACCAAAACTACTTTATTATTCAAAGTGGTTTTTTTATTAGATAATTCACTAATGAATAATTGTTCATTAGTGAATTATCTATATATTCGCACAAAATTTCACTATCTATGTAAATAGATATATCTAGTTTATAAAAAAGATGTATTTTTAAAACGCAATAAAAATATTACAAATGAAAAAAATTAATCTTACGTTAATTATTATACTCATAAATACTATTTCAATTTTCGCACAGCTTAAAATGGACATAAGCACAAGTTATAACATTCCAACCTCATCGAGTTTAAACGAGAAGTTTAACAATGGTTATGGTGCAACAGGCGAACTATATTACTCATTTAATGATTCAGGATTAAGTGCGTCTTTATTATTAGGAATAACAACGTTTAGAGCAACTGAGGAGTATGAAAAAGAATTAGAAAATAGTAACCCTACTATTTTTGAGTATGAATATCAGATTCACTACAACGCTTTTCCTGTAATGCTTGCTGCTAATTACACATTATTCAGAGATAAGAAATTAAATTTAAGGTTAGGCTTAGCTAGTGGAGTACAATTTATGGAACTGAAGAAAAAACTTATTGGCAAGCATGTTTCAGATACCCATAAAGATAACTTTAACGAATTTGCTATTTATCCGAATATAGGTGTGTCTTATAAAGTATATGATGGCATAGATGTTTCTCTAAAAAGTGGGTATAACAAAACTTTTGGAGAAGTTAGTATATCATATTTAGATTTGAGAATAGGAATTCAATACGATATATAATTACACCCTAAGTTATTTACTAAAATAAAGATTGACAAATGAATTTAAGAATACTTCTAATTTCGATATTTATATCTTCATCTATAAACATTTATTCTCAGGATATTGCTGAGAATATGACATTTGAAGAAGCTTACCTATCTATGTCGGAAAATAATTTGGCACTCAAAGGAGCTGAAGCAGAAAAAAGATCTAATGAATTTTTAAGGAAAACCACTAGAGGTTTATACTTACCTAAAATATCTCTTAATGCTAACTATACAAAGTTCGACCAAGATATAGGTGTTGATTTAAGTGGATTATCAGATGCAGCAGGAAATATTGGTATTGCTGCTAGTGGTAACACTCTTACTCCTAGTAAACTTGTGCTACAGCAAGAACAAATGGCAATGGCAAGTTTAGATATGATTTGGCCAATTTTTACAGGAGGTAAAATTATGGCTGCAAATAAGGCAATGGATGCCAAAATAGATGAAGCACAATTTAAAATAGATGAAACTAGAAGTAAACTAAATACCGAGTTAGTAGAAAGGTACTATGGGTATAGGCTTTCATCTAAAGCTGTTGAGCTTTATCAGAATGTTTTAGATGCCATGCTTCTGCATCAACACAATGCAGAAAAATTAGAAGAAAATGGTATGATATCTAAAGCTCAAAGATTATATGCTGATTTATCTGTTTCTACAGCAAAATCTGATTTAAATCAAGCTAAAAGTACACAAAATACTATTAAAGAGGCACTAAAGAATACTATAACACAAACAAATAATATAAATGCGACTTCCGAATTATTTTTAATTAAAAAAATTGAATCGGTAAACTACTTTATAAATTCAGCAATTGAAAATAATCCACTTCTGAAACAAGTGGAATCTAAAAAAATGCAAGCTGAACAAATGCACAACATATCTAATAGTGATTACCTTCCTACTGTTGCAGTTATTGGAAACAAAATGATAACGGATTACCAATTAGCAGATATGATGCCGAATTGGTTTGTAGGAGTGAATCTTAGATGGACTCTGTTTGATGGATTGTCTAGAACTTACCACTCAAAATCATCTAAAGCCACAATAAATAGAGTTGAATTTTTAGAGATAAAAGCACATGATGATATTTCTACACTCATCAATAAATTATATAATGAATTAGATTCAAGTGTAGATCAGCTTAACGATTTAAACTCTACTTATAAATTTGCTGTAGAGTACGAAAGAGTTACACAAAAAGCATTTAGTGAAGGTTTTTCTACATCTAAAGATGTTGTTGATGCTCAACTGATGCTTAATAAAGTTAAAATAGGTCGATTAAAAATAATGAATGACTATGTACTAACTTTAGCAAAACTTTTAGAATATTCAGGACAATCTGAACTCTTTTTGGGTTACAGTCAAAGAGAAGATAGAGAACGAGAAAGTTTTGACAACAATTAAAACTATAGAAATAAAAAAAAAGGGATGTACTCATAGTTAAATTCCATTATTAAAAAACACAAAAACATGAAATCAAAAAATATAATAATAGCAGTAGCATCAATACTTATACTAATTTTAGTAATAGCATCTGGTTGGATAATGTCTAATCCTCCTGATGTAATATTACAGGGGCAAGTTGAAGCAAAGCATATAAAAGTTTCGTCTAAAATACCGGGTAGAATACAAAATATTTATGTAAAAATAGGAAGTCAAGTAGCAAAAGGAGATACATTGTTAAAGTTAGGAACTCCAGAGCTTGACGCTAAAAGATATCAGGCAGAATCAGCCAAAAAAGCAGCAAAATCTCAAAGTAATAAAGCTGAAAGAGGTGCCAGAAAAGAACAAATACAAGGAGCATACAATTTATGGCAAAAAGCAAAAGCAGCAAAGGAGGTTTACGAAAAGACATATAATAGAGTTGAAAATCTTTATAAAGATGGAGTTGTTCCTGCTCAGAAATTAGACGAAGTAACAGCAAAGTACAAAGCCGCTACACAAGATGAACAAGCTGCTAAAGCCATGTACGAAATGGCAAAAAAAGGTGCTCGTGTAGAAGATAAAAATGGAGCTATTGCCTTAGTAGAACAAGTAGATGGCGTTTTACAAGAATTAGATTCTTACTTGAGCGAAGCAAATGTAAAAACACCTATCTCTGGCGAAGTTGCTAGCATTATTTCTGAAGAAGGAGAACTAGTAAATACAGGGTTCCCAATTATAACAGTTGTTGATTTAAAAGACATTTGGTTTATATTCAATATTAAAGAAAGTCACCTTAATAAAATGAGAATGGGAAATGAAATTACAGTTTCTATTCCTGCTTTAGATAACAAAGAAATTGTTGCAAAAATTAATTACATAAGTCCTCTAGGTGATTTTGCTACATGGAAAGCTACCAAAACATCAGGCGATTTTGATATGAAAACATTTGAAATTCATGCCGAACCTACTACCGAAGTTGAAGGGTTAAGACCAGGAATGACAGCTCTTATTAATTGGAGTAACATGAACAATGAACAATGAGCAGTGAATAGTGAACAGTTAACAGTAAAATAGTTAGCAGTTAGCATACAAAATTAATTTTTATATTCTAACTAGAATCAATTACTATAAAAAACAGAAAGTTAAATATCGATGGTTTATATATTAAAATGATACTTCAGCTTCATTATAAACTCAACAGTTAAACAATTAAACGATTCAACAGTTAAACATTTAAACGGTTCAACAGTTAAACAATTAAACAATTAAACAGTTAAACGATTCAACAATTAAACATCAATAAATGACCACAGGTTTAAAAGCGGTATTAACACGCGAAATAAGAAGAATAAAATCAGAAACAATCTATATTTGGATGTTACTGGCTT
>JADGDT010000007.1:3716-38053 GCA_016744755.1 Ichthyobacteriaceae bacterium | reverse complement strand
TTAAACATCAATAAATGACCACAGGTTTAAAAGCGGTATTAACACGCGAAATAAGAAGAATAAAATCAGAAACAATCTATATTTGGATGTTACTGGCTTTACCTTTATTAACTTTCTTTCTTTTCCCTACAATGTTTGCCAAGGGGAAAGCAGACAACTACTCTGTTGCTATATTTGATGCTGACAACTCTCCATTATCTAGAAAAATTGTTTCATGGATAAATGCAACTCCAGAAGTTAATTTTACTAATAGAGTAACATCTCTAGAAGAGGGTAAAAGATTAATTGAAAAGGGAGATGTTTATGCTGTACTTAAAATACCAAAAGGATTAGAATCAGGAGTATATTCTAGCAATCCAAGAAAAATGGTACTATTCTATTCCAATGTCAATATTAGTGCAGGTAGTGGAGTTAGCTCAGCGGTACTAAAAACAGTAAAAACAATGTCGGCAGGTATAAACTTGCAAAAAAGAATTTCTAAAAAGGAAATGTACAGTCAGGCATTAAATAATATTCAGCCAATAAGGATGGATGCTCACGCTCTATACAATCCATATATAAATTATTCCTACTTTTTGGTTACAAGTTTATTAGCTGTTATGCTATTAATGTTTATAATTTCTACAACAATATATGCCATAGGTAGCGAATTGAAGAATGCCACTGCTAATGATTGGTATAATATATCGAGTAAAAATCTTATTGTTGCCCTCACAGGAAAATTACTTCCTTATACCGTAATTTATATACTTGAGGCATATTTTATAAATTATACATTGCTCGGAATTATAGGCATGACCAACCATGGCAATACTTTAGCCTTACTCATAGCTACAATACTATTTGTATTAGCATACCAAGCAATGGGATTCTTAATAGTTATTATATTCCCAAATATAAGATTAGCACTAAGTATGGGTGCTATGTATGCATCATTAGCTTTCTCATTTGCAGGATTAACTTTTCCTCTATTGGCAATGAGTAAACTAATGCAAGAAGTTTCTGTACTTTTTCCTTTTACTCACTATTTGAATATCTATTTAAATATAGAAACGAAAAACTTCCCATTAATTTATAGTTTACCTTCGTTTGGTGCACTAATGATATTCATATTGCTACCTCTTTTATTCTCTAGTAGATTAAAATCCCTTCTTACAAAAGAAAAATATTGGAGTAAATCATAGAAAAATTTCATTGACAATAAAACAAAATTAATTTGAATAAAAAGAACATATATAGACCAGTAAATTTAATCATAAAAGTGTGGTTAGATGAATATAAAAACATATTCAAAGATAGTGGAGTAATTATGTTGTTTATAATAGCAGTGTTTGTTTATCCCGTTTTGTACTCTTTAGCTTATGACAATGAATTAGTTAAAGATGTGCCAGTAATTGTTGTAGATCAAAGCAACAGTAGCATGAGCAGGAAATTAATTTCAATGCTAGATGCTACATTTGAAGTTAACGTAGCATCTAAAACAAATGATTTTCAAGAAGGAATAACTTCTTTTGAAAAAGATGAAGTTCATGGCGTAATATTTATACCTCAAGATTTCGAAAAAAAGATTTTAAGTTCTCAAACAGCTACTGTATCCGTTTATGCAGATGCTGCATTCATGATTATCTATAAGCAAATAATGACAGCTGCAACTTACTCTATTGGTACTCTATCTGCGGGTATAGAAATAATGAGGAGAACAGCAAAGGGTAATCAACTTGAACAGGCTTATAAAGAGATAAATCCTCTTCCAATAGAAACGTACTCTTTATACAACCCAAGAGGTGGCTATGCTACTTACCTTATACCATCATTATTTCTTTTAATATTACAACAAACATTACTTGTTGGAATTGGACTAATAGGAGGCACTTTAAAAGAAAAAGGCACAAATAATTATATTGTAAAGTTAGGCACAAAGCTAGGAGGCGCTATGGCAATTGTAATTGGGAAAAGTTTGGCATACTTCTCTATTTATGCTATTAATGCGCTATATGTTGTTGTTGTTATCTTTAGGTTATTTAAATTTCCAATGAGAGGTAGTTATGCTGAGGTACTTGTATTTATAACTCCATATATTTTTGGCATTATATTTATGGGTATAACAATTTCTACTTTCTTCAAAAAGAGGGAGCATGCACTTATGATATTAGTTTTTACAAGTATCCCATTTATGTTCCTATCTGGAGTTTCATGGCCCGTTGAGGCAATGCCTCAATGGCAAGTTCTTTTGTCGTATCTAATTCCAAGTACTCACGCAGTTAAAGGTTTTATTGCTCTTACTCAAAGAGGGGCGGAGTTTTCAGATGTTTTTCATTATTGGCTAAATTCATGGGGAGTTGTAATTCTATACTTTATATTATCTAGTTTTCTAATAAAAAAGATTAGTAAGAAGAATCTTAAAAATGTAGTTGAAGATTATAACAATTGAATTTCAACCAGAACTATTAAAACCAAAGTTTTTTGTTTCTGTGAATTATAGTAATATTTGCAAAGTTTTAGATGTTGATATGCGAAGTAGGAACTTTGTAACTTAGATGTATAATTTTTGTACTCCACCCCCGAAACTGACGTTGATCTCAGTGATGCTACACAAGGTATTGTATTTTCAAATAGAATGAAAAAAGCTCAACCTTTTGGTTGAGCTTTTCTACATTAAACAGTGACCTCGACAAGATTCAAACTTGTAACCTTCTGAGCCGTAATCAGATGCGCTATTCAGTTGCGCCACGAGGCCAATAATTATGTTTTTTAAAAATACAAGTTGCTTTCGCTTTTGTAATGATATTCTTTAAAAATGTAAAAAATTATACATTTACATTTATTTGTGACCTCGACAAGATTCAAACTTGTAACCTTCTGAGCCGTAATCAGATGCGCTATTCAGTTGCGCCACGAGGCCTTATTGTTTTGCGGATGCAAAGGTAGATGAAAAATTAACTTGACAAAATAAATTATAGAGATTTTTATAATTATTTTATTGATGCTGAAAGTCCTAATTCTAACAGCTTACTACAGCGAGGTTTAAGATCTTTTAGACTTCCTGTTTTTACACCACACTTTCCTTTGTAATGAACTATCATCGCACACTGTTCGGCTTGCTCTAAACCGTGTTCACAAGTGTTAATTAGTGTTTCTATAACAAAATCAAAAGTATTAACATCGTCATTAAACAATATAATCTGATGATTGTTTCTTACGTCTGTTTTAACTTCTAATTTTTCTTTTGTTTTTTCATTAGGTGACATATGTCTTTATTAAATTTAAACTATACAAAAGTAGTGAATTATGGTAGAACCATTTTTTTAAATGTATTTATTTTGGAAAGATCTAACTTTTAGCTTAGATGCTTTCTTGAATCTATATTTGATACCGTTAACTTCCTTCTCTCTATCCTCATCTTCAATTGCATCAAATTTATCCATGATATCTCTATTGTTGGTATAGAAATTAAGAACATTATCCCTAAAGCTAAAATAGAAGTATTTACCATTCTGGGAGACTATGTATATGGTAATATCATCTCCTCCTTTTCGTTTCTTTATTTCAACTTTTCCATTAAATATTTTGTTTACTAGATTGCCATTAAAGTTATGTACACCTACTTCATTCCCCGATAAGAACAGGTTCTGATCTGCATCCCAAAAGAACTCTATATCGCTCAGTAGTATGCCGAATTGTAATTCCTTAGGTAAATCTTTGCCAAATATTCCTAACCCGTCAGTATCGCCCCCATATGGCTTATTCATTAACCTAGAAAATCCTAATTTCTGTATTTTAGATTCTTCTTCAAATACCCCTTTAGAACTTGCTTCTTGAAGGTTTATACGTATTTCGTCCATTATAATTTTATTGAATTCGAAATTCAAACCTAACACCATTTGAGTTTGAATAATTTCTGCATTCATATCAAAATCAATGTTTCCATAAGACTTAATTTCAAAAACCTTATCTGGATTATATAATTTCAATTCACCCTTAGCTCCCAACCTACACTCGTCGTTGTAAAAACGAACTTCATCCTGCATAATGCCATTTATTGTGTCGCCACCAATAGCATAACATGCCTCAGGTTCGTCGTAAGTAATACTTCCTTTAGCCGAAATAAAATCATAATCTATCAAATCTCTGTTTGTAGAAAGGAATGCAGCAGAATAAGTACTATCAGCCGAATAAATACCATTGTAAATAAATGAGTATTCAGGTAGTTCGTCGAAGTTAGTAATCTCAACCTTTACATTATTTGGATCCACATTTCCTTCTATTGGTATTTCTCCGGCATCAATATCATCGCAATAATTTTGAATACCAGAATAGCCTTGGAATCTTAAATATTTTGAAGCTCCACTTACCTCAACTGTACCGTTGAAACTAAAATATGGGTTTAGCATAAATTCTTCGTCTGCCAATATATCTCCACGTCCAATAGATTTACCAGATAGTGTATCTACATAGAGTGATGTAAGTGTTATTGGGTGTTTTATACTGTCTGTATCGGTATAGTAGTATTCGGCATCACCAGAGTAGTTTTTAGATGAATGTACTACGATATTAGCATTTTCTAAAGTATGTTCGTTGGCTCCGATTCCAATTTTGATCTTTGCGTTTTCAAAACCTTGCATCCATCCGTTATCAAGAATCTCTAGTTGATTGTTTTCAGGATAAACAAAAGCATCTGCCACCTCTATTCCTAGCAATTTAGAAATGTCTAGTTTATCGGTAACTAGATCGTAACTAGCCTGTGCTGCTTGGAATCGTAAAGAGTCTTGAGTAGGATCTACTGTTACAAACCAAGGTGTTTTATTTTCATCGGTACTAGTAAGCTCAATGGTTTTATCGTCCATTTTCCACACAACACTATCTATATACGCAATATATTTGTTTGTTATGAAGCTTACATAGGCACTATCGTCATGTAGCATAAAACGACCTTCTCTTTTTATCATATCTACTACACCTGCCGAATTATTAATTTCTACTTCTGATGGAGAGTCAAGTGTTTCCCTTAGTTTGAAATCTAACATATTACTATTTATAGAGTCTCCATAAAAATTATAGTATCCACTTTTAATTTCGGCTGTTTCGAATAAGATATCTCCTTCTCCAGTAAGTTCCTTGCCTAAGAATGCTAGATTTCCTTCTAAACTAACATTACCATCATAAAAAATAAATGGTTTTTCTAACATAGAGATAGTCATACTATCGGCCTCGGGTTTCCAAAATACAGAAACATTATCGGCTAAGCCTAAAGGTGTATTTAGAGTATCGTTAACTGTGTAATCTACTTTGAAACTATGAGCTATAGATTTAAGCGAATCAGTATAAAATTCAATATTATCAGACTCTATTTCTGATGATAGGTAAGATATTCTTCCACGACCATTAAGACCTTCCAAATTTAATGTCAACTCATCTCTGTAGGTGCCTTTGTTAAATAAATCCAATCCTTCTATCTCGGTATCGTACAAGAACCCCAACGAAAAATCTTTCTGAACTTTTACAAAATAATCTATATCAGGAAATATTCCTCCAGAGTGGATACTACCGTAAAATTTAACATTTCTAGAGCTAATAGTTGTTAATGAGTCTAATTCGAAAGGAGCTAATTTTACATATAACTGATCTTTTGTGTAAACGCCATTCTTAATTTGAGGTAGGTCGTAAAATACATATGCATCTCTTGTGTTATTGAATTTAGGGTAGTCAGTATACTGTAATCTTCCAGATTTATTTGTGGGAAAGTCTATAAATAATTCTCCTCTTAGAGAATCTATAGGATTTATTACTTTTACAGGATAGAGCTTCCCGTATTCGTTACGTCGCCATGAAGGTACATAGTACTGCATTTGTTGATTCCCATTCATTACCACCTTGAACTCGTCGTAGTCGAAAGAATAATCGCTACCGAAAAACTCATAATTACCAACATTTACTTCACCATTAAACTTCAGGTTAAGATTTTTATTAACTACTACGGTGTCACTAGGAAATACATATACTTTATTTTTTGTTGATAGGGTTATTCTATCAATTTCTAAAAGAGAAGCTTTGCCATCGTCTAAGCTGATTGTACCCTTAGTTGATTTGTCTCTAACAGTATTAAATATAATAACATCGAAATCTTTATTCCCTTTATAAGCCTCCACAAGGTTTAGGAATTTTTCGCTAAAACTTACGGTGTTCAGGTCTAAATCAACATAAACATAACCCATAGCTGCCAATTCCATTAATAAGTGAATTGTATGCTGTCTAGGTACTCCCATCTGATCTGATATGAATTCCACAGATAAACCGTCATATCCATCGCTATACATATACACATCGTATAGTTGAACTAATGGATTCACATTGTTAAGACCTTGAAACTGTTTGAAAATTTCCCTTTCGTAGTAATGATTAGAGATAAATGGAATATTTACGTGTGCTTCGGTATCAAAATAAACAGTATTGTCACCACTTGTCCAAGAAATAGATTTCAAGAACATATCAATATTATTATACGAATTTGAATATGGAGATTCTGAAAGTTTATTACCGTTCTTTGAAACATTTAGTTTCGCACTAACTACATTGTAACTCATTGATACATCGGGGTGGAAAATAGAATCACCCAATATTCTGATACTGATGTTTGTTTCTGGCGAAAATATTTTGTCTCTAGTAAATATAAAACTCTTAGAACCAAACAAAAATGCATCTCTATCGTATTTCTTACAATGAAGAATTGCTTTTCTAGTATTGTCTCCTACACCATAAAAAGTGTTTTTCTTAATAAGTATACCACCATTAAAATCTACACCAGGAGTAATGTTTTTGAAATAAATACTATTCATGTAACTTTTAAAAACTGGGTATACCTTTTTCTTAGGGTTTCTTGTTTCGGCTCTTCCTTCAAGGCTACCTAATATTTTATGTTTAAAAAAATAATTATCATGTAGTATTACAGAATCCACTTTGTAACCCTTATCTTTTACATCGATAGAAATATTTTTTGCGATTACGTATAATGAATCTTTAGAAAACGATTGGGCATTCCAATAAATTTTAGAATTAGATACTTCTATCTTTTGTGTAGAAGGGATAAAAGAAGCTTCCACATCTGATATGGACAAACTATCGGAGCCGGAAGTACAGTACAAATCACTTCCCTTTATTGAATACTTTATTATGTCTTTAGAATCGTAAACTAATTCTCCAGTAGTTCTCCATTTAATTTTTCTAGATTTCGGATTTAGTTGAGATTTTGCTAAAACATTATAATTGGCTTCAATAAACTTCTCTTTTTGTTTAGTAGTATTGCTATTGTTAGATATAAATTTATTGTAAGATGAAATCCATGTAGTAGAATTAGATCCATTACCTTTTTTAATAGAATCTACTAGTATTATTGATTGAAGAACTTGATCGTAAAATTCTATTTTTTTTAGTCTTGTTTTTCTTAGATTATTCAGGAGTTCTATTATTAATGTTTTACTGTTTGCTGAGTATGAGGCATAATCACTAATGAATTTATCGGCTATAGCCTGACCTGTGTTATTCTTGTTTCTCATAAACTGTATGAGCTCTGGTTCAAACTTTTCTGTTTCTAGAGAAAACTGTTTCTTGCTCTGTGCAAACAAGAACTGAGATGAAAATAGAATAATTATTATCAGGTATTTTTTCATAAAAGTAGGTGTTATGTCAATTATCTTAGGAGATAGTGTTCTATTTAAAAAAGTAAAAAGGTATTTTGTATTAATCTAATTTTGTAAAACGAAGAGCTGCCCACGATTCTTTATTTCTTTTTTCTTGAAGTACAAATCCGTGTTTTTCTGTTTCTGCCACCAATTGATTTATATCGCTTTCATAAAATCCACTCAACAAAATTTGGCCTCCATTTTTTATAGATTTAGCATAAGTAACCATGTCGTTTATTAGAATGTTTCGGTTGATGTTGGCAATAAATAAATCGCAATTTTCATATCCCTTTAATAGGTTTGCATCTCCCTTAGCTACTTTAATAAAATCAACATTATTTCGCTTTGCATTTTCCATAGTGTTTTCATAAGCCCATTCGTCAATATCTATTGCATCAACATTTGTCGCACCCTTCTGTGCTGCAAGAATTGCAAGTATTCCAGTTCCGCAACCCATATCCATCACTTTTATATTTTTTACATCCATATCAAGTATGTAACTAATCATTAGGTGGGTGGTTTGATGATGTCCAGTTCCGAAAGACATTTTTGGTTCAATAATAATCTCGAAATCGGCATCTGTAGCTTCGTGAAAAGGAGCGCGAATTACACACCTGTTATCTACGTTGATAGGGGAGAAGTTCCTTTCCCACTCTTCGTTCCAATTCTTAGGAATTACCTTATTTTTTTTAAACCCAATTTCGCACATTCCATTGCTTAAAACCGATATGTTTCCAAAGCTAGATTCATCAAAGTTTTCTTCTTGAACGTAAGCATCAATACCTTCATCAGTATCCGCAAAACTTTCAAACCCTATTTCTCCCAATTCTGCCTCTAGTATGTCTTTCCAAGGTTGTTTTGGACTAACTCTGAATTTAAACTCTAAATATTTCACTTGATATGTTTTTTATTTTTTATGCATATAACATCACCCCCTTAGTCAGGTTTTGCAGGCCGACAAGTTACAAAACTTATAAAACAAACAAAGGAACCCATAAGGTTCCTTCATTTTAAAAATATTATGTTTTTTACTTAGTCAAAAGCAGTAACTATTCCCATAAAATCTTCAGATTTTAAAGCAGCACCTCCAATTAAACCACCATCAACATCTTCTTTAGAGAAGATCTCTTTAGCGTTTCCTGGCTTAACACTTCCTCCATATAAAATTGGAAGTTTAGTAGCTACACTAGCACCGTACTTAGCATCAACTACTTTACGTATGTGAGCGTGCATTTCTTGAGCTTGCTCAGGACTTGCAGTTTCACCAGTTCCAATAGCCCATACTGGCTCATAAGCCAATACAATGTTATCAAAAGCACTTGCCTCTAGGTGGAAAAGACCTTTTTCTATCTGTCCAGCTACAACTTCAAAGTGACTTCCTGATTTTCTTTCTTCTAAAAGTTCTCCTATACAGAAAATAACCTCTAAGTTATTTGCCAAAGCAGCATCAGTTTTCTTAGCTAAAAGCTCATCAGATTCACCGTAAATAGCACGACGCTCAGAGTGACCAAGTATAACTTTTTCTACTCCAATAGCAGTAAGCATATCTCCTGAAACTTCTCCAGTAAATGCTCCACTAGCGTTTTCATTCATATTTTGAGCTGCAACCTCAATTTTAGAATTTTTAAGTTCGCTAACTACACCAGCAAGATTTACAAAAGATGGAGCCACAACTACCTCGGCAGTTGGGTTCTTCTCAGCAACTTGAGATGCTAATTCTTTAACTAACGCCAACCCTTGATTGATGTCGTTATTCAATTTCCAGTTTCCTGCAACGATTTTTCTTCTCATTATTTTCTATTTTTTGCAAATTTTTAAAATATTACTGTCATATAAAAATATTTAGACATTAATTTTGTCATATTCTGAAACTAAATGACCAACAAATGATTGTTTACTGTTATTTCTAAAAGATTAAAAGGTAAAAGCATATTTAAACATTGTTTTACGTAGCTCAATAATTAGAGCTGAAGAAGAAATAAAAATAGTTATACGCTTTTAATTACTAGTTTGAAATATTGTAACTGCCTTTTATCAATACGTTTTTAAAGTCTTCTTGTTCTTCAATTTCAGTATACCCATTAGAAGTTTTTTAGGAGTTATAGTTACTTTTTTGAAATAGTAAATTTCATTTTCGTTTTTTTCTAACACTAATATTGACTTTTCTTTTCCTATTTTAATAATAGATTGGCTAGGAAGTGCTTTTGCGCCTGTATTTGCCACCATAATTTTGGCGTTCACAAAAGTTTTGTTTACAAAGCTTAAGCTGTCAATATTATTTATTTTGGCTATACATTGTATAGTTTTAGAATCGTTGTTAATTGTATGTCCTACATAATAAACTATTGCAGTTTAGGAATTATTGAAATCTCCTAAGAATGATAATTTTACTTTTTGGTTTAGTTTTATCTGTCTAATATCTTTTTCGAAAACTGATAAAATAAGATGTATACTACTGTTGTTCACTATTTCCATTAGGCTACCTATGAAGTACCTAAAATAACGATAATAATCCGCCATTTCAGATATATAACCTTTTTTTTCTCACTATTATTGCAATATAAAATAGACACATGTTTCAGAAGATTAAAGACTTTAGATTTAAAGATTTTTTAAAAAATATATTTCTATCAAATAGCGACAATCCCAATAAGGTTGCAAGTGCTATGAGTTTGGGTGTGTTTATTGCAATTATCCCTATCTATGGATTTCAATCGATAGCTGCTGTTGCATTATCTCATTTCCTGAAACTTAACAAAGCCATTGTGTTTTTTGCAACAAATATAAGTTTACCTCCCATGGTTTTTGCATTGATTTATGCAAATTACCAAACAGGCTATTTTTTATTTAATGGTAACTTCAACGGTAATGTAAGTTTTACTAGTGATACAGAAATACTAAATAATTTAGGAGAAAGTTTTTACATTTTACTTATTGGAAGTGTGTTTTTTGGTTTGTTGTTTTCTAGCATTACTTGGATTACTACTCGCGGTATTTTGCTAGTGGTAAAGAAAAGATAAGCTATATCTCCTTTTTCAAACTAAACTTAACTTTAATAACTTCTCCGTTTCTACTCAAAGACATTCTAATTCTACGACCATCTCTATCTTGGAACTTTGCCATAATTTCGGGAAAAGAGAACGATGAAGCCTTAATGTAATTTATGGATGTTAGCACATCTCCTACTTTTACTCCTTCTTTACTTGCAGGCGATCCTTCTCTAACACTGTGAACCTCGTAGATTGGAAGTTCGGGATATGGCATATAAAACTCAATACCACTCATGTTATATTGAAATTTTTTTCGAAATTTTCGACCTTTTTTGAAAGTGATTTTTTTGTTAGTGTAATCAATTATCACTTTAAACCTACTAAGTGCTCCACCTCCAATGCTTCCGTTTCTTTCTTTGTGCATCATTACAAAAGAGACTGAAGACGAATCAGGGTAAGAAGCTGTAACTTCTTTTAAAAAAATATCATCAAAATATAATTTATTTACTCTAGAACGTTTACCATAAATATCACCATTCAAACCTCTTCCTAAAAAATCAGGAATGAACTTTTCAGGATTACCAATTTCTTCGTGAGAATTATGAAACAGCCAAAGAGCATCACTCCCTCCAGTATCAACTAGTAATTTTACGGGTACCAAATCTCCGTCTGGCATTTCTACATTTAAGTGTACGTAAGGTTTGCCTCGGTTAAAAGATAAGTCCTTACTTATATATTTTTTACTTTTAGAATATTTGTATTTATATGGATTGTGTAGTTTAAGGTATTGATGGTCGTAATTAATTTCAACAATAAAGTCTCTAAAAATATCGAAACCAATAATCCCATTAATCTGATGCCCTAGTCTATTTGATAAGTAGAATAGGTCTTCTAGCATTACAAGTACAGTCTGATTATTGTTGATTATGTGATTGCCGATATTAATTCTGTTTTTATAAGCAATCAAAGCTTCCGATCCTTTACCTTCTCCTAACCCTTTTATCTTTATTTTCTTTACTTCGCCAACTTTTATAGTGTCAAACTGTGGAACATCAATAATTATTGGAGTTTTTACACCCGAATCTAGTATAAAATTAATGGGTTTAGAATCGTTAATCTTCAATTTAATTATTATCTGATTTCCTGAAAAAATGAAAGGAATCTTCTCATAATCTCTGTTGTCATCAAAAAAATATTTATTCGCAAAACTCTGTCCCTGCAATACATTCACCACAAATATAAATGCGAAAAAAAGTAATATTTCTCTTCTTATAAATTCTTTCATTAACAGAGCTAGTAGGTTATTTTTGCTTTAAATATAGGTAGATTAAATACACTAGTATAATTATACCATTTTTTAACCTGCATTTAACAACATACGACTGTGTTTTTTAACTCAAAAACTGCGAAACAATTAACTTTTTTTTGCACATTTGCATCACTTTACACTATATTTATTTTTATAACAACTTTATACAAATTATAAGATGCCAAAGATTTCGATAAAAGGAGCGAGCATGCCTCAATCACCAGTTCGTAAACTAGTCCCTTTTGCTGAAGAAGCTAAAAAAAGAGGTACGAAAGTTTTGCACTTAAACATTGGTCAGCCCGATATAAAGACTCCTGAAGTTGCCGTTAATGCTGTAAAAAACTTCGATATCAAAGTTTTAGAATACACTCACTCTGCAGGGTTTGAATCTTACAGAGAAGGTCTTTGTGGTTACTACAAAGAGTTTGATATAGATATTTCTAAAGATGATATAATTGTAACAACAGGAGGATCAGAAGCTATTACTTTTGCACTAGGAAGCATAATGGACGAAACTGATGAAGTAATTATCCCTGAGCCTTTCTATGCAAACTACAACGGATTTGCTACTGCCAACGGGGTTAATATTGTACCTATAGAATCGTCTATAGATACGGGGTTTGCATTACCTCCAATTGCCGAATTCGAGAAGAAGATTTCTGAGAAGACAAAAGCAATTATGATTTGTAATCCAGGCAATCCTACAGGTTATTTGTATTCCGAAGAAGAGTTAAATCAGCTAAAAGAAATGGTGATTAAACACGATCTTTTCTTGATTGCCGATGAGGTTTACCGTGAGTTTACATACGATGGCGAAGAGCCAATTTCTATACTTAATATAAAAGACCTAGAAGAACATGCTATTGTTATCGATTCAGTTTCTAAACGTTACTCAATGTGTGGAGCGCGTATTGGAGCTATAGTTTCGAAAAATAAAGAGGTTATGTCTACAGCAATGAAATTTGCACAGGCCCGTCTTTCGCCTCCAACATACGCACAAATAGCTTCCGAAGCGGCACTTAAAACACCAAAGAGTTATTTCGATGAAGTTAAGGTTGAATATGTACAACGCAGAAACACACTTGTAAACAAACTAAATAGTATTGATGGCGTTAAAGTTCCTATGCCAAAAGGTGCATTTTACTGTGTTGCCGAGCTGCCAATAGACGATTCTGATATATTTGCACAGTGGATATTAGAGGAATTTGAATTTAACGGTACAACGGTTATGGTTTCGCCAGCTACAGGTTTTTACTCTACACCAGGGCTAGGTAAGAATCAGGTTCGTATAGCTTATGTACTTAAAGAAGAAGATCTAATAGAGGCGGCCGTAGTTATAGAGGCAGCTCTTAAAGTTTATCCAGGTAGAGTTTAAGGATTCTGTTAAATAAAATATTTCAAGGCTATCTCATTTTTTTGAGGTAGTCTTTTTTTTGCACTTTTACGCGCTATCCGCTAAAGTTATTTTGGATAAAAGTGTTCAGCTAAATGTTATTTATTAGGAGCTCCTAAAGTCGCTCTAAAAATAATAGCTTCACAACTTTTATCCAAAATAAGCTATCGCTTCTATCTCTAGTGGGAGCAAGTTGTAGAAAAAAATTATGTAATAAAACATAGATTATACTTGACTATAACTCTAATAAAAAGAGAATTAAACCATAAGTTACAAGCTTGAAAGAGAATCAATAATAATGCAGATATAACATGTGTCACTCCTAGGGAGTTCATCCAAAAATTAATAATAAAATCAACAAAGTCGTCGCCCCTATGAGACTTGTACTTTAAGTATAAAGTCTCTTTAGGGATGATACCTTTATAAAAAAAGATAACCACATCAAATGTCTAGCTCCATAAGAGCGACACAAAACTTTAAAATCTAAAACTTATCACGATAAAACCAAACATCAAATCTAAATTAGAGTTTGCATCACCAAAGCATATCATTACCTTTGCAAATTAATAAAATAATTATGCCAAAGAATTTCGACGAATTAAGTCCTAAAGAAAATATTTTAATAAAGGGAGCTGCATTGCACAATCTAAAAGGGATAGATGTTGCTATTCCTCGAAATAAATTGGTGGTAATCACAGGTCTTTCGGGTTCTGGTAAATCAAGTTTGGCTTTCGATACGCTTTATGCCGAAGGACAAAGACGTTATGTAGAGAGTTTATCGTCTTATGCTCGTCAGTTCTTGGGGAGGTTGAACAAACCAAAGGTCGATTACATAAAAGGTATTTCGCCAGCCATTGCCATAGAGCAAAAGGTGAATTCTACAAATCCTCGTTCTACGGTTGGCACTTCTACTGAGATTTACGATTACATCAAGTTGCTTTACGCACGTATTGGTAAAACAATTTCTCCAGTTTCTGGTAAGTTGGTAGAAAAGCATGAAGTTACTAGTGTTACCAATTTTCTTAAAAAGATGGATGTTGGCTCAAGGTTTTTACTGTTGAGTCCAATTATTGTTGTTGGAGAAAGAACTATGTCCGAAACTTTAAAAGTTTTGGATATGCAGGGGTATGCAAGAATACAAGTGGGCGATGAAGTTGTTAAGATTAAAGACGCCATTAAAAGAGAAGATTTAGATTCTTTAAAAGATATATTTTTAGTTGTTGATAGGATTGCTGTAAAAAATGATGAGGATTTTTGGAACAGGACTAGTGATTCTATTCAAGTTGCTTTTTACGAGGGCAAAGGAGAATGTATAATTGAGAATGCATCTGATAAAAAAAGAAAAACTTTTTCTAATAAATTCGAGTTAGACGGGATTTTATTTAACGAGCCAAACACTCATCTTTTTAGTTTCAACAATCCTTACGGAGCTTGCCCTAAATGTGAGGGCTATGGGAATGTAATTGGTGTAGATCAGGATTTAGTAATTCCAAATTCGGGATTGAGTTTGTTTGAGGATTGCGTTGTTGCTTGGAAAGGGGAGAAGATGCAAGAATGGAAATATCAGGTTATAGATAATGCCGATAAGGCAGGTTTTCCAATTCATAAACCTTACTATTTACTTACTGCCGAACAGAAAGACATGCTTTGGCAAGGGTGTAAACATTTTCAAGGAATCAACGATTTCTTTAAGATGGTTGAGGAGAATTCATATAAAATTCAATATAGAGTAATGCTTTCTCGTTACAGAGGTAAAACTATTTGTCCAGTTTGTAATGGTAAACGTTTGAAAGAGGAAGCAAATTATGTAAAAATTGCCAATAAAAGTATTTCAGAATTAGTTGAGTTACCTTTAGATGAACTCAAGGTTTTTATTGATTCTATAGAATTTAGCGAATACGAAATTAAGGTAGCAAAGAGATTAATCGCTGAGATAAAAACAAGAATTGATTTTCTGTTGGATGTTGGTCTTAGCTACTTAACTCTAAACAGAACTTCGTCAACTCTTTCTGGAGGGGAGTCACAACGAATTAATCTTGCCACCTCTTTGGGCTCTAGTTTGGTGGGATCGATGTATATTTTAGATGAACCAAGTATTGGGTTACACTCAAAAGATACCGAGAAGTTGGTAACCGTTTTAATGAAATTGCGAGATCTTGGCAACACGGTAATTGTTGTTGAGCACGACGAAGATATAATGAAACAGGCCGATTACATTATCGATATTGGACCTGAAGCTGGAATACATGGAGGAGAAGTAGTTTTCGAAGGAGTTTATGACGATTTAGATAAAGCAGATTCTCTTACTGCAAAGTATTTAACAGGACGTAAGTCTTTAGTTATTCCTGAAGTACGTAGGAAGTTTAGAGGTTTCATAAAAGTAGTTGGAGCAAGAGAAAATAATTTACATAATATAGATGTTAAGTTTCCTCTTAACATGCTTAGTGTTGTTACAGGAGTTAGTGGTTCGGGAAAAAGCTCGTTAGTAAAGAGAATTTTATATCCAGCTGTACAACGTCACATTTTGGGTTATGGCGAAAAGCCAGGTCAGTATACAGGTTTAGAAGGAGATATCGACGAGATAAAAATTGTTGAGTTTGTAGATCAAAATCCAATTGGAAAATCATCGAGATCAAATCCAGTTACCTACCTAAAAGCTTACGACGAAATAAGAGATTTGTTTGCTAATGAAAGTCTATCTAAAGTTAGAGGATTTAAACCAAAACATTTTTCTTTTAACGTGGAAGGTGGCCGTTGTGAAACTTGTAAAGGAGAAGGAGAAGTAACCATAGAGATGCAGTTTATGGCAGATGTACATCTCACATGTGAGGATTGTGGAGGTAAACGATTCAAGAAAGAGGTATTAGAAGTTAAGTTTCATAACAAGTCTATTTCTGATATTTTAGAGATGACAGTTAACGAGGCTTTAGTGTTTTTTGAGAAATACGAGCAAGATAAAATATACCGTAAAATTAAACCTTTACAAGATGTTGGTTTGGGATATGTTCACTTGGGGCAGGCATCAAACACACTTTCAGGAGGAGAAGCACAGCGTGTAAAACTTGCATATTTCTTATCTAAAGGAAGTAAGTCGGGCAAGACATTATTTATTTTCGATGAGCCTACAACAGGGTTACATTTCCACGATATAAAAAAACTACTAAAATCATTTAATGCTCTTGTTGATAAAGGTCACACAATAGTTGTAGTGGAACACAATTTAGATGTAGTTAAATCTGCCGATTGGATAATTGATATTGGACCAGAAGGTGGGAAAAGAGGAGGGAATATCATGTTTGAAGGTACTCCCGAAGATATGCATAAAAGTAAGAAGTCTTTCACGGCAAAATATTTACAAGAGAAATTATAAAAATAAATTCATACAGAATGAAGAAACTAGCATATATTTTATTATTAATATCATTTATATCTTGTACAGAATCAACTCCAGAAACTGATTTTGCACGTTCTAACTGGGGAGATACTTACGAGCAAATAAATAATACTTATCAGCAAGAACCTGATTTTAAGGTAACAGCCGATATGATAAGTTATCAGATTCAATCAATGAAAGATACTGCAAATGTCAACTTCCTATTTGCCGATAATAAACTTGTTGCAGGATTTGTAAAATATAGTGTAAAACCGGCAAAAGATACTAAGAAATTATACGATGCCTATGTTAGAACTAATAGGGAAAAGTTTGGTTTAGAAACTTTCATGGGGAACCCTCAAATGTACGAAGACAAGAAAATAGAACAGAAAATATGGCAAGATGAGTTTACTTTGGTTTCAATTCTTCTAGATAATTATCAGCTTGAGATTAAGTTTTACGACAAGCAAAAAATGCCAAAAAACTAAATATCATCACAGCATTACAATTCACTGTATCACCATAAACAAACCTTATTCTCAAATAATCAAATAGTATGACGACTGTCATATAAACATTGTAGATTTGTAGCTCAACAAAAAAGATAAAAAACATGAATATTTTAGATAGCCTAAATTGGAGATATGCAACAAAAGAGTTTGATACATCAAAGAAACTTAGCGAGGAACAATTAGACACATTATTGAAAGCAGCAAACCTTACAGCAACTTCATTTGGATTGCAACCAGGAAAGATTGTTTTGGTAGAGAACAAAGAACTAAGAGAAGAATTAGTTCAATATTCTTGGGGACAAAAGCAAGTATCTGAGGCATCTCACCTTTTGGTACTTACTGTTGATACTGATTTGGGCGATGCTCAAGTAGATAGATATGTAAAAGATATTGCAGAGCAAAGAGGTGTATCTGAAGAAAGTCTAGAGGGAATGTCTAAAATGATGAAGGGATTCCTATCAGGTATGGACGATGCTAAAAAGAAAGTTTGGGCAGAATATCAAGCTCACATTGTACTAGGTAATTTACTTGCTGTTTGTGCGTTAGAAGGAATTGATTCTTGCCCAATAGCAGGATTTCAACCAGAAAAATACGATGAGGTTCTTGACCTTAAAGAAGATGGACAGGCTAGTGTTTTGGTATTACCAGTTGGCTTCCGTTTAGATACTGATAAGTATGCAAGTTTAGCTAAAGTTAGAATGTCAGATTCTGAATTTGTTATTCGCAAATAAATGAACGAACTAAAGTATATTATCTATTTTTTCATAGCTTTATTTTTAGGGATACAGTTATTTATTCCCGAAAAAAATATTGGAGAAATAAATCCTAAAGGAAGTTTTGAGAATGAAATTGAAACTCCAGATGATATTCGAAAAATGTTAGTTAATGCTTGTTACGACTGCCATTCTAACAATACAAACTATCCTTGGTATGCTAGTGTAGCTCCAATGTCATGGTATGTTTCGGGTCATGTAGAAGACGGTAAAGCAAAATTGAATTTCTCTACTTGGAGTAAATATACTAAAGAAGAGAAACAAAAAAAAATAGATAGAAATGCTGATTTGGTCAGAAGGCGATGGATGCCAATGCACGAATATTTAGGGCAACATCCCGAAGCTTTAATGACCAATGAAGAGGTTGAGAAACTAGCCTATTGGTTTGCTAATATCAAGATAGGCTTAGAACCAAAACAATGCATTGACAATCCATAAAACAAAATCCCACCTACATTTAGTAGATGGGATTTTTTATTTATATTACTGATGCTGTGTAACCAAAATTATACTAGAATAATTTGTTCCTAATTTGTTTTAATGTTCGTGTTTCGTTTCTTCTTTATTCATGTCAGAGAGAAGATAGTACGCCACGTTTATAACAATTTTGGTATTTTCAGGAATAGAGTCCATAAGTTTTACTTCTGTATAATCTTCGTCTTTACGTCCAGTAACTACTTCAATTTGCTTGTAAGCATTTCTTCCTTCTTCTTTGTGATCCTCGTCCAAAATAAAGATGTAAGATTTAGTTCCTTCCGAAACAATTGCTCTATTAGATAGTGTTTTAGTACTGATTTTATCGGTATGTAAATGTCCAGAAACGTACATGCCAGGAATTAAGTAGGTTTTGTCGCCATCTATATTGGCATGAATTTTTACTGAACGAGAGTTAGATTCAAACTCTTTACTAATAGCAAAAATCTTTCCTGTAAACTCTTTATCAGGAGATCCAGATCCTACAAAATGTATTTTCTGATCAATTTTAAGCTTAGAAATATCTTTCTCGAAAATTAAGAAATCAGCATGAAGTTGTGAGTTGTCTTTAATAGTGAAAAGTTTATCCGCAGAATCTACAAACGAACCTACTCTAATATTTATATCGTTAATGTAACCAGAAATAGGAGCAAGGATTTTTATGCTATTTATGATTTCACCATTCTTAGTATTTGTTGTAGAAATATTTAACATTCTCAATCTAGCTTTCAATCCAGAGAATTTAGCTTTTAAAGAGAAATAATTAGATTTAGCTTTCTGAAAGTCTTTACCAGATCCAGCATTATTTTTATACAGCTCTTCTTGTCTTTCATATTCTGTTTTTCCAAATTCAAGCTGATTAGCAATTTGTGCAAAATCTTCTTGAAGAGAAATATAGTTAGGGTGCTCTAATGTTGCTAAAAGTTGTCCTTTCTTAACTTTGTCTCCTTCGAAAACGTAAATCTTTTTCACGTTACCACCAATAGCAACTGTTACATCGGCAGTAGCTGATGGTGGAACACTAAGCTGACCATTAGTTTTTACAGTTGTAGTAAGATTACGCATCTCAAAATTTCCTAGTTTTAGGCCAAGAGATTCTTGCTGTTTTGTGGTTAGTTCTACAACCCCTTCCTCGTGCTCTTCTCTTTCTTCTTCGTTATGAGAATCTTTTATTTCAGTTGTCACTGTTTCACTACCATCTTTTTCTGATGATGATTTGTCGTTTCCACACGAAATTAATACAGTAGAAAGTGCAAATACGGCTAATATGTTTTTTGAATTTTTATTCATCTTTTTAATTTTTTAGTCTTTTATAATATTCGTCATTCTGATCGGAGCTTGCGGAATCGAAGAATCTATTGCGATTGTTTATTAATTGCTTTCGATTACTGTTGCAATAGATCCATCAATTTCTCTAAGGCTTCATTTAGTATAACGATAATGCTTAGTTTACCTTAACACGACATTTGTAGGAGCTTCGCACTCTACTTAGGCCCACGTTCCTTGCAACTTACTTCGGCTACGCTCAGCAACCTACTTCGGCTACGCTCAGCAACCTACTTCGGCTACGCTCAGCAACCTGCTCGTAACCCGTAACTCGTTATCTACTTTCCAGTTAAATATTTTATCTGAGCTGATAGCTCGTAATATTCTGCTTGTTGAATATAAAAATCAAGTAAAGTATTTATTGCTGCTTCCATATTCTGAATGTACTGTACATATCCTATGCTTCCCAATTTATACGAAAGTGTAGATGCCTCCATCTGTTCGTCTACAAGAGGTAGAGCTTCTGTTTCGTAGTAATTAATTATATCTTTCAGAATTAAATACCTGCTCATCATTTGATTATACTGAGCGTTAAGTTCTAATTTTCTTTGCTCGTATTGATTTTCAGAAATCAACATATCCAATTTTGCTGCTTTAGTTTTCCCGTGTTGAGTATTAAAAACTAAAGGAACAGAAACACCTACTTGCCAACCGTAGTAACCAGATGTACCATCAACTGCTTGTTTCGAATATCCTAAATCTATCTTAGGTAAATACCCAGAACGCTGTGCTTTCCACTGTGATTCTGCTACTTGTTTTGTAGTTTCCATCAACTTCAATTCAGGACTATACTGTAAGGTGTCATCCGAATTATCAACAATGTATAAATTGTTATTGATTGCTTCTAAATCAACATCAAATTGTTCTGGTAAAACCAAATACTGGTTCAATATTTGTAAAGCAGCATAGTAGTTGCTTTCAGATTTTTTGGTGTTTACTTTCAATTGTTTATACTTAGCAGATGCCGATATATACTCTAGTTTAGATGTTTGCTGAGTCTTATATCTTATTTTGGCAACTTCCTCAAAATTCTCGTATAGACTATCTAGTTGACTAAATAATTCCCATTGTTTTTTGCTGATTGCAGCACGATACCAAGCAATAGATACATCTCTAGTTAATACTTGTACGGTTAGATTTTGAGCATTCAATGCACGGTCGGTTCTAGAATTAGCTAGACCTGATTTTGCAGGCATAGAAAATAGATCTATCCCGTTTTGAGATACTCCAATAATATTCTGAGTTCCTGCATTCCTCTCTAAAACTTCATCTTTACCAGTATAGATTGATGTGCTTCCAAAATCGAATGCTGTACTTTTAAGAGCCTTTTGTTTGTCGACTTCTAGTTGAGCGCTTTTCAGAGAAGGATAGTTCTCCTTAGAAATACTTAAAGCTTTATTAAGGGATAATTTTGTAATTAATACTTCTAATTCATTAGTACTTTGTACAGGTGTGCTATCAATTTCTTGTGCAGATGCAGAACTAGTAAAACCTGTAACTCCAACTACTAAAATTGTAGCAATTGCAGTTTTAGAGTTTATAGAAGACGATTTAAATTTCATGTTTTCTATCCAATTATAAAGTATAGGTAAAACAATAAGCGTAAGTAGGGTAGAGGTTAGCATCCCCCCAATAACTACTGTTGCTAGCGGTTGCTGAACTTCAGCTCCTGCTGATGTAGATATTGCCATAGGTAAAAAACCTAAAATATCTGTAGAGGCAGTTAGTAATATAGGTCTGATTCTACGCATAGAACCTTTAACTATTATGTCTTTTATGCTGTGAATACCTTCAGCTTTAAGCTCGCTAAACCCACTAATAAGGACTAGACCGTTTAGTACAGCAACACCGAATAAAACTATAAAACCTACACCTGCCGAAATACTAAAAGGCATATCGCGTAAGTAAAGAGAAAATATACCTCCGACGGCTGCAAATGGTACTGCCATGTAAATCATTAGAGTATATTTCATTGATTTTACAGCAAAGAAAACTAACATAAATATCAAAGCAAGTGCAATTGGAACAACAATAGCAAGTCTTTTAGATGCTCTTTCTAGGTTTTCGAATGCTCCACCGTATCGGATATAATAGCCAGTTGGTAATTCTAATTTTTCGTCGAGTGTTTCTTGAATTTCTTCAACAAGAGATTTTATATCTCTGCCTTCAACATTAACACCAACATATGTACGCCTATTTGTGTTATCGCGACCAATTTGCATAGGACCAGATTTGTAACTAACATCGGCTACTTCGCTAAGAGGAATAGATACTCCATCGGGTGTTGTAATGTATAGGTTTTTGATATCATCAATACTTTTTCTGTGTTTTTCATCTAGCCTAACTACAAGGTCAAACATACGTTCTCCTTCGTAAATACTACCTGCTACAGCACCACTAAACGCTGTTTGAATAACAGTATTCAAGGCGTTTATTTTTAGTCCGTATAATCCAAGTTGAGTTCTATTGTAAGTAACTGTTATTTGAGGTAAACCTTTAGTTGCTTCGGCTTTTACACCTCCAACACCATCTATTCCAGAAATTAATTTAGAAATTTCTATAGCTTTACTTGCTAGAATATCCAAATTATCGCCATAGAGTTTTACAGCTACATCTTCTCTCACTCCGGTAAGTAATTCGTTGAATCTCATTTCTAATGGTTGAGTGAATTCGAAATTAATACCTGAAATAATCTTTAGTTCCTCTTTCATTTTGTCTGCCAAATCTTTTTTGCTATTAGCATTAGTCCATCTGTCTTGAGGTTTTAGTATAACAAAACAATCAGCAATATCTAATGGCATAGGATCCATTGGTAAATCGGCAACACCAATTCTACTTTGGATAGATTCAATCTCATTAGGGAAATTGTCAAGTAATATTTTCTGAATTTTAGTTGTAGCATCTTTAGTCTCGCTAAGCGATGTACCTGGTTTCATGAATATCTGAAAAGCAAGGTCTCCCTCATCTAACTTCGGAATAAATTCAGCTCCTAGAGAATTGAACAACATTACACCTGTAATTAAAAGAGCTAGTGCTGAAGAAATAACAATCTTTCCATTATTTATCGCCCACTGAATTATTAGAGAGTAGAAGTTCTCAATTTTAATAATAGTTTTATCTCCAAATGATTTTTTATCAGTTTTAGGAGCGTTCAAAAAAGTTGCAGCCATCATAGGAATGTAAGTCAAACTCAAAATAGCAACTCCAATTATCGCAAATCCAAAAGTCTGAGCCATAGGGATGAACATCTTTCCTTCTATACCCTGTAATGCTAGAATAGGAATAAATACTATCAATATAATAAGCTGACCAAAGAAAGCAGAATTCATCATTTTTGAAGCAGATTTAAATGCTATCTTATCTCTTTCTTCGGCAGTTAATTTTGTTCCTATGAGGCTTTTACTGTGGAGGTAGAAAATCATACTCTCGATTATAATTACAGCTCCATCAATAAGAATACCGAAATCTAAAGCTCCTAAACTCATAAGGTTTGCCCAAACACCAAAGATGTTCATCATAATAAAAGCAAACAAAAGTGCTAGTGGAATTGTAGAAGCAACAATTAATCCACCTCTAAGGTTACCTAAGAAAATAACTAGAATGAAGATTACGATTAAGGCACCTAAAGCAAGATTCTCAGCAACTGTAGAGGTTGTGTTTTTTATTAGTTTACTCCTGTCTAAGAAAGGTTTTATAGTTACACCTTCGGGTAAAGATTTCTGAATTAATGCCACACGTTCTTTTACAGCATCAATTACATCGTTAGAATTTTCGTCTTTAAGCATCATCACTATTCCACCTACAGCTTCACCTTTACCGTTTTCTGTAAAAGCTCCGTAACGAACAAAGCTTCCGAATTTAACTTCGGCAACATCGCGTATAAATATTGCACGGCCATCTCTGTTTTCTACAAGTGTATTTTTAATATCTTCGATAGACCGCATTAAACCTTCGCCACGAATGAAGTTTGCCTGGTGGTTTTTTTCGATGTAAGCACCTCCAGTATTTTGATTATTATCTTTTAGAGCGTCGAACACGTCAGACATAGTCACATTCATACTCCTAAGCTTGTCAGGGTTTATAGATACTTCGTATTGTTTACCACGACCTCCAAATGAGTTAACTTCAACCACACCTGGCAACATTGCCATCTGACGTTTTACTATCCATTCCTGAATAGTACGTAACTCCATATCGTCGAATTTATCTTCAAATTTGGGAGACACCTCTAAGGTATACTGGTAAATTTCGCCAAGTCCAGTACTTATAGGAGCCATAAATGGTTCTCCAAAACCTTCTGGAATTTTACTTTTAACTTCGGCGAGTGCTTCACTAACTAATTGTCGAGGAAGGTAAGTGCCAGCTTCATCTTTGAAAACTATTGTTACTACCGAAAGCCCGAAACGAGATACACTTCTAATTTCTATTACATCGGGTAAGTTAGCTACAGCTAGCTCAACCTGGTATGTTACAAATTGTTCGATATCTTCTGTTCCAAGATTGGGAGCTGTAGTAATTACAAGTACTTGGTTGTTGGTTATATCAGGAACAGCATCTAGCGGTACCTTATTCATTGAGTATAATCCTCCTAAAATTAGAGCTATGGTCATTAGCCAGACAAAAACTTTATTTTTGATGGAAAATTTTATAATTGCATTAATCATTTTTTTGAATTTATCTTAACTTCAAAGTGCATAAAGAAGGCACTAAGATTGTATTGAGATTTATTTGTTTTTAGAATTTAAGTCTAGGTCATTATGAGTGTAGTTCTTTTGTGAACACAAGAGGAAATGGAATCTAATAGTCTATTAGGTTGTTTGTTATTCAACCTTAAGAGTTTTAAAAATAGATCCTTCAGTTTTGATTTATCACTATCGTTCAAAAACTATATTCAGGATGACGAAAAGAAGTAATTATGAGTAAAGGACTAATTGCTGAAAAGCAACGTAGAGTGGTTCTTTGAAATGAATTGTACTTTTAGGAAAATCTTTTGTGTCTTCTGTTGAATAAACTAGAGCATTGTACATTTGCTCAATTAAATGAGTGTAATTTTTTGAAACAGGGAAGTGTAAATTGGGAATTTTAACCTGATAATTGTTTGACAATAAATCTTTGTTAGTAATTAGAACTAATAATTCTGATTTACAGTTGTGAGTATCGTGGTTGTGTTTTACACCTTCGTTTAGGTAGTCGTAGATTGTATGTATTGGCTCTACAGATTTACTGTTAATCAAATATTCGCAAGTGTATGCATAGAAGCTACAGTTGCCTTCATCATCGTGGTGGTAGTCACTTAAAGAACATTCGGCATTAATATCATCCATAAACATATGCTCAATAAATTCGAGGTTTATGGCAAAACCTGTATTACTTGTTAAGTAAAGTATAGTTAATAATATGGCTGAAACCTTCTTCTGCATTAAGTTGTTATAGATATATTGCAAACATAAGTAAAATAATTTAGAACTTCTGCTAGATTTATCGGTACTAAGTTTTAGTAAGTCGAAAACTAAGTAATTAGCTATATTTTGTATCCAATCAAACATCTGCTTGTGACTTTTTTACTCAACTCTACAAGATAGTAGACGCTCGTAGGTCTATAGTATTTTGAAAAGTGTAATTACTTCAAATTAGAAAATACATATTTCATTTCAGTTGCAATTTGTGCACTGCGTTCTAAATATTTTACTTCTTGTAGAGGTGTGTTGTCAAATACTTTAGGGTCTTCGTAGGTAAGTTTTACCCTTTTATCTGCTCCAAAAACTACAGGACAATTTTCATCGGCATCAGAACAAGTCATAATTGCAACGTAACTTGATTTCGGATTAAATGCATTGTCGTAAGTTTTAGAGAAACAAATAACAGGGTGTGCATTATCGGCATACTTTACACTGTAAACAGGATTTTTTTCTTCCGAAAGTTTTACAATTTCAAATCCAGTTTTCTCTAGAATTAGTGTAACCATAGGAAACATAGCGGTAGCTTCTGTACCTCCTGAGAAAGCAAATACATTATCTATTCCAAGTTCTAATGCCATTACTTGCGACCATATTTGTGTTAAATGACTACGACGAGAATTATGAGTGCAAATTGCATTAATCAATATTGGCTTGTTTGTTTCTATTTTTTGTTTCATAAAATCTATGTATTCCTGTAAAAGTGGTTTCCTATCTTCTGGAATAGTATTTATGTCTAGACCTTTTATGAAGTCTGATACTTTAGTGTAATTTTTCATTCTTATACTTTTTAATATGTAATAATCTCTTTGTGTCAGTTAACCACAAAGAACCTCAAAGTTTTGCACAAAGGAATACAAAGTTTAATCTTTGGAGTTAAAACCTTAGTGTCCTTAGTGCTTGCCTTTGTGTGACTTAGTGTTTAAACTAGTTTTAATCTTCAAATAAATCAATATCTTTTCTTCAACCACAATGCTACATTTACCAATCCTATCAAAACAGGGACTTCAACTAATGGCCCAATAACTCCTGTGAATGCTTGCTGGGAGTTTAATCCGAATATAGCTATGGAAACTGCAATTGCTAATTCAAAGTTGTTTCCAGTTGCTGTAAATGCTATTGATGCATTTTTCTCGTAGGGAATTCCCATGGCTTTACCTGTGAAAAAACTAACGAAGAACATTACCACAAAATAGATTACTAATGGAACAGCAATTTTAAATACATCAAAAGGAATCTCTATAATCAAATCACCTTTCAAACTGAACATCAAAACTATTGTAGCTAAAAGGGCAATTAAAGTAATAGGAGAAATTTTTGGAATAAATTTACTATTGTACCAATTTTTACCTTTAGTTTTTACCAAAATTGTTCTACTTAAATATCCCATAAGGAAAGGTATTCCCAAATAAATAAGCACCGAATGTGCAACTTCGTAAATAGAAATATCTACATCAAATGTTTCTACTCCAAAATATTTTGGAAGTACACTGATGAAAAGCCACGCAAAGAAGCTGTAAGTAATAATCTGGAAAACAGAATTCAATGCTACTAGAGTAGCTCCGTATTCTTTACTACCACCACCGAGGTCATTCCAAACCAATACCATTGCAATGCATCTAGCAAGGCCAATAAGAATTAATCCCGACATGTAACCAGGTTCATCTCTCAAGAAGATAATTGCTAGTACAAACATTAAAATTGGTCCAACTATCCAATTTAGAACAAGTGATAAGCTCATCACTTTTGTGTCTTTAAATACTGTTGGAATAAGGCTGTAATCTACTTTTGCCAAAGGAGGGTACATCATCAAAATTAGTCCAATTGCTAATGGAATATTTGTTGTTCCTACCGACATGGAATCAGTAATTGTTGCTACTTGTGGGAATACATATCCTAGAGTAACTCCCACTGCCATTGCAAGGAATATCCAAAGTGTAAGGTATCTATCTAATGTTTTTAATCGTGGTTTCATTTATATATTTTTAATTTTGTTATATATCCAAATCATCAAATCAACATCCTTTTTAGAAAACAAAGTTTAATGCTTTAAGAACTTCGGTTTTCGAAGGTACTTTCCCTCGTATTTTTACTTGTTCATCAACCACAACAGCAGGAGTTGACATTACATTGTAGTTCATTATTTCCATAATGCCTTCAATTTTTTCCACTTCAACATTAATGTTGTATTCTTTTACTACATCTTGTACAATTGCAATTGTTCTTTTGCAATTTGGACATCCAGTTCCTAAAATTTTAACTTTCATAATTAGTTATATTTATCGCAAATACGCGATGATTATTGTCAAATTTTTTTAACTCTAAACCGAGCAAGAGGTATTCCTCTCATTTATATCAAAAAAATCACAAAACAAACTTTTCGCCTTATTCCAATTATCGTTATCAATACAATACTTTACTTTTGGTGGATTTAACTCTCCTTTAATCAACCCTGCATTTTTCAATTCTTTTAGATGCTGAGATATTGTTGATTGTGCCAACGGAAAAATATCTACTATTTCTCCAGTAAAACAAGAACACGATTTTTCGAGGTGTCTAAGTATTGCTATACGAGTAGGATGCCCCAAAGCTTTAGCAAACATCGCCATCTCTTCTGTATCTTCGTGATAATCTATTGTCTCCAAAGTCCTTTTCATTTTTTGCCGTATTTGTTCATCGCAAATATACGATAAATATTAATTCATATCACTACACATCTTTAACAACCAAATTTCTTTTTTCGAAATACTTACCCATAATTATTCCTATGACTATGAAAATAGGGAGAGTTATGGCTATTCGTAATAATGAGAATTTTAATCCTAAGAAACCTATTTCAAAAGCTAACATTGGGATTCTTGCAGTAGAAGTAGCAGCTAAGAAGATGAATATATTTGTTGCAGAACTTCCTTTTTTCCACATTAGGTATGTTACAGGGAATACTCCGTAAAGTGGCCCCGCTTGTATGAAAGCGAATATTATAACGTATACTATTCCTTTAATTCCAGAAGATTTACCAATGTGTTTCTGTACTTTTTCTTTTGATACCCAAACGTGAATTAATCCAACCAGGATAAAAATTACAGGTAGAGCAACAAACATTTCTTTAGCGAAATTCCAGAAGTTATTTTCTATTATTTCTTTGCCTGGGGTAAAATCAAGTGTATAAGAATATCCTATTAGAATAATGAATGCTAAAATAACAGAAAAGTCGAATTTGTATTTTTTCAATATCTTCAGCATGCTAAATGTAATTAAAAATTAATGCCATAATTGTTCCCACAATTATTGCTCCTATAAAACTTAGGATGTTTCTTAGTAAAGTAGTTTTTAGTCCAAAATATTTTGCTTCTATGGGAATAGTCATTATTCCTACCATTTTTAAAGTAGTTACAAATACAGCTATCACAGATAAACTTATTCCTGATTTTAGGATTATGGCTGCAAGTGGATAGGAAATGAAACCAGGAATTAAAGAAACAGATCCTATTAATGCAGCAGAAAAATAAGCTTCTATGCCAGCACCTTTCCCTAAGTATTCAATGAAAAATTCATCAGATAAAAAGAATAAAACAACGCTAATAATTATTATTACCGAAAGTAGAGTAGGTAGTATTTTAGAAAATTGTGTAATTCCCTTCTTAATTCCTTTTAGTGTTTTATTTCTGTCGAAAATAAAAGAAACTAATGTTGCGATGAAAGTAATGATTAATATTGGGGTCATTAATTATTATAGATTTTTAATTTGAATTAACACTTTTTTGTTGATAAAATTACTAGAAATACATCTGTACTATCAACTTTATAGCCATACCTAAAAGAATAAATGCCAATACTTTTTTTACTGCTTTAGGGTTTAATCTTTTGTGCATAAACGCTGTTCCTAGAGCTGCACCAGCAATTCCGGCAACAGATACAATGGCAATTAATTTCCAATCAACACTTCCCATAGCCCAATAAGTAAGGAAAGCTGAGAAAGATGAAAATGGTATTACAAAAGCAGTAACAGTAGTTGTTTTTTTAGGGTTGAATCCAAGTAGTAACATTATTGGTGAAATAACGCTACCTCCTCCAATACCTAACAATCCTGCTAGTATTCCTGCAAATGACCCTACTAGAAACAATAAGGAAAAAGGGGAGTCATCTCGGTAATTCGCACCTTCTTTTTTTCCTAAAAACAGAAAAATAAAACCAGAAATAATTAGGAATACAACAAATATTAAGAGTATTGTTTGTGTTGGGAAATATTTCGAAATATATGCTCCAACTATTGAAAATAAAATTGAAGAAATTATAAATGGTATACTGAATTTTAAATCTAACCTACCATTTTTGAAATTTGAAATACTTGCGCCAATCATGCTTGTTCCGTTGTTGAACAACGCTACAGATTTTGCTACATTAATGGGGATTCCAAAAGATATTAAAATGGGAACCATCACTAATGCCGTACCTACACCACCTAGGGCAAAAATAAATGATGCTACAAACGAAATTATAAAAATTAAGTAATCCACTTATTGAAGTTTAAATTTTGTTTTCAAATTTTCTGTAAAAGTATTCAATAAGAAAGCAAACTAAAATTATTCCTAGGGAAATTAATACACCAAGTTTGTTTGATCCGTATTTCTGAATAATTAGTACTCAGCCATTTAGTTTATTAAATAATTATTAATCCAATTAAAAGATAAATGCATATTTTTACTTCAAATCATTTTTAAACTATGCTCCAACTAAAACTACAATATCAAGACCTTTTAATGCTAGAGAAAGCATGTTTTTATTATTCAGATCTAGAAGAAGAATCATTTTCCGATAAACATTCGTACATGTACAAACAATCGGTAGTTAAACATTTGTACAAAAAAAAGATAAAACGTCTAGCAGACAATCCTCCAAAAAAAATATTAGGAAAAAAGACAAGAAATAAGACTATAAATCTAGAATATTTTGAAGCAACCATGCTTACAGAAGTATTAGACAAATATACTTACGGAAATACAGATATGGCGTACGAAATAAGCTTTAACAGAACATTACTATTAATGATACAAGACAAGCAAGTAGGTAGTTTTAATATGGGAATAAGATAGTTTTTCTCCCTTATTATTTAACAAAGAAAACACAGCAAAAAGGAGCCCCACAAGCACATAATTCATGTAAATTCGTGTAATTAGCAGACAAAAAAAGTCCCTCACCAAAAAGGTGAAGGACTCTCATATATAAAGAAAAATCTTTTTCTTAAGCTTGTGCTACAACTTCAAATTGGAAGTTAACAACAACATCACGGTGAAGACGGATTTCAGCATCATATTTCCCTAGAGATTTTACTGAACCACCAACAATCTTGATGAATTTCTTATCGATAGTGAAACTTGACTCAGCTAATTTAGCCGCTAAATCCATAGTTGTTACCGAACCGAATAATTTGATACCTGCACCAACTTTGGCCGCTATCTTCAATTCTAAAGCTTTTAGAGCTTCAGCAGTTTTTTGAGCTTCCTCAACAATTGCTTTCTCTCTGTAGGCGCGTTGGCGTAGAGTCTCTTCCAATTGTTTTACTTCAGAAGGAGTAGCCAAAGCTGCCATACCTTGAGGGATCAAGTAATTACGACCGTAACCATTCTTAACAGCTACTACGTCGTCTTTAAAACCTAAGTTTTGTACGTCTTGTTTTAAAATAACTTTCATATCTCCTCCTTATTATTTTAACATATCTGCTACGTAAGGCATGATCGCCAAATGACGGGCACGTTTTACTGCTTTAGCAACTTTACGTTGGAATTTCAAAGATGTTCCAGTTAAACGACGAGGAAGAACTTTTCCTTGTTCGTTTACAAATCTCAATAAGAAATCTGGATCTTTATAATCAACGTATTTGATTCCGTTTTTTCTGAAACGACAAAATTTCTTCTTGTTGTTCGTTTCAATTGCAAGTGGAGTTAAATATCTAACATCGTTAGAAGCACCTGCCTTTGATTGTTTACTTAAATCAGCCATCTTCTTATTTGTTTGCTTTGATATTTAATTTAGCTCTACGTCTTTCAGCCCAAGATACAGCGTGCTTATCCATAGCTACTGTAAGGAAACGCATGATCTTTTCATCTCTACGAAACTCAGTTTCGAATTTGTTGATAATCTCACCATTGTCTGATGTGAACTGTAATAAAGTGTAAAAACCACTCTTTTTCTTTTGGATAGGGTAAGCCATTTTCTTTAGGCCCCAATCTTCGGTTACAACCATACTAGCACCATTTGCTGTAAGGTAACCTTCGTACTTTTTAACTGCCTCCTTCACCTGATCTTCAGATAAAACGGGATTTAAAATGAAAACAGTTTCATAATGTTTAGCCATTACTAATACTTATTATGTTTAATAAAAATTTTAAATGTTCTTAACGTTCAAGCATAACCTGTCCTTTAAGAGCGTGCAAATGTAAGAAATATTTTTGTATTGGCAAGAAGCTTTTCTTTAATGTTTTGGGCGTGTCCCTACGCTAGGGCTTCGGGTCGGGCTTTCATCTATATCTTTTAATATTCGGGGCGGGACTCAAAGTCACACTCCAAATATTAAAAGGATGCCGGCTCTATCCCTCACGCAACTGGATTAACGGGAACAATTTTTAGAAAATTGATATTTATATCAAAAACAATATGAAATAATATTTGGTATAAATTCAGTATTGAATAGTGGATTTTCCATAATAATTTCAATATTTATTATGGAATAATTTTGGGACTTGTTTTTAATAAAAAAGTTTCTGACGAGAACATACTCCAAAATATACAGTTTCAATAAAAGTAAACAAAATTTTTTTTTAGATAAAAGCATCAAATATTTTTGTTTATAATATAAACTACTTTACATTTGCACTGTAATTAATATTATTTCTTATGGAAACAGATAAATTATCACCCGAAAAAAGTCTAGAACTTATTACCCAAGTAATTACTCAAGCTAGAAATAAATTTGAAGAAAATGGATTTATTTATATGTTTTGGGGAGTATTAATTGCTATAACTTCTATTAGTCAATTTATTCTTCTAAAGAATGAATATTACAACATTAATTGGTATCCATATTTATTACTTCCATTTGGATCAATTTATTCTACAATATACTATTCTAAAAAGAAAAGAAAAAGCAAGCAAAATTTAATTAGTAGAATTGTATCTGCATTGTGGATTGTTTTGTCGGCTAATATGATAATTTTAGGATTTTTATTTACTAGTAATCTAAAGGAAAACTTAATACCTATTATTTTAATACTACTATCTGTTGGCACAATAGTTTCAGGAACTTCTATAAAAAGCAACCTCCTTCTTTACTCTGGTATTTTTATTGGTATTTCAGCATTTATAGGCTTTTATCTCGAATGGGTTTACCAACCTTTGTTAATGGGAATTGTTTCAATAATTACTATTTTAATTCCAGGGATAATATTAATGGTTCAACATAAGAGAAAAGAAAATGTTTAAAAATCTTAACCCATTATTGCATTCTCAACTTCGGTTATCTATTATTTCTTATTTAATAAGTAATGGGAAATCAGATTTTAATGAATTAAAGGACATTACAAAAGCCACATCAGGAAATATTAGTGTTCAATTAAAAAAATTAGAGAAAGTAAATTACATATCTATAACAAAAGGATTTTTAAACAATTATCAACATACTTCAATTAAAATTACAAACACTGGAATTGATGCTTTTGAAGAGTATGTAAAAGCAATTAATGAATATATAAAATAATTTATAAATGTAATATTATGATATGGTTTTTAATAATATCGTTACTTTTTGTTTCCTTCAAAGGGAACACAACAGAAATAGAGAAGATAGAATATGTTAGTTATTCAAATCAACTAGTATTATTAGTGCCTAAAACTTAAATAATTAAACACAATTAATGATGGGTTATCTTACAATTATAGAAATTAGTCTATTGGGATTCCCAATTTTAGGTTTATTACTATTTGTAAAACATAAGAACTCTAAGATTTACCTGAGGGTATTATGGATTCTTATTACAATACTATATATTTATTACGTACTTATAGCATTTGATATTTCAATAATTGGAGATATGCCTGATTTAATAATGCTCAGTTTAACATATTTGACATATTCTATTTTAGTCTTCCGGATATTACTTATTCCGAATAAAATTATTAAAATTCCAGTTTTTATAGTTGGATTATTACCAATGTTATTCGGTTATATTATAAGTACTGTTGGTGTACTTGGATTAATGTTAATTATTTCAGGGTTAGAAACTACAAATGTTAAAATTATTGCAGATAATTTTGAATATAGAGAATATAGTTTTGGTAACTCTACTGCAACCTATGGCGGAAAAGAATTTAACTTTTATGAAAAGTATAAATTATTACCATTCGAAAATAAAATTGCTAATATAAAAATGGATTATAGCGAATATGATTTAGTAGATTTAAATGTTGAGTTTAGTAAAACCAATGACAATTATAGAATACTGATTAAATCAAATGAGACAGTACAAATAGATACATTAATAAAAAGGTCGAAAAGAAATTAATCTCTTCGACCTTATGTTTTGTGAATATATCATCAAACCAAATAAACAGTTAAACAACTAAACTGTTCAACAAAAAACTACACCGATACTCCATAATCTCTTAACGCATCGTTAAGTGAAGTCTTCTTATTTGTACTTTCTTTACGTGTTCCAATAATCAATGCACAAGGCACTTGGAAATCGCCAGCTGGGAAAGTTTTAGTGTACGATCCTGGAATAACAACCGAACGAGCAGGAACAAAGCCTTTAGTTTCTACAGGAGAATCTCCAGTCACATCTATAATCTTAGTTGAAGCGGTAAGTACAACATTTGCACCTAATACAGCTTCTTTACCAACTCTTACACCTTCTACAACTATACAACGAGATCCAACAAAAGCGTTGTCACCAATAATTACCGGAGCAGCTTGCAATGGCTCTAACACGCCACCAATTCCAACTCCACCACTAAGGTGTACGTTTTTACCAACCTGAGCACAAGATCCAACAGTTGCCCA
>JADGDT010000007.1:0-3616 GCA_016744755.1 Ichthyobacteriaceae bacterium | reverse complement strand
CACTCAAATAACAATAGATTAATGAAAAAACAACAAAATGTTAAATTTATAACAAAATATAGGTTTGATTTATTTTATTAATGTTTCTGTATTGTTGTTTTAAGGATTACATAAATTAATTCAAAAATAGAAATTTAGGTTAGTGTGATGTTGACTTAGTTGTTGAGTATTTATTTTAGATTAATACTTTTTAATAGTATATTTTATTATATAATATTAAAAAATCACTTATGTAAAAAACGTTGTTTTTGAAAAATGACAACTAATTTTGTTAAATCAGTAGAAATATTCCAAAATATTATAGAAAAGATGATTTCATATTGAAAGTAAATTCTTTTTTAGGCTAGAATTTGTTTCTAAACCATCGAAAAAAGCACGTGATAACACTTTCATTTGTTAAAGATGTAACTAGATCTAGTCTTTTAGTAAAATTTTAGTGTTATTAATTATTTTATGTTCAGTATTTAATCCTTTAGTATAGAGGGTTTAGCAAGTGTTTGTTTTCATTGTGTTCTAGATTGGAGTCAATTTTAGTGTTTTGTGTTTTAAAATGTAAGGTTTGTGTTCTCTAAATCTTACAAAACACTTTCTATTGATGTTTCTATACTTTTTCAATTAAATATATTTGTCATGTTGATTTTAGTGATATAGTAATACTATTATTTGTTAAGTAGTTTCTATTAAAAACTGTATCACAGCATCACTAAAAACTGAATTAAAGAAACAAAAAATATATGTTACTAGAAGGAGAACCAAAAGTAAGTTTGAATGATGAAGCTAAAGGCTTTGTTAATTTATACGCATCGTTAGGAGAAAGAGCCGAAAGTTTTTTGCCAAACAGAGTATTTGAGAGTCTTAAGAGTTTTGTTCGTCTTTGTTACGAGGAACCATTAGACCCAGCTCGTCAGGCTTTGGAAATTAATAGATATGTTCTTGAATTAAAAGAGGCAATTCCAGGTTACATCGATGTGCAATTGATGATCTATCCTCAGGAAGACTCAAAAGCATTTATTTTTAACTCTAAACGAGGACTGTTCCAAAATCGTTTAAATACGATGATAGATCAGGAATTGGTAGCAGGAGAAACTAAAAAGGAAGTTAAGCGTATTCTTAATGCTCCTAACTTTTCTATTGGAACACCTCCTGTAACAGAGTCTACTTTAGATTTCTTATACGATATTTTACTTGGAGATAAAGTAGGAGAATTGCGTAAGTATCGCGATGTTATTGGTGTTAGTGGAGATATTGAAGAATCTCAGTGGAATTATTTCCTGGATGTTCTTGACCAAATGATAAACCAAAGTACTCATTACACTACTAAAGCCGAGAAAGATAATTTTTTGAATCGTACTGAGTCTTCTATAAATTTCAAGGGACTAAACGGATTTATTCGCACAGTTGTTTCGGGTTCGGCAACAACTGTAGAAAAGCTGGTTGCAGGCGAAGTGTTTTCTAAAAGTGCTGTAAAAGTTATAGAGTGGGGTAATGATAAAGATAGCGAGCAGATAGTATACGATCAGGTAAACGAAGATTCAACTACAATATTTCTTGTTAAGATTAAGAGCATGCGTTCAAATCCTTTCAATAAATATCGTTGGTTCCCACTTTTGTCTCGTATTATTTTTGTTGATGATTCTGACGCTTCATCAAGTACAAATACTTCTTTGGTATTTGCTCTTCACAATGATATTATCAATACTTTAAATAAAGTTCACAACAAAAAATTAGGTGCTCTAGCTAATTCTCAGTCAAACTTACGTTTGATTTTAGATAAAGTTAATTCAGATAGTTTAACTCATTTTTCAGCTAAAATTTCTGCAAAAATTGAGGATTTCGAGCAGGAATTATTAAAACTTAAGAAAGAGCAAAATGCCGATCCTGCTGATAAAACGCATGAATTGGCAATGTTGAAGTTCGATAAGTTTGCACGCCAGATTGTGAAGGATAGATATACTATGTCTAAGCTTGGTGCTTACATCGAGTTAGTACAAAAAGTAAAAGATCCAAAAGTTCACCTTAAACTCAACAAGGAGTTAATTAAGGAGTTTGAAGAAAGAACAAAAAAATATTTCTACGGAAGCAACGATAGTGTTTACATAGCTACTGTTGTAGAAGGTGGAGGAAGAAATCAAATAAAAACTTATGGTGAGTACTTACTCGACCGTAAACTTAAATCTGTTGATAATGATTTAGCAGAACGTTGTAAAGTTGTATTGGATGTAATTCCAACTAACTACGAACGTACTCTACAAAATCATTTCCACAAAAACTTCGGAATCAATTTATTCTTAGAGAAATACAAGCAGTATTTGACTAAAGTTGAAAACGAAGCTGACAACAAAGGACGTTTCCAAAACTTCTTGATAGATCTTGGTATCTTCGAAAAATACCAATCACTTGATTCTAAAAAGCAAGGAATAATAAAAGATTTCATCGCAGGTTTAGGAAACCTTAACCACACTTCGGTAGGTGATGATGTTCAGATGATTATTCGCGATTTGTTATTCTTTAACGACAGACAGCCAAATCCATTTATTTTCTTTAACGAAGAGGCTTCATGGGAATACAGAGATTTGTTCCCTTACGACAGATTCGATCTTAATCCATTTGATATTGATATCGAATTGAAAAAAGATGGAAGAGTAGATTACGATCGTTTGCTGAATAAGTTGGAGACAATAAAAGTTACTTTCGCATTGTTCGACGAGAGTGGAAGACTTTGGGATAGATTCTGCGAGAATTCTACTTTGGTTATCAACGATCCATCTAACCCAACTGGTTTAACAGATTTCAACAACGAGAGTTTAATAAAGTTCTTGAAATTTATTAGCAACACTAAGATTACTTTATTTTTAGATGAAGCTTATAACGACGCAGTAAAAATAGAAGATGTAGAGGAGCCAAAATGGCGTACTATTTCTCGTTACATAATGAACAATATAGGGACTTATTCTAAGATTTCTATGGTTTCATCTCTTTCTACTACTAAGAATTTAGGAGCTACTGGAGATAGATTAGGTTCGTTAATTGCATCGCCAAACAGTAAGCCTGTAGTTGATTTTGCCAACAAACAATATGTTGCAGAAAAAGGTAATACTAACTCGTTGTTTTTCTTAAACAATGTGTTGGAAGTTGCTCAACGCGCTAAAAAAATTAAGGATTTGATGGAAGATAGTCTTCCTAAAAATGCATCGCGTTCTAAAATTAAAAAACAGTTAGAAAAATACATTTTCAGCGAAAACGAAAAATGTGAACTTTATAGATCGGGGGAGTCAAAAGCTATGCGAACTTCAATGTTTGCTGGTTCGCCTCTACATATTTTCTTGTTAGAAGAATTACTTTCTTTAGATAAACTTAATGTGTTGGAGTTGCCAGATGACTTCAAATATAAAGGAGATGCGTTCTTTAACTATTACACTAAGCATTTAGTGAAAGGATTGAATGCTTTCCGTATAAATAAATTTTTCCGAAAAGAGTCTAACAAACGTTTGAAGATTGCTAAGCAGGTTGCCGAAAAGGTAATAGAAAAAAGAGGAGCTAATTATGTTTCTATTCTTGACTCTGATGGTTCTTACTTATTCAACCTTATTCTTAAAGATTTCTTTTCTTACCAAGA
>JADGDT010000203.1 GCA_016744755.1 Ichthyobacteriaceae bacterium | reverse complement strand
CTTTCCATGAGTCACCAAAGTTTAGTATTATATCAAAAAATTGCTCTGAAAACATTTTAGCAATTTAATACTTTCCACAACATTCAGGGTAGAACCTTATTAAGAATGTAATTTATTCAAATTTCCACAACATTCGTGGTAGTACCTTCTTTCTTAGAGGTTAGATATTCCCCTGCCCTTTCTACCGACAAGCAATATACGGTTGTGAAGACTAGAAATTTACTTTCTAGACAGTCTCTTAATTATTTAGATCAAATTTAACTTTTGATGATTACGAATCATATATTTGCACACATTGGAATATTTTCTTTTACAAAGATTCAATTATGATAATAAAAAGTAGAGTACCTATTGCATATATATTTAATACCATTAAAGTGGAATTGTTTTGGGTATTAATCATTGGATTTTCAACTCAACTACTTGTATTTTATTACGATGAATACATTCCTATAATGCCGATATCAATACCAGCGTTCTTAGGTACTGCATTATCAATATTGCTGTCTTTTAAAGTATCTCAATCGTATGACCGTTGGTGGGAAGCACGAAAAATATGGGGCTCTATTGTTAATGATTCTAGAAAACTGATAGTAGTTATAAACTCTTACTTATCAAAAGATGACAAAAAGGACATAAATAAGATAGCCTATAAACAAATTGCTTTTTCTTACATATTAGGCAATTCTTTAAGAGATGTTGATAAATTTAAATACGGTAAAGAATTCCTAGAGAAAGAAGAAATTGAAAGATTGTCAAAAAACAACAATGTTCCACTTTCTATTCTAGATTCAATAGCTAAAGATGTATCTATTTTAGAATCTGAGGGTAAGATAAACAGCTTTCAACATATCAATATCAACAATATTATATCTAACCTTATTGACTCTATGGGAAAAGCCGAAAGAATTAATAATACTATATTTCCACCAACATATAGACAATTTTTTCATCTGACAATTTTTGTATTTATAATTTTACTTTCGTTAGCATTAAATAATCTTAGTTTCATAAACGAGATTCCTTTATTGGTAGTTATTTCAATGATTTTTTTCTTCCTCGAAAAAACTGCTTTCATTATTCAAGATCCTTTTATGAACAGACCTAGTGATACTCCTGTAACTTCAATTGCTAGAACTATTGAAATAAACATTAAAGAAATTATTGAAGATGAAAATATTCCTAAACCTCTAAGTCCGTTAGGTTATTACATTTTATAAATAGCATTAATTACAAATTATATTTTTTTTATATACTTAAAACTATCTCAGTAACTTCACCTCCAACAGTCTTATTTGCTAATTTATCGCATTCACCATTACCATAGTTAATTGCCGTATCCTCTGCTCCGTCAATTTTTATAGTCAACTCTCCACTCACAGGAAATCTACATCCAAAAATATATTTAAGAGGACTTGTTATTTCTACAGAGAAGGTAACACCATCTTTTACTCCATTTCCTCCACCAGTAACAGCATAAACGTTGTCTTTAAAGAAACGTGTATCTCCACCTTCAATTAATTCCGAATATCTTTCGTTGTTCCATGTAGTAGAAGTACCATCGGTATAAGTAAGTTTGCCTTCTGTCATTTTTTTAGCCCATGTCATGTTTCCTAAATCGTTTAAACCAGTATTTTCTATAGTTTTAGAACCTTCCAATTTAACATCATTAAAATAAAAATCGTCGTAAGTAATTGTTCTTAATGAACCTTCAACTTTCCAATAATCAGTTAAGCTTACATTTACAATACCTCTTCTAGTTTTACCTTTAAAGTTTTCACAATTATCAGTTCCATAATCTACCATCCAACTACGTGGCCAAAACTCATCTGTACCATTATCGTTTATAGTTACCGTAAAGCATTTATCTCCAACAGAATTTGTTTTCCCAAGATCTACTTCCGAAGTAGCTTCTTCTACATCTTCTGTATTAGAAAAATCAGATATTCCAATAATCGACATAATGGTAGAATCCTCAGCTGTTGCCAAACTATTATCTGATTGACTACACGAAACTAAAAACATTCCCATAGTAATTAGTCCCAAGCCTAAAGTTTTAAATAATCTCATAATTCAATTTTTTAGTTAATTTAATTCTCTAATAAATCATCTATCTCAAAATGACAATGCTAAATTATGATTATCAACACATTATACTGTTACGTTATTTTGTGTTTAGTTTATAAAATTCAGTTTTACCTGATTTAGTTACCATAAATAATAGTATTTCAGAAACATCATCAAAATTAATAATTCATAAGTTGACAAATAGAATACTAATAGTTTCTAGTTTAGTGATTACGAACATATATTTGCAATCATTAAAAAAATAGCTCGAAAATAAACAAATGCAAAAAAGCAATAAAAATATATGGATCAAAGCAGCTGTTATGGCTAGCTTCTGGGCTTCGTTTGAAATAATAATAGGTAGTTTCTTCCACAACATGCGTATTCCTTTCTCGGGAACTATACTCGCATCAATGGGTGTAGGAATAATGGTTTCCTTCCAATACATGTGGAAACAAACTGGTTTGGTTTGGCGAGCTGGTTTAATTACGGCTCTTTTAAAAGCTATATCTCCAAGTGGAATAATTATTGGCCCAATGGTTGGTATTTTTACTGAAGCCTTGTTTGTAGAATTCATTACTTTTTTCCTAGGCCGAAACTTATTTTCTTACGTGGTTGCAGGTGGTTTTGCAGTTTTCAGTGCTCTACTTCACAAAGTTGTGATGATGTTAATTATTTATGGATGGGATTTAGTAAAAGTATTGGATAGTTTCTACCAATTCCTTGTGAAAAAAGCTGGTATAGATAATTTAAGTGCCTTTTGGTTGATAGCTTTAGTTTCATCTATATATTTTATGGCAGGTGCAATTGGAGGCACACTTGGATATCTTATTTCTCGTAAGGCAAAGCAATTACAAAGTAGTGAAGAAGTTGAAATTGAATTCGAACACAAAAAAGTAATTGAAAAAACAGATGAGAAATATTCTCTTTCTCTTCTATCTCTGCATGTTGCTCTACTTATATCAGGGATTTTCATCATTAACCTTACTCCTCTTTGGTTGAGTACAATTGGATCTATAACCTATATTTTCTTTGTAGTTAAGTATTACGACAAGGCAGTTTTTCATCTTCGTAGAACTAAATTTTGGTTACAACTTTTAATTATAACTTTTATAGCATCGTTGTTTTGGAACAAGTTTACTTCGGGCGATATTTTTAGTGTAGAAGGAATAATTGTCGGTTACAAGATTACTCTTAGAGCTGCAATGATGATAGTTGGATTCTCTGCTTTGAGTGTCGAATTAAAAAATCCTTTTGTTAAAAATTTGCTTTACAACAAA
>JADGDT010000006.1 GCA_016744755.1 Ichthyobacteriaceae bacterium | reverse complement strand
GGTAGCTAGTCTTTTTCCTTCGAACCACTCAATCCCTGTATAGTCAGCATCTTTAGGTACTGCCAAAGAAACTCTACATTTAGAGAAACCTAGTCTCTCTACTATTTTTAAGTCACTTCGCTTGTCAATAAGTCCATTTTCTCCGACTATTGCAATATCAGCAACTCCATCTTCGATGTACTGAGGTATATCAGAATTTCTTAAATAAAGAACTTCTAACGGAAAGTTTGACGATTCAGCTTTAAGCTGTCCTTTACCATTGTTAATTGAGATTCCACAATCTTTCAAAAGCTTTAATGAATCTTCGTTTAGTCTCCCCGACTTTTGTACTGCAATTTTTAATTTACTCATTTCTAGTTTTTTATAAGTGCCTGAGAAAAATTCGGGCTAATAAAAAAAACCCGTCTGATTTCTCAGGCGGGTTTAACGATATTGTTTTATGTTACATAATCACATACATCATTAGCTCACCTGAGGTAAGTTGTAAAAATGATGATGATGGCGACTAATTAACATGTATTTTTGTATAAAAATTTAAGACTGCAAGTGTAAGAATAATTTCATTAACAACAATTACTAAAAAGCAACATTTTTTATTTGACTTACAGTTTATAATAAAATAGTTTAAAATAATGAAAATAAAAAAGGTCTACAAAAGTAGACCTTGAAATTATATATTTTTTGTTCTCTTAGAATGCAAAATCTGCTTGTGAAGATGTTTGATGTTCTATTTCTTTTAACTCTTCTTTTTGTTTATCTAGTAAATCAAATATTGTGTTGATGTTCCTCATACCATCAAGAGCGTAATCATTTATTTTGTCTCTTAAAATACTTACATCTTCATTAGTACCATCCGATAATCCTGTTGCAACATCTATACTATATAAGTTAGAAAACAACTTAAATATTTCTTCGTCTCTTAACTGTTGTAATACTCCTTGTATATTCTCTAGTTTCCTATCAAATGCTTTCTCCTTCTGTATTAAAAATTGACGGAATAAAGCTAATGAGAAAATTGATAAAATAATTATTATCCATACTGAAAATTCAGTAAAATACATATCAACACCATTTGTGTCTATAAAAACCCATGTAGTTTGATATAAATATATGGAGAATAATGGAAATACTAACCAATATACAGATACAAACTTCTCATTTTTAATAACTGGAAATAAAAAGAATATTCCACTAATTGCAATAACGGGGACAAACTTCTGCATAATTGTCCATACAAAAATTTTAATAGTAGAAAAGTAATCTAATTCAAAGCTAAAACCAAAAAAATCCATATTTGAATCATTTGGAAAAAGCTCAAAAATATATAATAAAAAAGGTGATGAAATTAATAATATTGAAGATATTACTAACCTTGTATTAACCGTGTGAAGGTATCCTAATATCTCTTGGATCAATCCCACTTGTTCTTTCATCGTCTGGATCTCCTTCTGCTTTAAATTCTCCATCGTTAAATTCTTCAAATTTTGGATTTTCAAGGTCTCTTAATTGACCTTTTTCACATGATACTGTTGAAAGTGCGAATGCAACTACTGAGAACAAAAATAACTTTTTCATAATATTAAACAAATTTTATTAGTTTTATTTTTTCATTTAGTACTACAAGTATAATACAAATTGTTATATTTGCAAAGTGTAATACTCACATTTTCAATTATTTATACCTAATCCAGTTACAGATTAGAATCATTATTCATTATAACCTTCTGATTCCCTGTAAGTAAAAAAATAGTCTTGCACATATATCCCCTATATATAAACTTCACTTTTTTTCAATTTCACTTTTTTTTAAGCTTCCTATTTGTCGTATAACACTTCCAAATGGTGTAATCTAATTTGTAAGTGCTTGGTTTGTATTGGTATATTCTGTCTTAAATAATAAATTTATAATCAGCCTATTTAAATAAACTGTTTCAAATATTTACCTACAAATTCTTTTTAGATACAAATAGGGTTAATTGTATTACTAGTAACTATGTTGTATGGTGATTTCCATTTATCCTGATTCATATAGGCATCATCGAGTTATATGCTGTGTTTGTCTAAATTGTTTTTAAGTAAGATCAAAATACACCTAGATTGTATAAAATTTTTTAAACTAAAAAATAAATCAATATTCTTATGAGGAAGATAAATACATTAATAATTATAGCATTACTAACTATAAGTTCGGCTTTGGTTGGACAAAATATTACTAAACTAGATACAAAAGGGTACCATGTAAAATTTGCAGATAATAGCAAAATACTAGTATCTACCAATAGTTATACAGGTGTTAGAGTAGTTGATTTAAATACAAAAAAAGAAACTATTTTATCTGATGCTCGCAAATCAGGTAAAGCAATTTATGTTGATGGTAAAGTTATTTTTGGAGACAAAACATCAGCAACATCCATAAATATTGATGGCAGTGGAAAGAAAACTATAGAAAAATTAAAGAAGACAAGTTTAAGACAAGTTGCTTTTCAAATGAATGAAAGTGCATCTAAGAAAATAAGCTCAGAATTATTAGTAGCAAATTCTATAGATAAACTAACAGCCATAGAATTAGTTTATGCTGATGGTACATCAAAAATAATTAGGCCTTTAGGTAAAGATGCCAAATATTTACAAACTGAAATCTCCCCTAATGGACAGTTTATTCTTGTAAAACAATATGGAGGAAATGGATACTTAATGAGTAATAAAGGAGAGATGATAGTTGATTTGGGATATATGGAAAGACCAACTTGGGCTGGTAATGATTTCGTTACTTTCCAAGTTACTAAAGATAATGGTGATATAATTACTTCTTCAGATATTTACAAGGTAGGAATAAATAGTAGAGTTAGAACAAACTTAACTACTAAGTTTTCTAAAATAGCAATGGAGCCATCTTCTAATAGTGATGGATCAAAAATTCTATTCAATACAGATGATGGAGAAATCTATCTTATTACAAAGTAATACACCACTAAAAAAACTTTACGTATGAATTTCAAATTAAAATATATATATCTTGCTGTAGCGCTATTTAGTTCGGCAATTTCTATGGCACAAGTACCTTTTGCTGATGCCACAAAAGATTTGCCCAGCAACCTACCTCAACTTTTAGATGGTAGAGTTTTCTGTATAGATCCTGGACATGGAGGACATGAAAGTGATGACAGAGAAACAAATGTTGGTTATAGTTTAATCTACTGGGAGTCTGAAGGAAACTTTGGCACTGCCAATTATTTGTATGCTCAACTAGAAGCGTTAGGTGTTGATATATCAATAACAAGGACTAGGAATGATTTAGATAATGATCCTACAAGTGATCCTAGCTTATCAGAACGTGTTGCTTTTAGCGAAGCTATGGATTCTGAATTTTTCTTATCTATTCACACTAATGGTGCTTCTAACCAATCAGCTAATTACACATTGACTTTGTATTCATCTTTAGATGCAGACCACAGAGATGTTGCTGAGTTTCCGATAGCAAAGGAATTTTGTGAATTACTTGCGCCTCAAATTCGAAATACGGTATACACAACTAGTGAAAAAGTGTACGCTGATTTAGTATTTCAGCCTTCATGGACTACAGGATATGGTGTTTTAAATGGACACTCTAGTGCATGTGTTATTTCTGAGGCTGCATTTCATTCTAACCCTGCTGAAGGTAGAAGGCTAAAAAGTGCAATGTACCAAGAGTCTATGGCTATGGAAATGACAAAATCATATCTTAAACAATTTGGCAAAACTGGAACAATTAATTTTGGGGAGATAAAAGGATTAGTTGATCACAGTACCGATGTAGATTTGAATGGTGTAAAAGTTGAAGCCATTCAGAACGGAACAGTAATTAGAGAAGTAACTACCGACGAAGGTTATAACGGTTTTTACTTTATGGGGTGGATGGCTCCAGGAGATTACCAAGTAAAGTTCTCAAAGGGAGGAGTGGAGTTAAAAACTGAAAATGTTACTGTTACTGGGTTTGATGTTGTTGAGAATTTAGTTGATTTACCGGCACCAAGTCAAGTTACATTCAAATCTATTATGCCAAATACTGATGGTACAATTGAATTTAATTGGAATGTATTGACGAGAGATAAAGTTGGTTATAGAATATATTATTCTGAAAACGATGATCTTTCTGATTGGAAATTAGTTAAAGATGAAACTGAATTGACTTCTTCTCTATCTTCATTTATTGTTTCTCCAAGTGTATTTAGTGTGCCTGCTGTTTCTAGTAAACTTTACTTCAAAATTGTAGGAGTTAACAAAGACTTGAATGATAATTATAGTGGCAACGATGAGCTAGTTGGTCCTGACTCTAAAGTTTATTCAACTTACGCTTCTACTACTGGCATGAATATATTGGTGGTTGATGGATTTGATAGAAAAACGGGAGTGAACACATCAAGTAATCACACCTTATCATCAATTTATATCAATGCAATTTCAAAGTTAGAAAATGTTAAGAGCGTAACAACTTCCGATAACAAAGCTTTAAAAGATGCTTCAGTAAGATTAGCTGATTATGATTTAGTATATTGGATTTCTGGTGAAGAATCAACAGTTGATATTACTTTTGATGCAATTGAACAAAATGTTGTAAAACACTACCTGAGCAATGGAGGTAACTTTGTAGTTTCGGGAGCAGAAATTGGATGGGACTTAGTTGCAAAAGGTGGAACTACAGACAAATCTTTTTATGCTGATTATTTGAAAGCAACATACAAAAATGATGGTAGTACTGCTTATGGTAATTCAGTAGGAACTGTTAGTACAATATTCGACGGTATTAGTGTAGCATTTAATAATGCAAATGGTTGGACAATTAAATATCCTGACGGTATTTTACCTGTTGCTGGAGCGGAATCATTAATGGATTTTGCCTCAGGAGGATTTAGTTCTGTTGTAGGTTATAAAGGAATATTTGGTACAGGAACAGAAGATGGTGGAGTTGTATATTTTACTTTCCCAATTGGGGCTACTGTCCAGGCCGATGCTGATGTTTTAATAAGTAAATCTATTGATTACCTTTTAGCAGAACCACTTGCTAACAACGATTATTTTGAAAATAGTTTGACCGTTTATCCAAATCCAACAAAAGAGAATTTAACAATTTCAGGTTTCGAAAATAATCAGGAATTTGAGATTACAGTTTTCTCAACTTCTGGAAGGTTGATTTACTCTAGAGCTGTAAAAAGTAAGGGAGATAAAATTAATATCAATTCTTCTGATTGGAATAAAGGAATATATATTTTAGAAATAAAACATGAAAATTCTAAAGTAGTTAAGAAGGTACTTAAGCAATAATTAATTGTAGAGTAGTATTATGAGTAGTAAGGTTCTTAAGCCAATTAAAAACAGATGGATAGGTGTGATTACATCTTTTTTGATATATGCGTTTTTATCTGGAGTAATTATTGATATTCCAAAAGGCACTCATGAAGGAGGAGTAATAGGTGCCGTTGGAGTTGGTGTAATTTTAGTATGTATGTTTATTATTATATTTATAAAAAACAAGATTACGAATTTTAAAAAGTAAAACTCGTAGAAGAAAAATCAAAAATGGCTGTTCAAATTTTGGATAGCCATTTTTTTGTACATAAAAAAAGGCATCTATCGAGAGATAAATGCCTTTTCTAAACTAATCCCAAATAGTACTCTTAGGGTAGTTTTTTTAATTAAAACACATGACTTAAAGTTACGTACACGCCATATGCAGCTTTCCATTCGTTTGGTCCATATGTTCTTATTGCAGATCCTCCCAAATCACGATCTTTCAGAGTAGCTCCATACTTTACACCAAAGTAGGCTCCAAAATCTATAGTAAAATTCTGAGAAAGTGTTCTTCTCATTCCCCACTTAGGAAGTATTCTTGTAGTGTAGATTGGATAATCTCTTATTCCTTCATAGCCTATTGGAAATTCTTCACTAATTAGAAGTGCGAAATAGTTAGCAGAATTATTATCTGTATTTTTTCCAGAGTCAAAACGCTTTTTAAGATCGTAGTAGTATCTTCCTTCAAGACCAATCCTTGGAGACATTACAAAATTATCTACTGCAAAATCATCATCGCCAATATAGGATTTAAACTCTCCGGTAATATCTAAAGATAATTGATTGCCAAGTGCTAACTCATATCCAAATCCTATACCAAATGGTAGAGGCATAAACATTGTTCCTTGGCTTTGTACAGTTTGTGATTTTACATTGATTGATAAGAATAAGATAATTGCAATTACCAAGGGGAATTTAGATAAGTTTTTCATAAAATGGGTTTTAGGTTTAAAATAAATGAGTTCAAATATATTACAAAACATATGCCATACTTATAGATTATTTATAATCTATAAGTATGGCATATAAAAAAAGGCATCTATCTAGAGATAAATGCCTTTTCTAAACTAACCCAAAATCTTACTATGAAAAAACTCACATTTACTACTCTTAGTGAAGTTTAGAAAACAGTTACTAATTGTTTTCTGATGTAAATATGCAACACTTTTAGAAGGTTGAAGAATAGTTTTGATAAATGATATTTTTTACTGATTAGTTGTGTTATTTGGATGATGAACTAATAATTAAGTAGATTATTTCTCAATTCTAATTCTAGCATCAACAGCAATAACATTGTCTTTTGTTCCTAGTAAAGGGTTTAAATCCATTTCTTTAATTTCTGGAGCAATTGTTACAAGTACAGATAATCGTTGAATAACATCAATATATTTATCAATATTAATTCCTTCTTGACCTCTTACACCTTCTAGTAATTTATAACCGTTAAGTCTTTTTAGCATAGCTTTTATTTCGTGTAGCGAAAGTGGAGCTAACCCAGATTGCACATCTTTCAATACCTCAATAAAAATACCTCCTAGACCTGCCATAACTTGATGACCAAATTTATCTTCGGCAATTGTACCTGCAAACAATTCCATACCACTTAGCATTGGTTGAATTAAAATACCTGTAGTGTCTTGAATTCTAATCATACGATTGAATTCTTCGATTACCGTTTCTTCATTTCCTACATTAAGCACAACACCGCCAACATCCGATTTATGTACAGGTCCTACAACTTTCATAACCAAAGGATAACCATATTTACTAGCAGTAACAATTGCATCATCAACAGTTTTCACAACTTTTTCTTGAGCTCTATTGATACCAGAAGCATCTAGTATTTTCATTATTTCTGCTGAAGCAATGTATCCTTCTTCCGCATTGTCAATTACTTCTCTAATTGCCTTTTTATCTAGATTTGGTATATCAAATTCTAGAGGTAGAGGTTTATGTGTTTGTTTCCATACTTCGGCTAAGGCATCGCCCAACATTACCTCATCGGGGAAATTTATATTTCCATCAGCCTGAAATTGTTTTACTGCATCTGCAGCATTAATCAGCGATGGGAGTACAGGATAAATTGGTTTTTTAGAGTTCTTGATTTTCTCGTTTAGTACTTTGTAAACTTCATCTACTTTAAATAAACCAGGGCTTCCAAAAACAACAGCCATTCCGTCTATTTCGTCAAACTCGTTATTTACGTAATCTATAATTATTCCGAGTTGCTCGGCAGTTCCTGTTGCCAGAAAGTCAATAGGATTTTTAACAGACGATCCTGGGTATAATTCTTGAAGTAACCTATCAGCTGCTTCTCCTTTAATCTCAGGTACGTTTAAGCCTTTTTTTGATACTGCATCAGTAAGCATAACTGCTGGCCCACCAGCATGAGTTATAATCGCAATATTTTTACCTTTTAATTCTTGATAGTTGAAAATTGATCCTGCAGCAATTAATTCTTCACGACTAGAGCAATAAACTATTCCTGCTTTGCGGAACAGCCCTCTTACGGCCAAATCGCTACTAGCCATAGCCCCTGTGTGCGACGATGCTGCACGCGACCCCGCTTCGGAAACTCCAGATTTTATAGCAGCAATTTTACAACCTTTGTTAATTAGTGATTTTGAATGACGAAGCAATTTTCCAGGATCGTTGATGTTTTCTATGTACATCAACTTAATTTTAGAACTCTTTCCTTCTTCGTAATTTTCATCCCAATACTCTAGTACATCTTCTATTCCTGTTTGAGCAGCATTACCAACTGAGTAAACACTGTTGAAACGCATTCCTCTTAGCATTGCTCTCTCCATAATGAAAACGGCAGTTGCTCCAGAACTAGAAACAAAATCAGCCCCTTCGCTACTTATTTCGGGAATGGGAGTTGTAAAAACACCACTGTAATTATTGTTTAAAACACCAATACAGTTTGGACCAATCAGCGATGCTCCGTTGGTGTCTATCAGGTCTGCAAGTTTAAATTCTATTTCTTTGCCTTCTTCAGTTTCTTCCCCAAATCCAGCCGAAATTATGATGAAAGCTTTTGTTCCTTTACGAAGCAAAGTGTCAACAGTATCAATTGCAAACCTTGCAGCAATGGCAATTATTGCTAAATTGCAATGCGGCAATTCATCCAAATTAAGATAAGCTTTCACACCTTGAACTTCTTTTTCCTTAGGATTTAAAACAAGCAACTCTCCTTTAAAATTGCCATCTAATAAGTTGTGAAGTATTTTGCCTCCTGGTTTCTGAATATTGTTTGATCCACCAATTACGGCTATGCTTTTCGGGTTTATTAACTGTTCGTTTATCACAGATGTATATTTTTAATATGTTGTCAATTTGAAACACAAAGATACTTATTAGAGTTGTAGCATTAACTCTATCCTCTGTAATTTTGTGTAAATGTTTTAAATTGAAACTTAGAGTTTTATTAACCACAAAGATCACTAAGGTAATCACTAAGGAGACAAAGGCTTATATTTATATAATTTCTTCGTGTAACTTTGTGCAAACCTTTGAGTCCTTAGTGATTAAATATTACTTCCCTATCAAAATCATTTATCACAGAATAACAAACAAGTATTACTTCTATTTCCTCAAAAAGACGAAGTATTGCACCTTTACTAATAAATAATTTTTTATGCTAAAGACCTTACGATACTTAATGTTTTTTTCAGTTATAATCTTTAGCTCATGTAATACTAATGCTCAAAAAAAAGAAAAAATGTCTAACAATATTCACCAAAAATACACCAACAAATTAATAAACGAGAGTAGTCCGTATTTACTTCAACATGCTCATAATCCTGTAAATTGGTATCCGTGGGGGCAAGAAGCACTGGACAAGGCTAAGCGAGAAAATAAATTAATTATTGTAAGTATTGGGTATTCTGCTTGCCATTGGTGTCATGTAATGGAGCACGAAAGTTTCGAGGATGAGGAGGTTGCAAAATTTATGAATGAGAACTTTGTGGCTATAAAAGTAGATAGGGAAGAAAGACCAGATATAGATCAGGTTTATATGGATGCTGTTAGAATAATTACGGGTAGCGGTGGTTGGCCATTAAACTGTATTGCTTTACCCGATGGGAGACCTATACATGGCGGTACTTATTTCCCGAAAACTAGGTGGATAGATATGTTGACTCAAGTAAAAAAATATGTTGATGAAAACCCTGAAGGAACAGAAGAAAGGGCTGTTGCAATTACTAAAGGAATAAATTCTACGGAGAAAATATATATTAATAATGAGGAATTAGAGTTTACAAAATCAGATTTGGACACTGTTTTTTCTAATTGGAAAAGAACAATTGATTTTAAGAATGGTGGAAGTACTGGCTCTCCAAAATTTCCTCTTCCTGTGGGATATCAATTTTTATTGCAATACAACCATATTTCGGGTAACGAAGATGCTTTGAGAGCAGTTACAATTACTCTCGACAAAATGGCCGATGGTGGAATTTACGATCAAGTAGGTGGTGGATTTGCACGATACAGTACGGATGACCAATGGTTTGCTCCTCATTTCGAGAAAATGCTTTACGATAATTCTCAGCTTGTGAGTTTGTATTCATCGGCATATCAGAAAACAAAAAATCCACAGTATAAAAAGATAGTTGTTGAAACTTTAGAGTTTATTGAAAGAGAATTAACGTCTGCCGAAGGTGGATTCTACTCTGCACTTGATGCCGATAGTGAAGGCATAGAAGGTGAGTTTTATGTTTGGAAAAAAGAGGAGCTTAAAAAAGTTTTGGGAGCTAATGCCGATTTTATTATCGACTATTACAATGTTACCGATGAAGGAAATTGGGAACATGGCAAAAATATTTTATACAAGTACGAAACAGATAAAGAAGTAGCCGAAAGGTTTGGTATTTCAATTACCGAGGTTGAGAATAGAGTGAAAGAAGCAAAGCAAATATTATTAGAAGCTCGTAGCAAACGAGTAAGACCAGGTTTAGACGATAAAATTCTTACTCAGTGGAATGCTTTAATGCTAAAGGCTTACGCTGATGCATACAAAGTTTTTGGAGATGAAAAGTATTTGAAAGTAGCTATAAGAAATGCCAATTTCATAAAATCTAATATGATGTTTGACAATGGTAGATTGAATAGAAATTATAAGAATGGCAAATCAACAATTAATGCATTTATGGATGATTATGCTTTTACTATTGATGCATTTATAACTCTTTATCAGGTTACTTTCGATGAGAAATGGTTGCACGATGCAGAGAAACTATCAGAGTATTCGATTGCACATTTTTACAACTCCAAAACTGGAATGTTCTTTTTCACATCTGATGAAGATGAGGCTTTGATAACTCGTAAAACAGAGGTTTCCGATAATGTTATTCCATCGTCTAATTCGCAAATGGCGAAGAACTTATTTGTGTTGGGGCAGTATTTATACAAGGCTGATTATATAAGTAAGGCTGAACAAATGCTGAAAAATGTAAAGAAAAATGCTTTGGTAAGTGGTATTTACTATGCTAATTGGGATATACTTATGGCTTGGGTTGTTAGCAATCCTTACGAAGTAGCCATTGTTGGAGATAATTACGAAGCAAAGCGCAAAGAGTTTGAACAGAAATATCTTCCGAATGTTTTCTTATCGGGAGGTAAGAACAAAGGTAATTTGGAGATACTAAAAGACAGACTTGTTGATGGAAAAACCACAATTTATGTTTGTCAGGATAAAATGTGTAAAATGCCAGTAGCTGAGGTTGAGGATGCTTTGAGTCAGATGGTGGAATAGTTTTATTTAAGAAATATAAGAACTTCCTCGGCAGGTTTTCCAAACATTTGTTCTCTGTCTTCGAGGGTACATCCCTTACTATTTTTAGAATTAATTTTTCTGATAATTACACCCGCTGTTTGCAAAGAATCGAGGTAGTGCTCTTTTTTTGCAAAAGACATTTTATCGGTAACTAAATTTAATGCTATCAACTTTTCTTTCTGTAATTCTACTGAGAGAGGAGTTGATTCTGTATTTTGAGCAAATCCTGAGATACTCAATATCAGGAAAATTAATGTTATTACTGATTTCATTTTTGTCTGTTTAATTTGGAGTACTAGATATTATCAGAGTAAACTATCAGAATCTCCAAGTTCACGTCAGGTATCATCCAATGATTTGTATTTGGGGGTATTTTGCAAACATCACCTTTTTTTACTTCTACCCTTTTGTTGCCATTTACAATTACACCTTTTCCATCGAGCACATAACATATTTCCCATTGTTGGTGTATGTGCCCACGACCTTCTTTTTCGAAAGTTAAGAACTCAGAAATAATCTTTCCTTCTTTTTCAAGTAAAATTTCTAGTGTTCCGAAAGATGTTTTGGTTGTCATAAGTTATTATTTTGAGGCAAATATAAATATATTAGCGTATAATTTTTAACATTAAAAAATGAATCCTATAATTGAAACTGAGAGAATAATTCTAAGAGAGTTTATAGAAAGTGATTTTGAGGCTGTTTTTGAATTTAATTCAAATCCTGAAGTTCAAAAATATACGGGTGATGTAATTTTAGAATCATACGAACAAGCAAAAAAAACAATAACAGATGTGTGGTTTGAGGATTATAAAAAATACGGATATGGTAGATGGGCAGTAATCTATAAACCAGATAATAAGCTTATTGGATTTGCTGGATTAAAATATTTACCAGAACTTGATGAAACAGACTTAGGTTACAGGATTTTGCCAGAATATTGGGGTAAAGGATTGATGACAGAAATTGGTAGAGAAATACTTAAATATGGCTTTGATAATTTAGGATTGAACAGAATATTTGGTATTGCTGAACCAGAAAATATAGGTTCTTGTAAAGTATTAGAAAAATCAGGATTAGTGTTCTATAAAGTTGATGAGTATATAGGTGACGGAGAATCATATAATTGGTATAAAATAGAAAAATTAAATTTTGAAAGATGAACATTGAAGAAGCAGTTAAACTTTTAAAAACATCTAAATACACTATTGCATTTACTGGTGCAGGAATTTCAGTAGAAAGTGGTATTCCTCCTTTTAGAGGAGAAGGTGGTTTGTGGAATAAATACGATCCCAATATTTTAGATTTACAGACATACCATTCAAATCCAAGTAAAAGTTGGCCAGTAATTAAAGAATTGTTTTTTGATTTTTTTGGAGAAGCTCATGCTAATAAAGCTCATTATAGTCTTGCTGAGCTTGAGCGTAATGGCTTATTGAAATCTATCATCACTCAAAATATTGACAGTTTGCATCAAGAAGCTGGAAGTAAAACAGTTTTTGAGTATCACGGTAATTGTCGTCAACTTGTATGTTTTGAGTGTGGTAATGTAGAACAAGTAACTAATAAGGTTTTAACAGAAACTCCTCCTAAATGCAATAAATGTGGAGGATTGCTAAAACCAGATTTTATTTTCTTTGGAGAAGGTATTCCAGAAAATGCTTACGAAAAATCACTCGAGGCAGCTAGAAATTGCGAAGTAATGCTTGTTATTGGTACAACGGGTGAAATTGTACCTGCATCTACTCTGCCCTATATGGCAAAAGAAATGGGAGCAAAAATAATTGAGATAAACACCAATGAATCGGCTTATACTAATACGATTACAGATGTTTTTTTGCAAGGGAAAGCTACTGAAGTGATGACAAAAATAATAGACCAAATGTTGTTATAACTAACAATACTTGGTCTATTTATAATAAAATATATGTAAACTTATATTTTGCTAAAGTGCCACTCTATTGTGCCTTTAAGCACCTCTTCATCTACACCAAGATTCTTAGACATTACTTCATCAACATCTATAATCATTATCAGTTTACTGCCATCAACCGTCATCTCTAAAGACTCATCGTCTTCAATAGTTACAGTGATTTTTGAATCATTCTGAGACCATGTACCTACTGGTATCCATTCATAAACTTCATCTCCTTCGTATGAAACATCTTCGTATACCCAAAAAGTATTATCATCTCTGAAATCAACTTTCAAGTAAAGTTCGTTCTCTTTAAGATCTGCAACGGTTTTAAACTCTTCTGTATGCTCAATGTCATTATATGAAGCTACAACTTTGGCATAGGTAGTTTCATATTTATTACCAGAAACACTTTCAATATCATCGTCTTTAGAACAAGAAACTACTGTAGATGTAACAGCAAGTAAAAGAATAATTTTCTTTAAAATTTTCATAGCTTATATTTTTTAAGTTAATATATAACGAAAGTAATAAATGAAAATTATTATCCAACATTTTCATTATATATTTTCAATAACTAGAATAAACTAATATCAGTTAGTTGAGAAGAGGTTGCCTCAAAGATTAATGTAAAGTCATATTTTAACTACACATTATATATAACATAGAACCTTTTCATTTAATTGCATTATTATTACAAGAATAATACCTTTACCCAACTTAGATTAAAATAAATAATTAAAATCACCATCTACAAAAATGATTAAAAGTTTAACCATAGATAATTTTGCTCTAATTGATAATTTGAATGTTAAATTCGAAAATGGGTTATCGATAATTACTGGAGAAACAGGGGCTGGTAAATCAATAATTTTAGGAGCATTAGGTTTGATTTTAGGTCAGAGAGCCGACAGTAAGAGTTTGCGTAGCGTTGAAAGAAAATGTGTAATAGAGGGATATTTTGATATAACTACTTATAAATTACATAATTTTTTTGAAGAGAACGATTTAGATTACGATGAAAACACAATTATCCGAAGAGAAATTTATCCATCGGGTAAATCTAGAGCTTTTGTAAACGATGTACCTGTGCGTCTTGATACTCTACAAAATTTAGGCGAAAATTTAGTAGATATTCACTCGCAACATCAAACCTTAAAACTTGCCGATACCAATTTTCAAATGACTGTTTTAGATGCTGTTGCAGATAATTCAAGTTTATTGGATAAGTATAAGTCGGATTTAAAGATTTTTAGGAAAGCGAGTAAAAACTACGATAAACTTCAATCTGAACAAGCAGAATTAATTAAAGCCTTCGATTACAATTCATTTTTACTTAATGAGTTTGTAGAAGCTAAATTACAAGAAGGAGAAAAAGAAGAAATAGAAGAAAATCTGGAATCTCTTACCCATGCAGAGGATATTAAATCAGGATTGTCAACTGCTGTAGGAGTAATGAATGGAGATCATATGGGAGTTATTTCCTCTTTGGTTAATTTGCGTTCTTCACTAAGTTCGTTAAGTGGAATATCAAAAAATATTGATAGCTTTTTGGAGCGTATAGAAAGTTTGTTGATAGAGAGTAACGACCTTTCATCGGAAATTGAAAATTTAGCAGAGGAAACTGAATATGATCCTGCGCTAATTGACAAGATAAACGATAGACTTCAACTAATTTACAACCTAGAGAAAAAGCATAATACAAACGATATTAAACAACTTCTGGCTATACAAAAACAGTTACAAGAAGAAGTAGAATCTGTAGAAAATTTAGATGCTGAATTAGAAAAATTAAATTCAGAAAAACAAAAAGCTTTTGAAAAGGTAAATACCATTGCCGATAAACTACACAAACGTAGAGAAAATAAAATAAAAGAAGTCTGTAAACAAGTTTCTAATATTCTTACTGAACTTGGAATGCCTAACGCCGAACTAGGAATAGATTTATTGAAATCTGATAAATTATTGAAAGATGGATCTGATACAATTCAGTTTAAACTATCGGCAAACAAAGGAGGTAAGATGGACGAAATAGGAAAAGTTGCATCGGGTGGCGAATTATCGCGAGTAATGCTTGCTGTAAAAACTATTTTATCGGAAAAGAAAAATCTACCAACAATTATTTTCGATGAGATCGATACTGGTGTATCAGGAGAAATTGCAGATAAAATTGGAAATATTATGACTTTGATGGCTGGCAGAATGCAGGTTGTTGCTATTACTCACTTACCGCAAATTGCAGGTAGAGGTAATCTGCATTACAAGGTTTACAAACACGATAAAAACGGGGAAACACAAACCGAAATGATAAGCCTAAGCAATGACGAAAGAATAGATGAACTAGCAAAAATGTTGAGCGGTAGTAACATCACCGAATCGGCAAAAGTACACGCTATGGAGTTGCTGAAAGTGTAAAAGAGTTTGTGAGTTCTCTAGTGCTTATGATGGACTAGAGTTATTAAAATATATAGGTTACTTATCTAAGATTACTGAGCGTAGCCGAAGTTATGGTTACTGAGCGTAGCCAAAGTAAAACAATTAAACTGATTTCATGCTCGATATAATATTATTTGCAATACCATTAGGACTAACACTCAGCATACTTGTAGGTCCGGTATTTTTTATACTCATACAAACAAGTATTACCAAAGGAGCAAGAGCTGCTTTGATACTTGATATAGGAGTTATTTTGGCAGATATCTTTTACATCGCAATTGCATTTTATTCTAGCAAACAATTACTACAAGATTTAGAAGATACACCTTCACTTTTTTTAATTGGTGGTGCTGTTATTTTTGTATTTGGTTTGAGTAGTGTTATCAAAAAAGATCACATAGATTACGAAGGTGTTTCAATAAAAAAAACAGACTTTTTGGGTTTGATTGTAAAGGGTTTTTTCTTGAATGTAATTAATATTGGTGTTCTTATTTTTTGGTTGGGAACAATGGTTATTGCTGGTCATAAATTAAATTTTGAGCCTGTAACTACAACAGTTTATTTCGGAACGGTTATAGTTACATATTTGGTAATTGATCTTATAAAAATAGCTTTAGCTAAAGAATTTAAAAAGAAGCTTACAGATGAGCTACTACATAAAGTGAAAAAAATAATTGGTTTAATATTGATGTTTTTTGGAATAGTACTTTCAATGAAAGCCTTTATTAGCGAAGAGGAAATATTATCACTTATTAATAATATCTTTTAAACTGATACAGAATGTTTACACGATTTTTTGATAACACTCGACCTATAACTGTTCTCGTATTATTTGTTACTTTAACGGTAATATCAATTACTGGTGTTTACATATATTTTACAGATATTGACTTTCAAACTACCTACTTAGTAGACTCATATTTTGAGTTTTTCGGTAATTTTACTAAGGCAATCTTATCGGTATTTTTAATCTTGGCACTAGGTTTTTTAGTGAATTTTATTGTTCATGATAATTCTATAACTAGAGGGAATTCTTACGCACTACTATTTTTTGTTGTGCTAGTTGCATCAGACCCTTCTTTAACTATTTTAAACCCCGTATTGGCATCTGTATTTTTTGTTGTTCTAGCTTTAAAAGATCTTTTGAGCTTGCACGAACATAAGGAGATGACTCAAAAACTCTTCAATACTGGGCTGTTGCTAGGAATTGCCTCCGTAATTTATCCATATGCTATTTTGTATGTAGTACTTATATTCTTGGGAATAGTAATCTATGGAGCCGATAGTTGGCGACAGTGGTTTATTCCAATTCTAGGTATAGTTGTTCCCTACTATGTTCTGTTTTCATGGCACTTTTGGTTTGATAAACTAGATTATTATTGGGATACCTTTTTTATTAAAACGTTCTACATTACCGAGAGTAGCTTTCATGAATCAATAGAAACTTTAGTTGTATGGGGAGTATTTACACTGTTAACTATCTTCTCTATTCTCGATTACTCTAAAAATAAGAGTTCCCACAAGCTAGATACAAGAAAAGGTTATACAATGACTTATCTTGCTCTATTTGTTGGAGTAATAATTACACTAGTAGGGTCAATTAATAATGGACAAGAACTGATAATTTTATTTCTGCCAATTTCAATAATCTGGGCTAAGTTTGTTCAGCATCAGAAAAAGGAGTTGTATAAAACTATTTTTATACTTGTAGTTGTACTTAATATTTTATTGAGTTTTGCTCTATAGGTAATAATTACATATTTTAAATTAATGGCAGGAATAGTAACAAGTATAGAATACCAAATGAGAAAACTTCGTGAAAGAGGTATGGATTTGGACTTAGAAGAATATAAAATAAAAGAAATACTGTTAGATATTGGTTACTATCGTTTAGGTTTTTATTGGCATCCATTTGAGATTGATACTGACCATAATTTTAAAAAAGGAACTAAATTTTCAACTGTAATTGACCTTTACTATTTAGATGTAGATTTAAGATACTTATTGATTAAATATATAAATAGGTTAGAATTAAATTTCAGAACTAATCTTATTTATTGGGTTTCTATGCATTATGAAGATAATGCAATTTGGTACACAGATGTAGCAATAATGGCTAGTGAATATTTAAAAAATATAAAAGCACATTATAATAATAATTTCAAAAAGAAAAATATTCAAATTAGCAAGCATCACACTAAATATCCAGATGATAGATATGCTCCTTGTTGGAAAACTTTTGAGTATTATACATTCGGTTCAATTGTGAAAGTGTTTGAACACATTATAGACCAAGATGTTAGAAAAGAAGTTTCTTTACAATATGCAATTAAGAAACCTGATAAACTTCAGAATTTCTTAGACACATTGGTCTTTGTAAGAAACAGTTGTGCACATAGTGGAGTGATATTTGATTTACATATAGATGAAGGTGTAAGTGGAGTGCCTGAAGTGAAATTTAATAATGATTACAGCCATAGTTTAGATTCAGCAATTAAAGCATTACTATACTTAATGGATAATATTTCTAGTAATAGAAAGAATGAATTAGACGAAAAATTGATAGAATTATTTGATAAGTTTATAGGAAATGATGTAATAAAAAATATCATAGAAAATAAATTAGGATATTCTTATGATAGGTAATCATAAAAAATATTTGTACATTTGCATCACAATAGTGTCCCATTATTCATTAGCACTAGTGGTGCACTTAAAAAAAATAAACAACCTCAGATACTATCTGAGGTTTTTTTATTACTCAAATTTCACTTACAACTATCATAAATTTTATAATATCTTCTGATAAAAGAACACATCAGTAAAAACGTTGGACTTCAAGCTCCAATCTTTTTTCACTCCAGCTTTTACAAAGCCATTATTCTCGAAAAATCTAATACTGTCTTGGTTCTCGCTCTGAATATCACAGTATAATTGATGAAGGTTTAAAATACTCTTGCAATACTCTGTAAGTAGAGATAAAGCCTCTGTTCCAGCTCCACTATTTCTGTTGGTAATTATTATACCAACTCCACACCTGCGATTTATAGCATCAAAATCAAAAAGGTCTATCAATCCCAATGAGTCTTTTGTCTCTGTATCTTGTACAACTAATCTCAATTGTCCAGATTTAGTAATGTCTTCCCCTGTATTTTTTAGATATTCGTGTAATAAGTATTTTGAAAAAGGTATTTTAGTTTCCGAGATACTCCAGTTTTCAACATCGTTTTCAATCAGATACAGAAAGTTTAAATCTTCGGGCTCTAAAGCTCTTAATATTATTTTGTCTCCTTTCATTATCTTATTTTGTATGATGCTGTTACAGGGTAATGATCAGAAAGTTCTCTTTTGTTTAGAGTGTTAAATTCAACTAATCTGAATTTTGGATCGCCCATAATAAAATCTATTCTCAAAGGGAAATAAGGGAATACAAAAGTTTTTCCAAATCCTTGTCCTCCAACTTCAAATGCATCAACAAGGTTGCCTTTAATCTCTTTATATTCGTAAGAGAAAGCACTAGAGTTAAAATCTCCCATAACAATTACAGGGTATGGTGATTCGTTTATGTGTTCGCGTAGCATATCTGCTTGCTTTCCATGTCTTCCAAAACCTTTATCAATCCTTGATACCAGTGATTTTACTTTACCACTAATGTTATTATTAGAGTCAGAGAAATCAAAGGTTTTATTTAGTTCTAAGTCTTCTGTATCGAGTTTCAAAGTTTCTAAATGTACACTGTATATTCTAACATAAGTACCCCTAATATCCAAATCAACATATACTACACTGTTTGCATTTGATAGAATATCTACTTCTCCTTTGTTAATAATTGGATACTTAGAGTAGATTGCTTGTCCCCAATATTTTCGAGTTGACGGGTAGTGAAAATAGTTAAATTCATATTCTCCAATATCAAAATTTTTCATAGGATGATATTCTTGAAAAGCTACTACATCTGGTGATTCCGATTTTATAAGATTGTAAATACCTTTAGTAGTTCCAGGTTCTTTTATCCAATCAAAAACATCGAACATCCTTACATTAAAAGTCATAACCTTTAGGTCGCTACTGCCAACATAATGACTGTTAGACCACCTAAAAAAATTGTCGATATTGTTAATTCCAAGAGCAAGAATAATTAACGAAAGAAGAAACCTTATGTTAAGTTTGAAAATCCAAAAAATTACAAACAGTGCATTTATCACCATCAATACAGGCATAAATAAACTAACTATTGCAATAAATGGAATAGTTCCTGGTTGAATAAATGGTATAAAATAACTGATAAGTAGTAATATTCCGAATATCACATTCAAGAAATAGAATACTTTCCCTAAAAAGCCAATTTTTTTCACGTAGTATTTTTTATTAAAATTAGAAGTAAATGAATACTTGCACTAGCAAAGATATAGGTAATGCTATTTCTAAAAAAGTATTTGAAGTATCAATTTCAATATACAACATTTTATTAGTTTTGATTATACCTTTACTAAAGCGAATTTTCACATTGAATTATTATTTAGAGTTATAAACATTAAATACATTTTTGTGGAAAAAATAATGTCAGAAAATATTGCATAAAAAGAAATTATAAGCATATTTGCATTGATGTAAATGATAACTCGATTATTCAGTATAACAGTTAGTTACTTTATAAAAACCATTCATTTGCAGTACAGAATTGATTCAGAATAAATTAAGAAATAAGTAAGATGGAAGTAACAGGAAGAATTAAGGTAATTGGAGAGACTCAAACTTTTGGAGCAAACGGATTTAGAAAGCGTGAATTAGTTGTTGAAACATTCGATCAGTATCCACAATCGATAATGATAGAATTTGTTCAAGATAATGTAAATGTTTTGGATCAGTATCAAGTTGGTACAGAAGTAAGAGTTTTTATAAACCTTAGAGGACGTGAGTGGGTTAATCCAGAGGGTGTAACAAAATATTTCAACTCTATTCAGGGTTGGAGAATGGAGCAATATCAACAAGCTGCTGCTCAAGGTCAGCCTCAAGGTGGAGGATATGCTCAACCAGCGGCTCCTCAATCTCCTCCTGCTCCAACTGTAGGTGGAGAAAGTAAAGAAGACGATCTTCCTTTCTAGGATTACCTTTAAAGCTAAAAATATATAACTCCCTCATAACTTTTGTTTATCAGGGAGTTTTTTTGTATAATATGATAAAGTGTAAAAAGCACACTTAATATTTCCGTATAAAAATTTTTAAGCTTAAATTTGTACTCGTTTGATTTTTAAATCAGGTAGTTAAACAGAATATCATTTATTATTGATGCTGAAATTTTCAACATCATTTATACAAAAACAATACAAAGATGAAAACATTAGATCAATTTAATTTCGCAGGAAAGAGAGCAGTAATTAGAGTAGATTTTAACGTACCGTTAAATACAGATTTACAAATAACTGACGACACACGTATTCAGGCAGCAGCGCCTACAGTAAAGTACATTTTAGAAAATGGAGGTAGTGCGGTTTTAATGTCTCACTTAGGCCGTCCTAAGGGCGTAGAGGATAAATTTTCTCTTAAACACATTGTTGCTCGTGTTGCCAAAGTAATGGGAACTGAAGTTTTTTTTGCTGATAATTGTATTGGCGAAGAAACTGTTGCTAAAGCAGAAGCTTTAAAACCAGGTCAGATTTTATTAGTAGAGAATTTACGTTTTCATAAAGAAGAGAAAAATGGAGATATAGACTTCGCTAAGGAATTAGCTAAGCTAGGAGATATCTACGTTAACGATGCATTTGGGACAGCTCACCGCGCCCATGCTTCTACAACTATTATGGCTCAGTTTTTTCCTGAAGATAAATGTTTCGGAAAATTACTAGCTAAGGAAATTGAAAGTATAAACAAAGTTCTTAAAGAAGGAGAGCACCCAATTACAGCTGTACTTGGTGGTGCTAAAGTTTCTTCGAAAATTACTATTATCGAGACTATGCTTGATACCGTTGACAACATCATAATTGGTGGTGGAATGGTATTTACTTTTGCAAAAGCTCAAGGCGGAAACATAGGAGCTTCTTTAGTAGAAGACGATAAATTAGAGCTTGCACTTGATATTCTTAAGAAAGCAGAAGCAAAAGGAGTAAAGATTTTACTTCCTTCTGATGCAATTGCTGCCGATAAGTTTGCTGCTGATGCTAATACTCAAATTTGTCCAACTGGAGCTATTCCAGAAGGATGGATGGGATTAGATGCTGGTCCTGATTCTTTAAAAGAAATTGAAGGCGTGATTTTAGCTTCAAAAACTATTCTTTGGAACGGACCAATGGGAGTTTTTGAAATGGAAGCTTTTGCTAACGGAACAATTAAATTAGGAGATTATATTTCTGAATCTACAGCAAACGGAGCTTTCTCTTTAGTAGGAGGTGGTGATTCTGTAGCAGCTGTTAAGCAATTCGGATTTGCGGATAAAGTGAGTTATGTATCAACAGGTGGTGGAGCAATGCTTGAGTCACTTGAAGGTAAGCTTCTTCCTGGTATTGCTGCAATTATTGAGTAGTTACTATAAAAATATAAACACTGATAGGATGACTAGTTTTAGTCATCCTATTTTTTTGAAGTAAATTAGATAAAGGTTTTACAGTGCATTTTGATTTGGTATAACATTAAAAAGCTTTTCTGTTTTTCTAGAATCCTTAATTACTTCTGGGGGGTATCCATATAGTTCAAGTATTTTTATGGCGTTTCTAGTTTTTAGCTTTCCTTCCTTTAGTTTATAATCAAAATGTAATTCATTGTCTTTTACATCCTCACTAAAATGATATAATTCAAACCCTTCATCTTTTAAGAGTTCAGTTAGCTCTATATCGTGAGTAGAAACAATAACAATATTATTATTTGTGTTTAAATAAGATAGAATGGCCTTTCCTCCCGATATTCTTTCTACTGTATTTGTACCTTTAAAAATTTCGTCAAGTACCAATAAGCAAGGGTCGCTATTACTTGATAAGTCTATCAGTTCTTTTATAGTTGTCACTTCTTCAAGGTAATAACTAGTATCTTCCAATAAATCATCAGTTATTCTTATTGATGAGAAAATTTTGAAAAAAGGTGCTTTATATTCGCTCGCAAAACACAGATTTATAGTTTGAGATAGTATACTATTTACTGCAACCGTTCTAATAAAAGTTGTTTTACCCGACATGTTTGATCCTGTAATAATCATACTATTATCCTTAAGGTTAACTTTATTTGCTACGCAGTTTGTAAGTAGAGGGTGTGTAATTCCTTCAGTGTATATTTCTTTTTTATCTATAAATTGTGGGATACATATTTTTCCTTTTTCTTCGTGTTTTAATGAAGCTACAGATATTGCAGTATCTATTTTTCCTATATACTTAAATAGCTTATCAATACTTTTTCTTTCTATTTTGATAACACGTATTAGGTTATGAAAAGCTAAATATTCTACATTAAATATTATTTTGAATAGCTCCATTACTATCCACGCAAATTCTTCAAACTCAGTTCTAACCTTATTCTCGAAAGCTATACTTCGTGTTTTATTTTTAATGATATTTAGATTTATTAAAAACCCAACATCAGGTATTTGCAATTTTAATATTGGGAATAATGATATCTCATTTGCTACACCTATTGAAGTAGTTAACTGTTTTACTCCTCTTAAATAATAGTTAACCAACTTTTTGTTCTTGTAATGAATAAAGGTATTTATAAGAAGTAATGGCAATAACATCAACAAGACAACGGGAAAAAAAAATGACAAAGCGATGCTTGATGCAACTAATATTGATAGTAAATAAACTACCCACAAAAACTTAGGTTTGTCTATCAAATCCTCACTTAATAATTCTTCTAAATAATAAGAATCATCATTATCTAGATTTGTTAATTGTACCTGACAGTCAATAGATAATGTTTTGTTATCGTAGAAGGTATTTACTAAAGTGTCAAATTTTATTAGATTACCTTTGCTTTCTATAGATCGTAATTTATTATATAGGTATTGCTGTCCAACTTTAGATTTTGTTCTATCTATAAATTTGAAAACTTCGTTTATGTCTAAATCTGATTTCACCTTATCTGAAATAATACAATAAGATCCCTCTTTATCACGACTGTCAAAATACTTTTCTATTAAATGAAAAGGAAAATAGTCCTCTATTTTTTGTTTCCCCCAATTGGACTCTAGTTCTTCTCTGAGTTTATGAGATCTTCTTTTTTTATACCAATTTGTATATTGGTAAACAGCAATAAGGACAAAAAGTATTACTAAAATATAATTCATTTATAAGGGGATTTTATTGTGTGCTTTGTATTCAGTAATAAATAATTTTATCTCATTAGTGAAATTAATTTCTCCAACTAATATGTATTTACCATTATTGTGCTTAATCACTAAAAAATCTTTTGTAAACTGTTTTTCTATTTTTAATGATTCAACATCTTCAAGTTTAATAACTTCATCACTCGATTTACAAAATGGCTAAAGGTTTTGATTTTTTATTTGAGATTATTCGACATATGTATTTCTCTAATTTTTCACGGTTATTCTCTGATATTAGGTTTTGTCTGCCTTTTACAACAAAAACTATCTGTACGTATATTTGAGTGTATGTGTTTGGCATAAGTTTCTTATTTATTAAGGTATCGCACCTATGGTGCTTTTATTTGTGACTACAGTTTTTTACTTACAAAGGTTTCGTGCCTACGGCACTTTTTTTAGATAATTAATCTGAATTTTACTTATCGTCACTTTCAACTGAATACTAAGTTGTAGCTCCATTAGGAGCAAAATCCTTTGTATAAATTTTATTCAGTTGAGAAAAAAGTTCCAGAGGAGCGACATATATATGTATTACAAAGGAATATTACCATGCTTTTTCTTAGGTAACTTCACAGCTTTATTTTCTAACATTTTAAATGCTCGTATTAGTTTTTCTCTGGTATCTCTAGGGTTTATAACTTCATCGATATATCCTCTTGATGCAGCGTTGTATGGATCGGCAAAAAGCTCGGCATATTCATTTTCTTTCTCCTCCCATTTTTGCTGTGGATTATCTGCTACGGAAATTTCTTTTTTGAAAATTATTTCAGCAGCTCCTTTTGCTCCCATAACTGCAATTTCGGCTGTTGGCCAAGCAAAATTCATATCGGCACCTATGTGCTTAGAGTTCATTACATCGTAAGCTCCTCCATATGCTTTACGGGTAATAACAGTGATTCTAGGTACTGTTGCTTCGCTGAAAGCATAAAGCAATTTTGCACCGTTAGTTATTATCGCATTCCACTCTTGTTCTGAACCTGGTAAAAACCCAGGTACATCTTCAAATACCAAAAGAGGTATATTAAAAGCATCACAAAATCTAACAAACCTCGCTGCTTTATTCGACGATTTAATATCTAAAACTCCTGCTAAAAATAATGGCTGATTTGCGACAACCCCTATAGAGCGTCCTGCAATTCTTGCAAATCCAACTACAATATTTTCAGCAAAATCTTTTTGAATTTCATAGAAACTGTCCTTATCTACAGTTTCGTAAATAACATCCTTAATATCGTAAGGTTGATTAGAGTTTTCAGGAATAATAGTTTCTAAAGCTTCCCTTTTTTCACTTTCCTGAAATTCATAATCTAGCATGGGAGCTTCATCTTCGCAGTTCTGGGGAATGTAGCTCAGCAGTTTCTTTATTCCATTTATGAGCTCAATTTCATTATCGTAAGTTAAGTGTGTAACTCCCGATTTTGTAGCGTGAGTTTTTGCACCACCTAGTTCTTCGGCAGTAATATTTTCGTGGGTAACAGTTTTAACAACATTAGGACCAGTGATAAACATGTATGATGATTGTTCTACCATCATTATAAAATCTGTGAGTGCAGGAGAATAAACTGCACCTCCAGCACAAGGGCCTAGAATTGCGGATATCTGAGGAATAACTCCACTAGCCAAAGTATTGCGATAGAAAATATCGGCATAGCCAGCAAGCGATACTACTCCTTCCTGAATTCTAGCTCCACCCGAATCGTTAAGTCCAATTACAGGAGCACCGTTGTCCATTGCCAAATCCATTATTTTTACAATTTTCTCGGCATGTGCTTCTGCAAGAGACCCTCCTAGAACAGTGAAATCCTGTGCGAAAACGTAAACTAATCGTCCATTAATTGTCCCGTAACCAGTAACAACGCCATCGCCATAAAACTTTTGTTTGTCTAACCCAAAGTTTGTTGATCTGTGGGTAACTAATCTTCCAATTTCTTCGAAAGAAGTTTCGTCTAGCAAAAAATGTATACGTTCTCTTGCCGTTAGTTTTCCTTTTGCATGTTGCTTTTCTATTCTTTTCTCACCACCGCCTTCGAGTGCCTGTTCTCTTTTATCGGATAAAATTTCTGATTTAGATTTCATTTCGTATTAGTTTGATGTTGGTTCACTAAATATATGAATATTGTTTTTAATCAACCATCAATAATAGGGCATAAACATTTAACTTTTTATATGCCTCCAAATCCCTAAAGGGTTTAAAAAGGTATTTTTCTATGAATCACCCTCTAGGGTTTGGGCAAAATTTATTGAAAATAAATGAATTTGTAAGTGTCTATTCTAAATGCTTTTGCCATACCATCTCTAAACGTCAATTTGTATTAATCGCACATTAGTACTACATTTATTCTAACTATTAAATAATCTACACATATGACTACTCTACCCAAAAATGTATTGATAGCACCACTTAATTGGGGATTAGGTCATGCAAGTAGATGTATTCCAATAATTCGTCAGCAAATAACTTATGGAAATAATGTGATACTTGCATCTGATGGAATATCGCTAGACCTTCTCAGAAAAGAATTTCCAAACTTAGAGAGTGTAGAATTACCTTCTTACGACATCACTTACCCAAAAGGGAAGCAGTTGATTTGGCATTTACTAAAAATGTCTAATAAAATAATGTCGGCTATAAAAGATGAGAATGTGCTTTTATCTATTTTGGTAGATAAATATAATCTGGATTTGATAATTTCTGATAATAGATTTGGGATGTATCATAAGGGAGTTTATTCTGTTTACATCACACATCAAACAAATATACAGGCAGGAAGATTTTCTAAGATTGCCAATAAGTTTCATCAATTTTACATGAGTAGATTCAATGAAATTTGGATTCCAGATTATGAAGGTATTAACTCTATAGCAGGAGATTTATCAAAATACAAAGGAGGACAGAATTCAAAATATATTGGAACTTTAAGTAGATTTAAATACGATGAAAATGTAATAGTTAAAGATAAAGTTCTAGTTGTGTTGTCAGGTCCTGAGCCACAACGTAGTTATTTAGAAGAAATTATTATATCGAAAATAGAGAGTATAGAAACAGATGTTACCTTGGTTTTAGGTAAGGTTGAAAGAATTCAAAAATCATCAAAGAAAGGGAATGTAACTATGTATAATTTTATGACTTCTGGTGATTTGGAAAGAGAGATGAAAGAAAGCTCATTGGTTGTTTCAAGATCTGGTTATTCTACAATTATGGATTTGAAAGCATTGAAAAAGAAGGCTTTCTTGATTCCAACTCCTGGGCAAGGAGAACAAGTATATTTAGCTAAACACCTGAAATCAAAGAATATTTGTAACTACACTTGTCAAGATAAATTCTCTTTGAAGGAAGCGATAAGTCTATCAGAAAATTTCAGAGGATTTATGTAGAAATGAATCTGTAAAATATCAATGGAAAAGTATTTAAAATAAATTGCCGTAAAAGTTAAATTTTCAATGAATTTTACCCCTGCTCTAAAGAGAGATTCATAGGAAATTTAGCTTTTATTGATTCTAATAGGGTTTTGAGGAAATGATAAAAAGGCTAGATACTTTTTCAGATGGCGAAAATTTACGTTAACATCCATAGAAACAAAAATATACTTACTTTTGCACTCATCCTAAAAAAAGAATAAAATGGCATTGATATTAAACCTAGAAACAGCGACAAAAAACTGCTCTGTAAGTATTTCGGAAGATGGAGAAATAATAGTTCTAAAAGAAATAAACACAGGAGGTTATTCTCATGCCGAACTTCTACATCCATTTATAGAGGATGTGCTAAAAGAAACAAATTATAAATTATCTGATCTAGATGCTGTAGCTGTTAGCAAAGGACCTGGTTCGTACACAGGTTTACGTATTGGGGTATCTGCTGCAAAAGGTATTTGTTTCGGAAATGAGATTCCACTGATTTCTATTCCTACTTTAGAGTCAATGGCAACTAGTCAGAAAGGGAAAGATTTTACTTTGGTCCCAATGTTGGATGCTCGTAGAATGGAAGTTTATGCCAGTGTTTACAATTCGAAGTTAAAAGAAATTAGAAAAACTGAAGCCGAAATAATTGATGATAGTTCTTATTCTGTGTATCTAGAAAAAGGTAAAGTTTTGTTTTTTGGTGATGGAGCCGAAAAATGTAAAGGCATAATCAAACACGAAAATGCTGAGTTTGTAGATGATGTATTTCCATCAGCAAAAGATATGGGAGAAATTGCTGAGGTAAAGTTCAACGAAAGTGCTTTTGAAGATTCGGCTTACTTTGAACCTTTTTACTTAAAAGATTTTATTGCTACAAAATCATTGAAAAGGGGATAAATAAGTATTATAAAAAAGGTACTACTACGAATGTTGTGGAAATATAAATGATTTAGTAATTACGTCATCTTGACCGTCGTAAGGAGTGACGAGATCGGCAGTAAGAGAAGAGACTTCTCCATCCTGTCTGCAGAGAGGTAGGTCCGCAAGCTCCAGTCAAAATAGCGATACTAGAATGTTTCCCACACAAATGAGGGTAAAACCATAAAAAAAGCTCAATCTTAAAAAAAGATTGAGCTTTTACCTTTTAGAGCTAGTCAAACTAGTCAGAAATATGGTTATTCCGGAGAATTTATCAAAGGCACTTCTACTGCCATTTGCGCATCCATCAGCGACTTTATTTTATTCTCTGCTTGGAAATATCTAACAGTTTTTCCTCCAGGTAAAATCTTAAGCATTTTTTTGAAATATTTTTTTTCAAGTTTTGTTAAATCAGAATCATGGCTTAATTTATGTTTCCAAATTTTTTCTGCTTCATCATCAGTAAGAGAATCTAATTTACTAGCATTTTTATTTATAAAGTTAACCAATTTTGTGTTCTCTGCTTCAACTTTAGCATTGTATTCAGCATAAAGAGGCCAAAATTCTTTTGCTTCTTCTTGATTTAATTGAAGAGCCTCGGTAATTAAAGCTTTCTTTTCGGCTCTATAATTTGCCTCCATTATTGAGTCTAAAACTGGTGTTTCCTGAGCGCTAATATTGAGTGCAAAAGCTGATAATACTGCTAGGATAAATAACTTTTTCATAATTTATTTTTTAATGTTTGGAACAAATATAATATAAATCATGCTTTATGAAAGTTTATATGTTAAATCAACCTAAATAGATGATATTAAATTTTTAATCTAAGTCCAATTAAAAAATTAGTTCCTGCTTGCGGGAAATAACCAGCCATATCGTAAAAGCCATTTCCTCTATCGGTAGAATATATATCTCCAAAAGAACCATCATATGATCCATCTCCAGATTTGTACTTGTAAACCCAGGCATTACTTTCGTATTTAACATTGAAAATATTATTTACCAATGCAGTAATTGCTATTTCTTCGAAGAATCCAACTTTAAATTTATATTCTGCTCTTATGTTATTTACAAAGTAGGCATCTAGTTTTCTTAAATGATCACGCGTATTATCTATATATTGAGAACCTACATACTTAGATATTAAACTTATTGATAAACCTTCAATTGGAGTAACTGTAAAGTTTGAAGCAGCTACAGTTTCAGGAGAAAATGCAAGTGGTGTATCATAGAAAGTAGCTTGATATTGAGTGTAAGGAGGATCCCAATTATCTACATACTCAGTGTATTCTTCTATTTCGCTTTTAGAGAGGGAGATGTTAGCATCCCATCTAAGCAATTTTGATATTTTCCAACCAAAAGCTAATTCTAGTCCTGCACGGTAACTATCTGCAACATTTTGTCTTATTGTATTACCTACATCATTCAGTTTGCCAGTTGCAATTAGTTGATCTGTGTATTGCATGTAATAAGCATTTGCTTCGAAAACAAAGTTTTTACCTGTAAATTTATACCCTGCCTCTAAATCGTTTAGATATTCTGCCTTTGGAATTTGGCTAGTTGGATTTTCGGTATAATCATCTCTATTTGGCTCTTTTGCCCCACGAGCGTAGGAAACAAAAATAGATGTATTATTGTCAATAGAATAGCTTACTCCTGCTTTTGGCAAGAAAAAATCGTGAGTATCACTACTTGGTAGATCTTCTCCATTATCGTTTATTCCAATAAAATCATACTCCACTCTTCGGTATTGCATATCAGCATAAACATTTAATTTTTCATTTATCTGCTGATTTATCTTAGTGTAAAAATTGTAATCGTTTTTAGTAGCGGAGTTTCTGTAATATTCTGGCTGAGGTGATTGTGTTTGTGGCTCAGCATCTTTTACCCATAGTACTTTGCCAAAATGGTCTCCTTTGTATTGGTTTATTCCTCCACCAATTACTAAATCTGTATCTAAATTGTTGTAAGTGAAGTTAAAAACACCGCCATAAAAATCGTTATCTAGCCATTTTTGTCTTACTAAATCTGATTTAACTATTGGATCACCGTTTCCATCTACCAAATCTAAACCATATTTAGCTAGTTTTTGTCCAGACTTGTATTGCTCGTAATATCCAGAACCTTTAACATAAAAACCAGCAATTTCAGAATTCCAATTATCATTTATTTTCTGATTGTAAAACATTTGGTAATGAGTTTGATGGTAGTCGTCAACTTCATTTTCGTAAGTATAGTTATTGTAAGTTCTTAAACTATCTACTCCTAAATACGATTTTGGAACACCATTCCACGCTTGGTAAGTACGCTCTTTACCATCGATAAAATTAAAGATAACAGAACTATTTTCTCCGTAGTAAGATGCCGATGCAAAGAAAGATTGCAAATCTACAGTTGCTCTATCTATAAATCCATCGGTATGTATTTTTGAAGCTCTAGCATCAACAGAAAACTTACCTGCCAATAAACCTGATCCTCCTTTTATGTTGTATTTCTGAGTATTGAAAGAACCGTAAGTTCCATTAACCTCGGCATAAGGATCTTTGTTAAGTGTATTTGTTCGCAGATTAATTGATGCTCCAAAAGCACCTGCTCCGTTAGTAGAAGTTCCTACTCCACGTTGTACTTGAATATCTTCTAAAGAAGAAGCAAGGTCAGGCATATTTACCCACCAAACTCCATGAGATTCAGCATCGTTCATAGGTATACCATTCATTGTTACGTTGATACGAGTATTGTCTGATCCACGAATTCTCATGTTGGTATATCCTACTCCTGTACCACCATCGGATGTAGAAACGAACGAAGGAGTAAGCTCCATAAGTATAGGAATATCCTGACCTAGATTCCTGTCGTTAATTTCTTTTTTGGTGATGTTTGTGTAGGCAATCGGAGTCTTGTTACCAGCTCTTGTGGCTGTAACAACAACCTCATCTACTAAGTTTGAATTCGGCTCTAGTTGAAACTCAATTTCAGAATTGGCAGTTAAATTTATACTTTTTGTTTGTGAAGTCATTCCAATAAAAGAGGCTATAATTGTGTATTTGCCACTTTCTAGATTATTGAAATTAAATTCCCCATCAATATTAGTAGATGAGCCTTTACCAAGTTCTTTGATAATAATATTTGCTCCAACAACTGCTTCGTTATCTTGGTCTTTAACTATACCAGATAAGTTGATTTGTGCACTAAGCCAACTAGATGAAACTAGTAGAATTAGCATTAAGTAATAATTCTTCATAGAAGTAAAAATTTGCTTCAAATGAAGGGGCTATTTTGAATTTAGTTTAAATTAAAAAATAGTAATTCGCATATCCCTTATCGGCATTACCCGACCAGGTTCAATGGGTTTGATCTCAGCCCGAATAGTAGGGCACCCCTTTAGAGATTTTGCGCAAATGTATTATAAAACTTGATACAAAAAGCAAAAAGCGAAGAAATATTTTTCTTCGCTTTTGTTTATTATAATTTATTCTATAATTATTTTACTATCCTTCGTTCATTCTTACTAATGCTTGGTGTTCGGGACGTAATAAATCATTTATTGTTTTAACAGGGTTGAAAGTAATTGCTGGTACTTCAACAAAAACTGTTATCCAATCGGACATTGCTCCATTCCATAAACCTGGTCTTTCTAATGCTTTTAGCTCAACACCATCTTTAGATTTTTCAGAAATAAATCCAGTTTTTTCGTCAATAAATTTATTTAGATCTAACGATTCTCCAGACCAATCTTTGAAAGTACAGACTATATCTACTGGATTGAAATGTGTAGATTTTTTGATGATTTTAGCTTGTTTTGCATCCTTTGAGTCTATTTGAGACCCTTCGACTATTTGCAAGTTAACTTTACCTTTTTCATCTTCTACCCAGAAAGGACCACCACCTGGTTCCCCTTCATTCTTAACCATTCCACAAACTCTTATTGGTCTGTTTAATACTCTTTGGATGTACTTAACTTTACCCTCTACATCTTTTTTGTAATAATCGTCGTGTAGAATTATGTTTAGTTTTTTATTACAGAAACTTTCAATTGCCTCCAAAGTATTTTTGTGATAATCTCCTGTAACTAAGCGAGTGTTATACTTGTTTATTACTTGTTTAAGGTTAATCATTAAACCTGCAATAATTCTTTTATATCTAATTGTATTCTCCTTGAAATGATCGGGAACAACATTATCCACATTTTTGATAAAAATAATATCCTCCTCCAGGTTGTTTAAATTTTCAATAAGTGCGCCATGCCCACCCGGACGAAATATAAGTTTACCATGGCCATCTCTCAATGGCTCGTTACTAGGATCTACGGCAATAGTATCTGTGGAATGCGATTGGTAGCTATAAGTAACATTATAAACAACATTGAAATCCCTTTGGTACTTAGGTAATTTGGATTCTACAAGTTCCTCAAACCAATATCTGTGTTCTTTAGATATTGTAAAATGAACATTTACTTTTTTACCAGTATTAGCATATCTTGCACCCTCTACCAAGTGCTCACTTACAGCTGTACGGTATCTATTAAAATAATAATGAAATGCTAGAAGTCCTTTTGGTTTCATCCCATAATTAAGGCCTTTGTGTGTAAGTAAATATTCAAGAATAGTCATGTATTTTTTCTTCTCTTTCATTACAGAAAAGTTAATACCTACTCCTCTAATTATAGTCATTAATTCCTCGTAGAAAGCAAAATTCTCAATTCCATCAAAGAATTCTTTTACACTACTCAATTTATGTTTTGCTATAAATGGATCTATTTCATCTTTCTCTAAATCAAAATTATTTAAGAAAGCAAATAAATCTTTAAACATTCTAGATGCTGCACCAGATGCGGGTACAAACTTAACTAGTGTATATTTATTTTTATTATCTCGATATAAATTTTCATATTTTTTTTGACGAGAGACATCTAGTACGGTTATACCATCTCCAGTAGTTGCAGGCCTTACTAGTTTCATGTATGGGAATCCATTCTTGAAACTATCTAGTTGCTTTTTAATCTCATCTTTAGAAATTCCTAATTCCTCAATTTGTTTATTATCTTCTTTTTTTATCATAATATTATTTTTTGTGGAATATATAAAAGCTATACATTTTATTAATAAATGAATACCCTCTAATATTTTATTGATTATTTAGAAAGAGCCAAGGAATAAGCTTCGTCATAAAAACGAATTAATTCTTCCCAATCGAAAATTGTAGAAAATGCTTCCGATTTATTTCTTTGTGTTATACGCTGATGTGCTGTTGTGTTTACAAAATTATGAAGCATATCGGCAAGTTGTTGTGACGATTCATCGAAGCTTTTGAAAACTCTATCTACTATTTGCACACCATCTTTTATTCCCCCTTCGGTTTCGCTGTAAACAAAGTCACCAAATCCGGCAAAATTAGATGTTATGGTAGGTATTCCACTTGCTAAACACTCTAATGGAGTATATCCCCACGGTTCGTAATAACTAGGAAAAATACCCATATGGCATCCTCTTACAAACTCGTTATAGTCAAGGCCGAATAGAGGGTTAGACTCAGAAATAAAATCAGGATGGTAAATAACTTTCACTCTATCTTCTTGGTGATTTAACAAGTTTGATGTGCGTAAAAAATTTAATACCTGATCGTTGGCATCATCAACAAGGTTGTGAGTAACTACTGGTGGAAGCCTGTCTGATTTCCAATTATTTAATGCTCTACGGTATCTTAATCTGTAGTAATCGTCTACAAAATCATTTAGATCTGGTAATTTCGGATTATCGGGGTTTGATGCTGCCGCTACAAATAATTTATCTTTAATCTCTTTAGATATTGAAGAAACACCACGTCTTAATTCTTCCATTACTCCTCTAGATTCCAATACCTGAGGGTTGATAGAATGCTGAGGTTGTTTACTAATTATAAATAATACTACAGTTTTGTCGCTACCAGATTCTTTAAGCATATGGTTAAGTTTTGCCATTGCTTCTAGCGACATGTCATAACCTTTATTTTTATACTCGAACCTACCCGAAGTAAATAAGTAAATTGTTTTATCTAAATCGAAAGAGTAGTTGTGGAAAAAATGCCCCATAGTGAAACGATGAATTTTCTCTTTGTAACTATCGTGTAGAAGTTCAATTTTATGAGTAGCCTTAAACCTTTCAATATTGAGCCCGTTAGGTAAAATAGAATCAGGTGTTCTTCCTAGTAAGTGAGTACATTCTTTACCTGTGATATTACTAACTGTTGTGAGAACATCTGAGTTATGAGCTGCCAATCTCTCGAAACTAACCTGTGGTAAAATATTGAAATGTGCGGCTTCTTTAAACCAATTGTAGAATGGCAAATGCTGATAGAAATCAGAATCATTCATAGCAAGGTATCTACCCAAAATAGTTGCGTGTGTTGTAAAAACCACTTTAAATGGGAGGTTGTTGTATTTCAAGTCGGCTAAGTGCGAAACTGCCATCCATTCGTGAAAATGGATTATAACTTTCTGTTTATTCCAATCGTGAAATTGAGCAAATAACTCGTAAAATATATAACTCATTTCCCCGAAAGAAACTACATCGTCAAATAAGTTGTCTGTATTATCTAAATTTATTTGATAGCGAGTTGAAATTTTACCTTTGATCTCGTGTAATTTATTTTTTACACTTTCGGTATTAAATAATATTGCTTTAGGTCTACCAGAAATTAACCATGTGCCATAATGTACATCAAGGCCCATATCCCACATTTTCTGAATAGACCAACCTATTGGATTGTCTGGAAGCGGGATATGTTCAAATTCAGCATCAGCTTTATTTTGGAAATAAGGTCCTATTACTGCGTAGTTGTCCCCGTGACGTTTTATTACTGATGGTACTTTTGATCTAATAACTGTGTAGATTCCACCAACTTGATTACAAACCTCCCAAGCTGTTTCGAATAAAAAATTGTTGTTTGACATCTGTATAAATAAGAAATTTGTAGTTAGAATTTTTGCTCCGTTAAATGTAGTAATTATCAGTTAAATAACATGTCTATGACTACATAAAAGATATTGATTTATAAAATTAGTATTTATTTTTGAACTTAAGTTTGCAAATGACAGATTTACAGTATTAAACACTTTAATTTCTTTGTTATTGAAATTCTTCTTCGATTAACTTAATGGAATTTTTCAATCTAATTTCATCTTTCCCTTCCAAAATAACATATTTTTTTCTGAATTTGATTAGAGTTTTTTCTAAAACATGGAACATCCTATTTCTGTCGTTTGGCTTGTCTCTTAAATGGTCTTCTTCCCAAGAAACATCTAGATTTAAAAGTATGTATAAATCGGTATTGTTTGTTTCTAGATTTTCTTCTAGTTCGGGTTGAACCTTATTGTAATATTCGTGGGAGTAAATTACAGTTTGTAAAATATCTGTATCGCAAAAAATAAATCTAGTTGCTTTTTTTATTGCCTCTTTCTCTAAGTTATTTTGTCCATCTGCAATTAGTAAATTATCTGTATAAACTAGTCTTCTATTTTCCGAATACTTTTCTTCTGCAAATTCGCGTAAATATTCTTTTACCCAAACAGTATTGTAATGTTTGGCAAGATCTTTAGCGAGTGTACTTTTACCTGTAGATTCTGGTCCTGTAAGAACTATCTTAATAATGTTTTCTTTGGCTTGTTTATCTGTTTTTTCCATGCAAAGTATCCGGCTATAGCCAAAATTGTGAAAATTAAATATTGAAAAGCCGTAATTGTTAAGCCTTTATAAATGTAGAGAGGTATGGTTATTAAATCAGCAATTATCCAATATACCCAATTATCGATAACTTTTTTTGCCATCAACCACATTCCTACAAAAAATAGAGAAGTTGTAAAAGCATCAATATAAGGGACTGTACTAGATGTATAATTGTCAAGGATATAAGCTATTACTACGTATGAACTTATCATTAAAAGAAAAGAATATATCTTTTCCTTTTTGGTAGAATGTCTAATTGGAATGTAATGATTCCCATCTGTTTTTTGACTCCATTTGTACCAACCATAAATACTCATAGCAAAGTAATAGGCATTTATAGACATGTCGCCGTATAAACCTGCAAAAAAAAGTATGTAAACATAAATTGATGTATTGATTATCCCCGTTGGAAATACAAGAATGTTTTCGCGCATGGAAAACCACACACTTAATAATCCGAACACTGTGGCAAAAGTCTCTAATGCAATATCAAAATTTGAATAAGAATCGTACTGACTAAAAAGTATATCAAGAAAATCGCTCATCTACTCTCTGTAATAGTTTCCTCCAACAATCTTTAGTACAAAAACAGCATTTTCATCATCGAGTAAAGTCTCCTCCATGTTGTTAGTTATCCACTGCATAATTTCTTTGTACTCACCAAAAATAGAGGTACTCATGTTGTTTCTTTTTACTTTGAATTCCTCTTGACTGTCAATTTTATTTATGAAAGCTTTTATAGGCTTCTTGAATTCTTCTTTCAAAGGGTATAAACTTATGTCTACTGATACTTGCATTTTTATAGATTTTAGATTGATGTCAAATTTATGAAAATTATAAGAAGTGTACATAAAAAAGTAGGCTATCTAATTAAAGAAGGCCTACTTAATAAAAATATACTAAATTATGTAAATTCTGAATTTACTTTTTAAGGACTTTAATAACCTTTCTTTCAGAGTTATGATCAACTACAACGATGTACATTCCCGATGTCCAACTACTTGAATTTATCTCAGTTGTTTCAGATAAAATTTCTTCTTCGTGTATAATTATTCCATTTGGAGAGTAGACAGTTATTTTACCAACTTCAGTATTAACTTTTACATTTAATACATCTATTACTGGATTAGGATAGGCATCGATTTCAACAATATAAGCATCATCAATATCGAGAGTTTTACCAAACGAATTTTCAATATTCACCATATAATCTTGTACCTCACCGTATGCAAAATCAACACCTGGTGTTAATGAGTAGTCTGATGAAGAGCCATTCATTGCTACTCTCATTCTGTAATTACCAGGTAGGGTTTCAGCAGGTATAGTTAATGATCCTGTGACCCATCCAGAAGCTACATTAGGTAAGGCAAATACTTCTTCTCCTGCGTCGTCAAAATCACCATCTTGATTAAGATCTATCCATATTTTCCAGTTCTCATTATAAGAACTTCCAGAATATCCCGGATTTAGATTTAATGAATATGGAGTATTAGGACTCATATGAAATGCTATTGGATCAGAATAATCAGCATAACCATTATCATCTCCAGAACTGTGATCTTCTGTTCCTATTTTCACATACGATATCCATTCGTATTGCGAATTCAGTCCTTTTTGAGAACCAATAGCAATAGGCGAATAAGAAGCCGTAACAACTTTCTGAGTTATGACAACTGTATATTCTTCTACTTCTCCAGGGTTTAAAACTCCAGTAGGATTTATTGTATTGTCTACTGTTGAAGCATTCATTGCCACTCTAAGAGTGTAATTTCCAACAATAATATCAGCAGGTATTACAAAATCTCCAGCAAACCATCCTGTAACTGCTGATGAAGTAGCATAGATTTCTTCATTAGCTCCATCAAACATACCATCGTTGTTGTAATCTATCCAGACTTTGAAATTACGTGGTGTATTAACTCCGTATTTTAAACCTATATTTAACTTGTAAGCAGTCTCTTTATCAAGGCTAATTGTGGTGCTTTTATAATTGCCATAGCCACCATCATTAGTATTACCAGCTGCTTCATCATTATTTAAAATTACATTACTAGTGTTTGTAGCTTCGTAAACTTTAAAGTAAGAGATGTAATGATCAGCATCACTAGTAGCAACTAATCCTTCTGGGTTTACTTTAAGAGTATAGTCTTCAATTTCGCCAGCAACGATATCTCCACAAGCACTTGTTATTGGTTGTGAACTTGTAGCTACTCTAAGTGTATAGTTGCCAATTGCAATATTACTGTCTACAATAAAATTATTGTAAGCATAAGTATCACCTTCCTTACTAATTACTTCTTCGTTTGATCCGTCAAATTTACCATCGCTATTGTAATCTATCCAAACTTTCCAGTAAGATTGATTTACAGCATTATCGATTCCATATTTTCCACGAAGCATAGCTTTGTATTCTTTACCAGAAACAACACTAATTATTTTACTGGTATTATCAGCATAACCACCATCCGCTACAGATTGATTTAGCAATACTTGATTGTTATCTATATCATTAAATAATACGTAACGAACAAAATAAGTATCGGAACTTGTAGCTGTTAATTCGCACGATTGTACATTCATTATTACTGTAGCAATGTTAGATACTTGCGCTTCTGAATCAGATATAGTATAAGTAAACGTATCGCTTCCAACATAATTTGCATTTGGAGTATAGGTTACTTTATTATTAGCAATAACTACATTTCCATTTTGTGATGCACTAACAATTGCCAAAGTTGAAGCATCTATATCTCCATCAGCATCCGTATCATTTGTTAATACATCAATTACTATTTCTTGATTTTCGAATGTTACACCAGAGTCATTGCTAGCTATAGGTGCAACTGTTGTAGGAACAGAGGTGGAAAAACCATCAATAAATTTCTCTAGAATCATGGTCATATCAGCAGTAGAAGAAGCTTCAAGAGGGAAAGATAAGTGCATTACAGATCCGTCTATTGTTCCTGTTCCAAATGTACCTTTATAGTACACACCTGCACCGCTTCCATTGCTATACTTCATAACTAAAGTAGAACCATTTAATACTGCAATTTCATCGGCATATCCTGCCGTATAAGTATAATTAGGAGCAACTGTAACTCCATCTAAAACAGTTCCATCTACACCATTTGCAATCGTTCTAGCCGATCCATCTGCAATATAAACAGCTTTCAGATAATCAGCATAAAATGCTTTATCAGCAGTATTTCCTTTGTTAGATAAATCCCAACCAATCTCAGAACCAGAAACAAATAAGTTTCCACCAGCATCAAGATAATCATCAACCAACGACCTTTCGTTCCAAGCAAAAGTACTTGTAGCAGTTGATTCATCTCCTAATATCCAAACAACAGCATCAAAGTCTAATAGATTTACATCTCCACTAATTATGTAATCATTTAGCGTTGATGAAACACTTACATTTTTAGCTCCAGCAATAGCATTTATATATTTTGTAATAAAATTATCATTAGAACTATACGATCCATCTCTACGATCGAATCCTTCAACAATAAGAATATTAGAATTTATATTTCCAGAATATTTTGAAAGAACTTCTGATTCTTCTCCTAAAATTTTAGCGCCATCAACTGTAGTTACAGCAACAATTTTGTAATGTTTTGGGGTGCTTATAGGAATATTTATAAAACTAGTTTTTGATGCAATACTTACAGAAGTAGCTGAAGCATTAATTGTGTTTTCATCAGCTGCTAATTTCCAAACAGTTTGATTATCGTCAGTAGCATAGAACAATTGGTACCCAGCTAAATCACTAGAAGTATAGTTTGGAGTCCATTTTGCAAAAACTCCATCAGTTCCATTAGGGCTAACTAATGTAAGGGTTGGGGCAGAAGCAGGATTTCCAATTACAGTAAGTTTTACATCGTTACGTAAATATTTACTAGCAGTAACTGTAACATTCTGTGTTTTTGTTGCTATACCAGATCTTTCGAAAGTAAGGGTATGAGAGCCTGGAGATACAAAATTGAAATAGTAATATCCGTTGTAACCTCCACTTTGTGTAATGTGGTTTCCTCCAGAAACGTGCTCGCCTTCGTTATAGTTTGCGTCCAATTCATCTTGGTCAACAACTATACTCTTTTCATCGGTAGTACCTTTATCTAAAGTTACCTTAACTTGATTTAGTCCTAAACCTAATTCTATACCTCTAGCAGTTTCTCCAACGGTATATTCACTTGCATCATCAGAATAAGTTATTCCTCCAATTTCTCCCCAAGTAATTAAATTTGATTTTCCTTCTTGATCAACAAAACCTTTAATCCATGACATTGCTTGTGCTTGTAAATACAAAGGGCTTCTAAGACGTCTGGCTTCGGCAATGTGAGTATGAAACCCACCTTCGGTAAGTACAGCATAAGCGTATACATTATTTGTTACCGAAAACTCGTGAACTTGAGCTTGAGTATCGTAAGAATAATTCATCTCGATGTTCTTGTTTGCCATTTTCACAGCCAAAGAAGTTTGAATAGTACTATTGCTATTTGGAATATATGTACGAACATAGTTAGCCGTATTTGGCGTTGCATCTCCACCAACAGCACCAGTAGCATTAGTGTGTATAGATTGGAAATATTTTGCACCAAATGCGTTTGATATATTTTCTCTGTAAGATAATTTAGGATCAGAAGTACCAATTGCTCCTCCGTTTCCGTATGAAGTACCAGAAAGAATAATGTCGTTATCATTCATTTCTCTAGTAAGTTTTACAAGAGCTCCTAACTCTTCTAGAACCTCACGCATGTAAAGGGCAGTATAGAAATTACCGTTAGACTCCCAATATGCTAAACCATAATCATTTACACCTATATATCTGTCTAGCCAATATATGTATCTGTCATTGCCATCGTTATGACCACCATGCCCTGGATCTACACAAATTTTAACGCCATTAAAAATGTTTGGTAAATTTGTAGGTAAGGAATTTTCAATTCTATTTTTTATATCAATGGTCTGTGATTCTGTTTGAGCATTCATTACAACACTAGTAAATAATGCAAACAATAAAGTAAATATTCTTTTCATAGCTCTATTTATTAAGTGTTATTAAGAATACTTCTTCTTTTTCGTTATTAAACAAAACTTTTGAAGCGTCTTTTGATGAAGAAGGGTATAAGGCTATACCGTTGAATCCTTTAGTTAAATTAATTTTTGTACGTTTCGAAAAGTTAAATATATAAACATCACTTTCTATTACTTTGTTACCATCATCAATTGTAGACATGTAAATAATATTGTTATTGCCTATCCACTTTGAAGCTTCAAAAAGACCCAAAGGAATAATTGTGTTGTCAGTTAAGGATAATATTTCTGTTCCTTTAATACTAGAGTAAAGAACTTTTTCCCCATCAGGAGATAAAGAAATATCTATATAGGTTTTCTTACCTCGTGGATTAAATTCTTTTTGAGAACCATCGCTGTAAACAACAATAAATCCATCAATCATTATAGTAGGAATAACATCAATTGCTACAACATAAGATTTTTTTCCAAGTTTTAAAGTAGATAATTTTGCTGCTATTTTCGGACTCTTATCTTCGGCAATAGAACCTTTTTCTCCAGTTTGGATATTGATAGTTTTTGTTTTACTATCGTTACCTTTCAAATAAACTGTATTATTGTCTATATAGCTGTTGTATGCAATGCCACGACCTTTTTCTAAGACAACTTGTTTTCTTGATGATAAATTAAATTTTTCAATTGTTGAATAATTTGATTTGGAGATTATGATAGCCTCTTCATCACTTGAGAATTGTGCATGAGCTCCTTTAGCATCCAGTTTTTCTATTGTTTGGGTATTTCCAATATTGGAAATACTAATAGCAAACAATAAAAATGATTTAGTTAAAATTCTTTTCATTTTTATTAATTTATTAAATTTTTATTAAAATCTGGGAGGCTTTTTATTTAATCAATTCTATGAAAAGATTTTCAAAAGCTTATTATATTTAGATGAAAATGAAGAGACTCTCTGTTAATAACATTATATTCAAGATAAAGGAAGTATAGAAGTTTTAAAGCGTGTAAGTATTAGATTACTTTAGTGTATTTAGAACATTATTATTCTGATATTATATATGAATGATTGTAATCTATAATTAGCTATGCATATTTTTGTTGTAATCTGAAATTTATTACCTTTTTGAGTATATGGTTAAACTCCTCAATTTAAAGTATTGCTAGTTATATAACTATATTATTATGTAAATGTATTGTAAGCCCTATTGATTCAACTAGTATTTGATAATACAAAATGATTTTATTGTGTATTAATCACTTGATTTTTTTATTCTATCTTTACAGAATTATATTTAATATTTATGATTAAACTTAAATTTTATATAGGTAATTACTTTTAAGTTTAATGGATATACAGGATTTTAGTATAGTATAATAGATAATAATAAGGCTGATACATATAGTTTCAAAAGAAAAGAATAATTATAGTTCATGATAAAAATTACAATACTCTCTGGTGCAGGAATTAGTAAAGAAAGTGGGATAGATACTTTCAGAGATGCTGATGGATTTTGGCCAAAATACGATCCTCGTGAACTAGCATCACCCGAAGCACTAAAGAATAATACAGAAAAGGTGCTTGAGTTTTATAACATGCGAAGGCAAAAAATGTGGAAATCTGATCCAAATGCTGCACATCTTGCTTTAGTAGATTTAGAAAATAGATATGATGTTACGGTTATTACTCAAAACGTAGACAATCTTCACGAAAGAGCTGGTTCAACTAATATTCTACACCTGCATGGCGAATTAGACAAGGTTAGAAGTATGGATAACTCTGATATTATAGTTGATGTAGAAAAAGGTAGAGATATAAATCTAGGTGATTTGAGTGAAGATGGCACTCAACTCAGACCGCACATAGTATTATTTGGAGAGCCTGTTCCTAGAATGTCAGAAGCTATTGAAATTGCTAAAACTTCAGATATATTTATTGTTATCGGATCTTCGCTACAAGTTTATCCGGCTGCAGAGATTTTAGATTTCATTCCCTCTTACAGCGATATTTATATTGTAGACCCTGAAGTTCCTAGTGTTCAAGAAAAAGATAATATTATTTTTATAAAAGAGAAAGCTACTGTAGGACTACCTAAACTTGTAAATGAGTTACTGAGTAGATAATTGCATTTTGGTGATGAATTTAGAGAGTCAAATACTAAAGGAGCATTCAGTAAAAAATGCTGAATTCATCTCTGAATATGTAGAATCAAATCCAGCGAAATTATTAGAATTATTGCTGATAATTTTAAAAGGAGATAAATTATTATCTCAACGTTCGGCATGGGTTTTAGGGAAGTTTTCTAAAGATTTTTATATTGAATTTATTCCTCATTTAGACTTTATACTTTCCGAAATTAAAAACGCAAAGCACGTAGCAGTTTCTAGAAATTTTGCAAGAGTTTTTATTACACTTACCGATAAATACCATATTCAGTTTTTAACCGAAAAACAAATAGATAGTATTGTTGATATTTCTTTTGGGTGGGTAATTTGTAAAAACGAGAAAGCCGCAATTGTAGCTTTTGGTATGTACACTTTACAAAACCTACTTCAGAAAAGAAGTTGGATAGCACTAGACCTAAAACTCCACATAGTTAATAATATGGCAGGAAGTTTGCCATCGTTTCAAGCAGCAGGAAAACGGGTTCTTAAAGCGATAGAGTTATTTAATAAGACTAATTAAATCAGCAATATTTACTCCAACGTTCTCCAACATTTCGCTAGTCCTTTGTATTGATTCTTTTAAAGTTTGATGCTTGTCTTGAATAGGGATTATGGCTTTGCAACCTTTGCTGAAAAAATATTCCATTTCTACATCTTCTACTTTACCTGCAACAATAATAAATGGCTTTTTATTCTGATAGCACATACTGGCAATACCACTAAGTAATTTGCCATTTTGCGATTGAGAATCTAAAGATCCTTCGCCACTAATTACTAAATCAGAGTCTTTTATTTGTTGTTCTAAATTACAGGCATTCATAATTTCGGTAATTCCCGAAACTATTTCTACATCGAAAAAACTCTTTAGTCCGAAAGCAATTCCTCCTGCAGCTCCACAACCTTCAAAGTTTTTATAATTGGTATTTGTAGTTTTTGAAACTATTTTGACAAAATGAGAAAGGTTATTTTCTAGTATTTGTAAATCTTCTTTTTTTGCTCCCTTCTGTGATGCATAAATTTGTGTTGCTCCATTTTTGCCTAGTAGTGGATTGTTTACATCTACCAATATTTTAAATTTACAGTCCTTAATTTTAAGATTTTCTAGGTTTACTTTGTTAATATTTTTTAAATCGGAATTTGAAATATATCTGTTGTCAACTCCAATAAACTGAATTCCCAGTGCCGATAGTAAACCTGCTCCACCATCGTTTGTGGCACTTCCTCCGAGTGATAATGTAAAGTTTTGGATTCCTTTTTTATAAGCATCAACAATCATTTCGCCTACTCCATAAGTAGTTGTGTAAAGTGGATTCTGTTCTTCGTTTTTAAGAAGTTCTAAACCTGCGGATTGTGCAATTTCTATAAATGCTGATTTTTCTTTTTTGTTGATAGCGTAACTTGAATTTATTCTTTTACCAATTGGGTTTGTAACAGCAATTGTTTCTTTTTCAAAAAGTGTATTTTCGAGAATTACATCTAAAGTCCCTTCGCCACCATCGCTTAATTGCTGAATTGAAATTTCTAGTGATTTATTAACAATCAGTCCCTTTTTCAATCTCTTTGCTACATCTAACGATGAAAGAGCATTTTTGAAAGAATCTGGTGCTATTAGTATTTTCATTTTAACTTGATATTTTAGGATAGAAAAGTAATGATTTTTTGGTTTTATTTTGGTTGCTGTGGATGATATTTTTGTATCCTCATTTTGAGGTGTATGTTTAATATTGAAAAACTACAACTCGCCTTTATGGCGAGGTAGGTGAATTGATGATGTCTTAATTGTTGCGTCATCTTGAGCGAAACGTAGTGAAGTCGAAATACCTCATTGTTTGATAGCCAATCTTCTGAGATTTCTCCACTTCGGTAGAAATGACAGTAATTACAAAGTAGAAAGGTGTAGGTTAAATATTTTTTCACATATCAAAAATTCGGAAACGCTGTTAGCCCTATAACTATAATCTGAGCATATATTCAGCCACGTATGTGTCGTAACCTTAATAAAATTAGTGTAACTAATAGAATAGTAAGCCCATAGGAGCGAAACCAATAAATTTTATATTAAGGAGTTATTGTTGCTTACATTAATTGTTAAGATTTTTTAAGTTAAGGATATTTTGTTTTTAAATTCCGAAATCATTTCCAGCAGTGATAGAGTTGATACCCCACAGCAAAAAATATAATTGAACAAGCATTTGTGTGAGCTGACCAAAGGAAGCTAACATAATTGTTTTGTGAAACATATTTTTGCGAGGAGTAAAAACGATAGCACGTAAAGCTGGCATTAATACCAAAAACAATATGAAATGACCTTTATAAATTGTTTCTATTTTACTTTTGCTTCATTAAATTTAATATCCATAACTACGGCTATGCAGATAAAATTTGCTTCGTAAAAGAAAAATATATTCCAATTTATTTAAACGCCATTTCATAGTGCATTTGGTATAGCACTTAAAATTTAACAATACTTTGTGATTGCATACTTATTATTTGAGATTAGTTTAAGAACTCGTTTGTTATATTTGTTAACTGACTTAAATTAAAAATTACAGAAATTAACCTTAATTATGTGGAATAAGTTATTGTTTGTGTTTTCGTTACTTTTTATAGGATCGACGAATCCTCTACAAGCACAAAAAAAGTATTCTTTGGAAGAATGTATAATCTATGCAAGAGAGAATAACTTGACAGTTAAAAAATCGCAGTTAAATCTGGAAATTAGTGAGAATCAAAAGAGTTCGCAGTTTGGTAATTTTTTGCCTGATGCTAATCTGAGCTCTTCTTATTCGTACAATAATGGATTTTCTATAGACCCTACTACAAACAGAATTCTAAATAACGAGTCAAACTCTTTAGGAGTAAATGCAACTTCGCAATGGAGTCTTTTTACGGGTTTACAAAACTTGAATAGTTATAGGAAAGCCAAATTTGATATACTTTCGGCACAATACAATTTGGAGCAGATGAAAGACAATATTAGTCTTCAGGTTGCAAATGCATATCTTGATGTTATACTTAACAGGGAATTTTTGAAAGTTGCAGAAGATCAGGTTCAGCTATCTCTAAATGAAGAGGATAGGGTACAGAGATTTGTTGATGCAGGTAAAAAAACTAAAGGAGATTTGTATGAGAGTCAAGCTACTTTGGCTAACGATGAGCAACAACTTGTGGCTGTAGAAAATAGTTTGATGCTGTCTAAATTGGCTTTAACCCAACTTCTGCAAATAGAGTACACAAAAGAATTTGATATTGTAGAGGAAGATTTTCCAATTCCAGCTTTAGGTATGATGGAGAAATCTAACGATGAAGTTTACGAAAAAGCTTTAGAAACTCAATACCTTATAAAAAATTACGAGAATAAAATATTCTCCGCTCAGAAAGATTTAAGTATTGCTAAAGGAAATTACAGTCCTACTTTGAGTTTTGTTTATCAGTTTTCTTCTAGATTTTTATTGGAAAAAAATAGAGCTGTTATTACAGGTAATTCTCAACAATTACCAATAGGGTATGTTGGTAGTTCGGGTGAAACAGTTTTTACTGATGTTGCAGCAAATGGGAGTGAGAGATATCCGTTTTGGGACCAGATGAACGATGGTAAGAACCACTATGTAGGTCTAAACTTGAGGATACCACTTTTCAATAGATTTAATAGTCGTAACACGGTTAGGCTAAAAAAAATTCAGCTTAAACAAGTTGAGCTGGATATGGAAATTGAGAAAAATAATTTAAGACAATCAATAGAGAAAGCCCAAGCTGATGCTAATGCGGCATTGAAAACATTCAAATCGGGAGAGAAAGCTCTGGAATCTATAGAAGAGGCTTTCAAGTATGCACAGCAAAAAAGAGATGTAGGGTCAATTAGCGAATACGACTATAACCAAAGTAGAACAAGATTGGTGAAAGCACAATCTACCATGTTGCGATCTAAGTATGACTTTATTTTTAAAGTGAAAATATTGGAATACTATTTCGGAGAAAGATTTGACGGCATGTAGTTTTGTAAGTAGGAAGTAGGAAGACGGAAGTCTGATGTTAGAAGTAGGGAGTTGAAGGCTATAAGTTTTGAGTTAGATGTTGGAAGCTGAGTTTGAAAACGTTAAAGTGTAGAGGTTATACTAGAGCCTAGGTTAAAAATAAGAATAACGAGTTAAAAATATAAAAGTCTTTAAAAGATGAAAAAGAAGCACATTTACATAATTGTTGCGATTGTAGTATTGATAGTCGTGTTGATAGTAGCCAAGAAGAAAGGATTGTTTGGCGAGACTGGCGATTCTAGAGAAGTAGAAATATCTAAGGTTGAATTAGTAGATATTACTGAAACTGTTTCATCATCAGGTAAAATTAAACCAGAGGTTGAGGTAAAAATAGCTCCAGAGGTTTCGGGAGAGATAATTAAACTACCTATAAAAGAAGGTCAGGAAGTAAAAAAAGGACAACTTTTGGTAGAGATAAATCCTGATATTTATGAGTCGAGTGTTAATAGGGCTCATGCTTCTTTACAGTCTTCAAAATCGGCTTATCAGCAATCAAAGGCAAGACTTATTGAGTCTGAACAAGATTATAGCAGGAATAAAAAACTGTACGACAACGAAACTATTTCTAAATCGGAATGGGATAAGGCAAAAGCAAATTACGAAGTAGCAAAATTACAGGTAGAATCTGCGAAATACCAAGTTTCAAGTTCTCAAGCAACATTAAAAGAAGCGAAAGATAATTTGGCAAGAACAAGTATTTTCTCGCCAATGGATGGAACAATTTCGAGGTTAAACGTAGAGCTTGGCGAAAGAGTAGTGGGAACACAACAAATGGCTGGTACTGAGTTGTTGCGAGTTGCGAACCTTAACGATATGGAAGCAGAAGTTGATGTAAATGAAAACGACATCATAAAAGTGAAACTTGGCGATGAAACTGATATAGAAGTTGATGCTTTCTTAAATAAAAAATTTAAAGGAGTTGTTACAGAAATTGCAAATTCTGCGATTACTGCTGGTACTAGTGCCGATCAGGTTACTAATTTTAAAGTAACTGTAAGAATACTAAAAGAGTCTTACCAAGAAGTTGCAAAAGAAATGGGATTGATATATTCTCCTTTCCGCCCAGGAATGACAGCCACTGTTGATATAAAAACAAGAAGTAAAAAAGGAATTGTTGGAGTGCCAATTAGCGCTGTAACAACAAGAAATGATACTACTTCAGTTTCGGGGAAATTCAAAGAAAAGAAGAAGGAAAAAGTAGAAGAAGACCAGGAAGAAGCGACTGAAGATGATGATAAAAAAGCAGTTAGTAAAAAGGATGTTTTCGAATGTGTGTTTGTAGTTGATTCTTTAGGTAAATCTAAAATTAGAATTGTAGAGACAGGTATTCAAGATGATGAGAATATACAGGTTACTAAAGGATTGAAAGAAGGTGATGAAATAATTACAGGTCCTTACATTATGGTTTCACGTACATTGAAACCGGGAATGGATGTAAAGGAGAAGACAGAGGAAGAAGATGAGGAATAACTAGGTTGAATGATGGATATTATTAAGTTGACTAGGATAGATTCAAGCAACAAAAAGCTGGTTAAGAAATTAGATATCTTTGAAAAATTATTGGAAGAACTACAGAAAAGAGAAATAGTTCCTGAAATTGCAGAGATGATTAATATTGAAATAGAAAAGGTTAATTCTTTCCTTGATTTAGAAAAGGCTTACTCTAAAGTATTAGTAAAATCACGAACGAATATCATTAAAATAATTGAGAAAGAATTAGGGCTGTTTGTGAAAAATCACCATCAACAAAAACTTATGTCTGTAGGTATAGCTTTAGGATTAGCTTTTGGTAGTGCTTTTGGTGCAAGCCAAGATAATATGGGACTTATGGCATTGGGATTACCAATTGGCATGGCTGTTGGTATTACTATTGGCAAGAAAAAAGATGATGAAGTATTTAAATTGGGGAATCAACTGGATGTTGAGGTTGAAGTATAGTTACCATGATTTTACTACATATGTTACGTGAAAATAGTTTCAAATAAATTATTACAAAAGCTAAATTTTTGATGAGTTATATCTCTAAATTAGAGAATGATTTATTGGAAATTTAGCTTTTTTTATGTTTTTAATCATAAAAAGTATGATGTATTTGCGCAAATTATCAATCATTTTTATGGAAATAAATATACCTAAAGGAATAATAATTTTATTCCTATTTACCGCATTTCAAGTAAATTCACAAAACGTAAGACCTATTTTAAGAGGTAATAGTTTTGAAATTGAAAAAATTATTAGTGAGGATGAATACACTCCCAATCTCGAAGATTTCTCAGCTGAAACTATAAACAAACTAGGGCTTAATAACTCTAAAGAAAGTTTATCTAAAAAGAATAATGTACAAAGTGAAGAATTTGTTGATTCTACATTTTATTATATTATCACAGATAAAAACAGGACAGATTCAACAAAGGGAAAAAAGACTATTTATAAATATGATACTAATAATAGACTAGTTTTATATGAATATTATAATAGTTGGGATGATGTTACTAACGATTATAAAGGCATAGTTAAATATGTTTATGGCTATGACTCTAACAATAATATTTCTTTAGTAGAAACTCACTCTTGGAATGATGCTACCAATGATTGGATAGCTTCTACAAAAAGAGTTTATAGCTACGATTCTAACAATAATAGAACCATACTCGGGTGGTATAAATGGAATGATACTATTAATGATTGGAAAGCTTATTCTAAAAGGGACTATACCTATGACTCTAACAATAATGTGACCTTGTATGAAAATTATAGCTGGAATGATACAATTAATAATTGGAAAGCTAATTCTAAAAGGGACTACACCTATGACTCTAACAATAATGAAACTTCAAATAAATATTACAGATGGAATTATACAATTGACGATTGGAAAGTTTCTCACAAAAGCGATTTTAGTTATGATTCTAGCAATAATGTAATTTTAGACGAAAGTTCCGACTTCGACCATGCTACTAATGAGTGGAAGTATTCTTTAAAAAGAGAATATAATTATAACTCTAGTAGAAAGATGACCGTGATGGAACGTTATAATTGGGATAAAGTAAATAACGACTGGATAGGTGTTTTTAAATATGACTATGAATATGACTCTAATAATAATATGATTTTAGATGAAACTTTATGGTGGGATGAAGAAATTGACAACTGGCAAATTACAGGTAAAAAGGTTTATAGCTATGATTCTAATAACAACAAAATTTTAGCTGAAATTTTCTCTTGGGATAAAGATGCCAGTCTTTGGAAAAATTCAAGTAAATATATTTATGAGTATGACTCTAATAGTAATATGATTTTATATGAAGATTACGATTGGGATGTAACAGCTAACGATTGGAAAGGTACAGACAAAGAAATTTATGGTTACAACTCTAACAATAAAACCTTTATAGAGTATTACAAGATTGATGTAACTACTAATGAATGGTATATTTATGGGGTGAAGCACTATTACAGTAGTGAAGGTTATGACTTATCAAATAAGCATATAGAATTAAATAATATTAATATTTTTCCAAATCCAGTTTCATCAAACAACATACTTTATATAGAAACAAAAGAAGAAAAAGGGTTTACTTATTCTATTTATTCTTTAAGTGGAGTAGAGGTTATAAAAGGTTCATCTGTAAATAGAGAAAAAGACATAGATGTTTCTACCCTAAATAAAGGAGTTTACATGCTTAGTATAAAAAATGAAGAAGGAGAGCTAACTCAGAAAATTATTAAGTAAACAGTATTTAGGAATAGGTAGGAGTTAAAGAGGTTAAATCGGCTAAATTCCCAATAAATTTCACATTGAACTTGTAACTCGCAACTTGTAACCCATAACAAGAAAAATCATACCTTTGCCGAAAATTTATTTAGAATGTCAGAAAAGAGAATAGAAACAGAATCAATATTTGGATTACATCCAATAATAGAAGGAATAAAATCAGGAGTAACTTTTGATAGAGTGTTTATTCAGAAAGGATTAAGTGGAGATTTAATTTCGGAATTGAAAGATCTAATTAAGAAACACGAGATAGAATCTAAAACTGTTCCTGTTGAGAAATTAAACAGACTTACACGCAGTACTCACCAAGGAGTATTTGCATTTATATCGCCAGTAGAATTTATTAGTTTAGAAGATTTAATCTCTCAAACTGCAGAAAGCGGAGCGAATCCTCTTTACATAATTCTAGATCAGATTACCGATGTGCGTAATTTCGGTGCAATTGTTCGTACTGCCGAGTGTACAGGTGTTAACGGAATAATTATTCCTAAACAAGGATCAGCACCCGTTAGTGCCGAAGCTATGAAAACTGCCACAGGTGCAATTTTTAATGTGCCAATTTGTAAGGTTGATAACCTAAAAGATACCGTTTACTATATGCAATCGGAAGGGATTCAGGTTGTTGCTGCTACAGAGAAATCGAACGATTTTATCTACGATGTAGATATGAGTGGAGCTACCGCAATTGTAATGGGTAACGAGCAAAAAGGTATTACTTTAGGGATGCAAAAAATTGCAAACCGAAAAGCTAAGCTTCCAATTTTAGGAGCGATAAAGTCGTTAAATGTATCGGTAGCTTGTGGAGCTGTACTTTACGAAGTAGTGAGACAGAGAAGATAATTTTTGGTTAAACTGTATCGTCATGTTTTTTGTTTACTTTTTGTTTAAACCTATTTCAGGACAAGACAACTGTTCACTGCATCACTAGTCACTAGTTAGTGAACATTATAATTCGTGCTGTATAATTGAATCTTAGTTAGTTAAATCCAAGTGAATACTGAATTGAAAATTATAGATACGACAGATGAATTATACACTCAAGCTAAGCAAATAAGAATTGACTGCTTTTTTGAGGGAATGATTAATACAGAAGAATTAATTAATGACAGATTTGAAGAAATTGGAATTCACATTGTTTGCTTGAATGAAAAACAACAAGTTGTAGGAACAGGAAGAATTCATATAGTGAAATCTACTGGGATAATATCTCAGATGGCTATAAAAAAAGAGAATCAAAGAAGTGGAATTGGAGAAAAAATACTGAATGAATTAATACGGAGATGTAAAACGATAGGAGTTGAAAAAATTGAATTGAGTGCAAGAGAAACAGCTTTAGAGTTTTATTCAAAAGTTGGATTTAAAGCTTTTGGATATAAATATTCATCAGCTAAAACAGGAATCATACATCAGAAAATGAGTATGAATAACATTGGCTAATAAATAGGACTATGAACGGTCTGCAAGACCCAGCGATGAGTCTAGTGTTGAACTACATCCGTGCTTCTTCTATGTACCTATTGAAGGGTTTAGTGGTTTTACTTCTGAATTTGAAACTTTATGAAGAGATAAATAACTTTGACTGCTAAATTTTACGAGTATATTTTAGTTGAAATTGTTACTCCAATATGCAATATTATTTTTCTACTTATTCTCCCAATATTTTAGACAATATAAATCCAAGCCTTATGAAAATAAAGCTTTTATAATTCTGTAATATTAATGTAACTTAGATAATAGTATCCTATTTTTTTGAATTCACTACTTTTGAACTAGAGATAAACTAGACGCCGTTGGCGGATTTAGTTCAACAATGTATATAGTGCATTGGGCGTAAGCAGAAAAACAACAGAATTGATATTAAAAGGAAAAGACTATGACAACAGAAAATAAATCTTGGTTAGACAGGAAAGAATATCCTTTCATCTCAAATTATTTTGACTTGCCAATCGGAAAAATGCATTATGTTGACGAAGGAAAAGGAGAGCCTATTGTATTTGTTCACGGAAACCCAGGTTGGTCGTATGAATATAGGAAATCAATTAAAGAACTCTCTAAAACAAATAGATGTATTTCTGCTGACCATATTGGTTTTGGATTATCTGACAAACCATTTGATTGGAATTATTTACCAAAAAACCACGCAGATAATTTTGAAAAATTCATCAATCATTTAAATTTAGACAAATTCGTTTTAGTAGTCAATGATTGGGGCGGACCAATTGGATTATCGTATGCAGTAAACAACCCTGATAAGATAAAACATCTAATAATCACAAACACTTGGATGTGGTCAGCAAAAAATGACACATATTATCGAATGTTCAGCGGGTTTGTCGGTGGAATAATTGGACGTTTTTTAATAAAGAATTTCAATTTTTTCGGGAAAGTAATAATCAAAAAATGTATAGTTGACAAAAAGCATTTTGACAAGACAATTTATAAGCATCTTGAAACAAAAAGGGACAGAAAAGGTTGTTGGACTTTTCCAAAACAAATAATTGGTTCAAGTGATTGGCTTAACAGTTTATGGCAAAAACGAAAGAATATTGACAATATACCAAAAACATTAATTTGGGGAATGAAGGATATTGCGTTTAGAGAACAGGAATTTAAAGTGTGGAATAAGGAATTGAAAAACAAAACGGTTGTGAAACTTGACAATGTTGGACATTATCCACACGAAGAGTCTACTGAAATATTTATTGACGAATTAAAGAAAGCAAGCACATGACAATGTATATAGCCAATAGGGCGTTTAGAGCTTAATTAAGGTTTGGTGTTTTTAATAAAGTCCGCCAAGCTAAAATTTATGATATTGAAAAGAAAATTAAATATAAAAATGTTTAACTTGGCTAAGTGCAAGCTCTAAAAGTTTAGAGCTTCCTACTGCCCTACTTGCCATATACTAAACGTTATAAACGAGAATAGTTTTCGTTTTGCAAATTAAATTTATTAGTAATAATGCAACACAATTACAGAAGTCAATCTACTAGCTATTTTAGCCGATGGACTCGCGAATCGTATGCTGTATTCAATAGTTTGAATAAAGTGATAAAGATTTCGAGTTTGTCAGTGGCCATAACTGCTACCTTATTGCCTGCTAATGTTGTTGCTCAAGAAGAGAAAACAAACAATACTACATCCGATTATTATTTGGATGAAGTGGAGTTGGTGGAGCCACAAGAGCTCCAAGTTTTCGAAGTTCCTTCAAGAGTTATCAGCGTAATTAGTAGTCGGGAATTACAATCTGCACCCATAGAAAGTGTGCAAGATATTCTTAACAACATTTCGCAACTCGACCTCAGGCAAAGAGGTAACAACGATGTCCAAGCCGACATCTCCATCCGAGGAGGAACATTCGACCAAGTCTTAATTATGCTAAATGGCATAAATATTACCAATCCACAGACGGGTCATCACAATTTAGATTTACCAATTTCATTTGATCAAATAGAGCGTGTTGAGATTCTCAACGGGGCAGGTTCGCTAAGTTTTGGAGCCAATGCTTACAGTGGAGTTATCAACATCATCACCAAATCATCAACAGAGAATCAAGCCAACCTAAAAGCGATTCTAGGAAGTTATGGTCTTTACAATGTTGGAGTATCGGCCAATTTGGTTGGCAAAAAACAACGCCATTTCATTGCCGTTAATCACGATCAATCATCTGGTTATACTGATAATACTGATTTTAATAGAAGTTCTGTTTACTACAACGGGAAGTACCTTTTAAATAAATCATTTTTACAGTGGCAAATGAGTTTTGCCGACAAGGCATTTGGTGCTCAAAGCTTTTATACCGCTAAATATCCTAATCAGTTTGAGCAAACTCAATCGGCTATTGCAAGTCTTAAATTTGCTTCTTTTGGCAAAGTAAGTACTGAGTCAAATATTTATTGGAATATGCATTCCGATAGGTTTGAATTATTTAGAAATAACGAAGAAGCCCCATCGTGGTACAAACATCACAATTACCATTTAACCAATGTAGCAGGAGGAAACACCAAGTTTAAATTCGCAAGTGTTTTAGGTAAAACATCTATAGGATTAGATTTGCGTTACGAGAATATAGCAAGTAATGTTTTGGGAGAGCCAACTGGCGAAGAAAAAGATGCATGGTTTAATCCAAACGGATATTACGACAAAGAAGCATCAAGACTAAATACTTCGGTATCTGTTGAGCAATCCTACAAATACAAAGGGTTTAGTACAATTGTAGCTTTAATGGTTAATAACAATTCTGCTTATTCTGATAAAATTAATTTTTATCCAGGAGTTGATGTTAATTATAAATTTAATAAGAGTTTTATAGCAAAAGCTTCTTTCAATAAAACACTACGTTTACCAACTTTTACCGATTTGTATTATTCAGGTCCTGCTAATATTGGTAATCCTGATTTGATAGCAGAAGAGGCTGTTAATTTCGATTTGGGAGTGAATTTTAACTACGGAATTTTAGATGTAAACCTTACTTCTTTCAATAGCATAGGGAATAATAGCATAGATTGGGTTAGGAAATCTGATACGGATAAATGGCAACCTATGAATTTAACTCGTACCGAAACTTATGGGATTGATATTTCGTCTAGATTTAAACTTGAAGAGTTAAACAACGGCAATTTTTTTGTAAATAATATAATTGTTCAGTACACCTTCATAGATAAGTATTCTAATACAGAAGGACTTTCATCGGCTTATGTGAATGATTACCTACGACACAAATTTGTATTCGGTTTAGATCATAAAATATACGGTAATTTCAGTGCCAATTGGAAACTTCGTTATCAGCAACGAAATGGAAATTATATGTTTTTAGACGATGCTGGTAATGATGTATTAACACCATATGGAGATTATACTTTACTAGATGCAAGAGTGAATTGGAAATCAAAAGGATGGATGATTTTTGCAGATGTAAAGAATATTTTTGACACACAATACATCGATTATGGTAATGTTTTACAACCTGGTCATTGGTTTTCGATAGGAGTTAAGAAAGAACTTAATTTCTAAAACTTACATGAAATTATGTTTTTTTGATTAGCCCAAAACCATAAAGAGCAATATCATTAAGTTAAGGCTTTTTGTTTTGCCCCTTCCCTAAAGGGAACCAAAAAGACATAGACTAATAAGTTGATATTCAATGATTTATCCCTTTAGGATTGGGGATAAAAATCATTGGATTCAAGGTGTTTATTCTTAACTAAACGGCATTACTTTAAAGGGAGTAAAAAAAGCATAATTTAAATAAATTCATGTTACAGAGTAAGGATATATCTAAAATATACTATTCTAATAAGGTACTTAAAAGTGCTGTATTTACTGATGTTGTCAGCTAAATTCAGTGCTTTTTTATTTCTTGAAATCAATTTAACCCGAGAATTTTACTAGTAGAGTAGTAGTTTAACCCGAGTATTTCACTAGTAGAGTAGTGAAATTCTCGGGTTAATTGTGAAAATAGGTTATTTTTTAGTAAATAAAATGTATTTTTGGGTAAAGAAGCCGAGTATGATTTCACGAAATTTAAAAGATAGAATACTAGAAAGCTTAAAGTTAAAAGAAATAACTGTGCTAATAGGAGCTAGACAAGTTGGAAAAACCACCTTGCTCAAGGAGATTATTGGTGAGTTAGATAATGTACTTTATTTTAATCTAGATATAGAGCAAGACAATGTTCATTTTGGCTCACAAGAAATATTCTTAAAGAAAATTCAGTTAGAAGTAGGAAACGAAAAAGCATTTATTTTTATCGACGAAATTCAACAAAAAGAAGATGCAGGTAGATTTATGAAAGGTTTGTACGACATGGATTTGCCATACAAATTTGTTATTACGGGTTCTGGAAGTATAGAGTTGAAAGAAAAAATTAGTGAGGCATTAACAGGTAGAAAGTACATGATAGAAATGCCGACTGTAAGTTTCGAAGAGTTTGTTAACTACAAAACCGAATACAAATACAAGAAGCGATTAGATTTATTTTTTGATGTAGAAAAGGAACAAATAAAATTATTGTTAGGAGAATACTTGAATTTTGGAGGATATCCAGCAGTAGTTACGGAAGACACAATACTCAGGAAAAAGGAGGTAATGAACGAGATATTTGTTTCGTACTTAACAAAAGATATTTCTTTTTTATTGGGTGTAAAATATCCCGATAGATTTGTGAAAATGATACAGTTGTTGGCAGTGCAATCGGGGTCAATATTAAATTATTCTCAACTCTCTAAAGATGTTGGAATAAGGCTAGAAACACTAAAGACCTATCTTTGGTATGCAGAGCAGACATTTATAATTTCTATAGTGAAGCCATTTTTTACAAACGCAAAAAAGGAAATTACTAAATCTCCAAATATATATTTTAATGATTTGGGAATGTGCAATTTCAGTAAATCTAGTTTCAATGCTGATGGCAATGACGGAATGGTTTTCCAGAATTTTGTTTATACAATATTGAAAGGGAAGTACGAGAAAGGTTTATCAAAAATTAATTATTGGCGTACAAAAGATAAAGCAGAGGTTGATTTTGTAGTACACACAGAAAATGGAATTATACCAATAGAAGTTAAATTTTCGGAATTAAAGTCAGCAAAAATAACGAGATCTTTTAGGAGTTTTTTAAAAAAGTACTCTCCAAAAATGGCTTATGTTGTTAACCTAACTTTAGATTCAACAATAAAAATAGAAGAAACAGAAGTTATTTTTATTCCTTATTGGAAGCTTTAACACTGTTATAGTAAAACAGTATTACTAAATATTTAATAGATGAAAAAGATAATGTTTTTATTTTTTCTAAGCTTCCCTTTTGCTGTATCCTCTCAGGTATATAGTATTGATGGGGTGATAAATGATGCTGAAAACACACCACTTGAAGGAGCAAATATTTATCTTATTGAGAATAAAAATGGGGCTTACTCTAACCGTGAAGGTAGTTTTAATTTATCAAATGTAACCCTTCCAGATTCTGCGGTAATTTCTTTTGTTGGATACAATACACAGAAGATAAAGATTACTAACAATAAACAGTTATTAATTAAATTAAACCCTTCTGGAAATATTTTAGAGGGTGCTGTAGTAGTTGACAGTTATAATAGATTAAGAGATGTTAATTCTGGAGAAATTAAATTAAATTCAAAGGATATTGAAAATCTTCCAATTGTATTTGGAGAGCAAGATATTGTGAAACTACTACAATTTTTACCTGGTGTACAGCAAGGTAAAGAGGGACAATCGGGAATGTTTGTACGTGGCGGTAATAATAGTATGAATCTTTTTTTGATAGATGATATTTACCTACACAACACCTCACACATTGGAGGTTTTTTATCAGCAATAAATTCTGATATTATTGGAGATTTAACTTTTAATAAATCAGGGATACCAGCAAAGTATGGAGGCAAACTATCATCGGTAGTTGCAGTTAATACAGACCCCTCATCCGATGAATTTACTGCAAAAGGAAGTATAGGCTTAATTTCCAGTAAAATAAGTATAAAACAACCAATTAAATCTATAAATACTGATATTCAGATATCAGGTAGAAGAACTTATTTTGATCTGGTAAAGCCAATATTTAGTAATGATGGCAGTAACTCTATGTTAAATGGCAACCTAGATTATTATTTCTACGATTTTACTATTAAAACAAAAACTAGAATTAATAATAAAAATGAAATTTCTTTTTTAGCATTTAATACTTTTGACTTATATCGCGATAATAATGAAGATAGTTATAAAGATATGCAATGGGGAAATACTTTATTGGGGTTGGAATGGAAACATTATTATAGAGATAATATTATTGGTAAAACAATTATTTCTAAGTCAAACTACAAATTTAGTTTCGAAGGGATAGCTTACCCTTATACTTATACAATAGATTCAGATGTAAATATTTACTCATTCAAAAATCAAACTTTTATTCAGCAAAAAAATAATAAAATCAAGTTTGGTGTAGAGTATAATTACAACGAGATTAATCCTAAACTAGTTAGTGCTAGTTTGAACGGAGGAAAATTGAAAGTTGAAAATCCTGGCATTTTATATTCACATGATTTTAGTTTTTATATATCTGATGAGTTTGCTGTTACAAAAGACCTTCTAATAAATGTAGGTTTAAGATTCTCTAATTTTATAAGAACAAAAATAGAAGAAGAGAATAATTTACTAAGTAATAAGTATTATTACGGTATAGAGCCAAGGTTGAGCATACGATATATTTTAGACAGAAGCACATCGTTAAAACTATCATACAATAGAATATTTCAATATTTTCATCAGGCAACAATGGCATCGTTGAGTTTACCAATAGATTTCTACATGCCTAGCACCATAGATATTGCTCCGCAAGAGGTAAATCAGATAAGTATAGGTGCATATAAAAAGTTAGAGGGATTTGATTTAGGGGTAGAATCATACTATAAATTAATATCGAATATGAGTGAATTCAAGAATGGCTCAATTAATAATTTATTTAATCCAAACTTGTATGACGATATGGTGTTTGGAGAAACTCACTCTTTTGGATTGGAGTTCTCGGTTTCAAAAAAAGTAGATAAGATAAATTTAATGGCATCTTACACTCTATCAAAATCTATATCTATTTTTGATGAAATTAATGATGGAAATACATTTTCATCGGCATTTGATAGACCCCATAATTTTAATGCTTTAATTAATTACGAAATAACAGATAAACTTAATATCTCGGGAGTATTTGTTTTTACAAGCGGACAAAATTACACTGCTCCTACAGATATTAGAATAATTAACGAATCGGTTGTTGTTAACTATAGTAATAAAAATTCGGAGCGATACCCAAACTACCACAGAGCAGATGTTTCTGTAACATACAAGTTTGAGAATAGAAAACATTTTAAATCTAAGCTGAATTTAACTATTTATAATTTTTACAACAATAAGAATCCTTTTTACATAGACTATATTATTACAGGTGATATAGCTGATGGTGGAGTAGAAATAGAAAAACAAGTAACTACATTGTTTCCTATACTGCCTACCATTACATGGATGTTCGAAATTTTTTAACTAGATAATATTACTGATGAAAACATTATATATTTTTATATTAATTATTATTTCTGTTTCGTGTAACGATTTTCAAATAGACTCTTCTTACGAAGAATCATTAACTGTTGAAGCATATATAGAGAATGGAAAGCAAGCAAGAGTTTATCTTACTAAAAGTTTGCCAATAGAAGGTGTTATAGATAGTATAGCGTTAATTAAGAATATAGAATCGCATGCAAAAGTGATAATCAGCAATGGAGATATAACAGAAGTTCTTAGTTTAAAACGTGATGATGAACACTACCCAATGCTATATTATAAATCAAATAATCTTAAAGGAGAAGTAGGGAGAAATTATACTTTACAAATAGATTTAAGCGGAAAGAGCTATTTTTCTGAAACTACAGTGCCAAGCAAATCATTAATTAATAGCATTATATTTAACCCTGTAGAAGGAGATTTAACAGACTCTTTAAGAGAATTAAATATAATAGTTGACAATGCTATTCCAAGTATGGTTAAATACTTTAAATTACTAATTAAGCGAGATAGTATCTATCCTAAATATATTTTTCCGGAGCCTCCTATTTTTACAAATGAAAATACCGATAATACTGAGATTAATATTTTTGTGAAATACAATTATGATGGTGATGATTATCGCTATATTCTAGGAGAGGTGGTTTACATAAAACTTCAACGAATAACAAAAGAGGAATATGTTTTCTGGAAGAGTATAAAAGGAGATAAAACAAGGCTACTAAATATGAAAACTTTCTCAGAAGAAATACCATCAAATATAGATGGTGCATTTGGGTATTGGGGAGGACAAAACACATCGTCCTACAGGGTAGTTGTAAAATAAAAAGCCACCTTACAAAAAGTAAGATGGCTTAATAATTAGATCAAATAAAAATTAAATACTAGTTTTCAAACTTAGAAATATAATTTTCTATTACAGTATTCAATTTATCTTCTACACTAGAGAAGTTTTCTCCAAAGTAAGTTTCAAAATCGGCTATTGAATCATCGCTAAATACAAAGTGAATATCAATTTCTTCTTCTGTAATTGTAACTTCCTTATACTCTTGCTTATCGTTATCCCAAATCCAATCATTATATTCATAAGTACCTACAAAGAATACTGCTTTTGCTATTTCTTTATTACCACTAGAAACTACAATAGATGTATTGTTATTTAACAACTCTACTAAATCTTCTATTTTTGAATCGTCAGATAAATCTTTCATATCTTCATTTAACGATTTGTAATCTACATCGCCAGCAATTTTTATTTCAAAAACTGTTAATGCCATGCTAGATTTATCTACTGGAATATCACCTTCCTCAACTTCGTAATCTTCTCCTTGTGCGTTTAACTCGCTAAAATCGCCAGTTACAGAACCAGAGTAATTGATAAGAGATTTCCCATTAATAGAAATATCAGTTTCATTTTTAAGCTCTTTATTAGAAGAGTTACTAAAAGTTTCAGTAAAGCTTAAAGCACCAAGTTTATATTTAGAAACAATAGATTTTGGAAGGTATCTATCAAATTCAGAACTAAAAGAATAAGACATTAATTCTTTCAAATTTATAGTAAATACAACATTTAATGAATTAACAACTTGAATTTCAGAATTCAAATATTCAGAAGAAAAATTAGAAGCAACAAGTTTAGCTTGTTTATTTTTACCTTTTACGGTATAATCAACAATAAGAACAATATTATCGCTTGATTCTGTTTTTACAAAATCCCCTTCAATCTCACTCCATTCGTAAATTCCTTTTGCCTCATTGTATTCATCTTGAAAATTGGTAGGTTCTTCTACGTTAATGTTTGCTATAGTATGATTTTTAGAAAGGCTAGTGATATCCATCTTCCCTTCTTTAATCATTACTACATCGTTCAATAAAGAATTGAATAAAAATGTTGGTTGTTTATTTGCCGAAGGTCTAGCGCCTATTTCCTTTGCAAGATCGTAAAGTTCGTTTACGGCAGCATCATTTTTGAAGTCATCTACTTCGCTAAGTAAATCTATTGCAGAACTTTCAATTAGACTTTTACCTTCTTCAACAGTAGTTGGCTCAAGTTTAGCCTCTTCTTTGTCAGGGTCACACGATACTTGTGTTAACGACAGAAGTAACGCGACTAGAGATAGTTTTAAAAATTTCATAAGTTTTTTTTTGAAAATATGGTTAATAAGTGAGTAAATTTAGTGTTTTTAGAAGTATGCCAAAAGGAATAATTATCACTTTTTACTTTTATGCCCCCAATTGTAGTGTTAGCCCAGAAATGGGAATACTAATGAACAACATGCTAGGCTGGCTTTTGCTTTTTGGCAAAAGACCTGCCTAACGTGTTTGTGAATAGGGTTGCCATTGAGGACTAAAAGCGTAAAGTGGGAATTGGCACAGAATTATAAAAACTGAATTAGTATTAAAGACTGTATTATTTGTGATGGTATTTAGAACTAAATCCTACTTAACTTACCGTTAAGGATGGAGTGTTTAAATTTCATTTATAAATAAGGTAATTTTTATTAAATAGTTGCTGAGTTTGCCTTGGTTGATGCGTACAAAATTATTAAATCACAAACATATTTTACTACATTTGCGTAGCTAACAATTTAATAAATAAACGATGATTAAAAGAATATTATTAAGTGCAGTTATTTTAGCATTTTTCAATGTTAATATTAAAGCACAAAACACACTTACACCCGAGTTACTTTGGAAGCTTGGTAGAGTAAGTTTACAAGATGTATCTTCTGATGGAGCAGATGTTATTTACGGAGTTACTTACTACGACTTAGACAAAAACAAAGGAGAAAAAAACCTTTACAGTGTAAATGTAAAAACGCAAAAAGTTACTCAATTAACTGATGAGTTAGGGAGTGAGCACAGTGCAATTTATTCTGATAATGGAAAGAAAATATTCTTTCAGAAATCAGGTCAACTTTGGGTAATGAATGCCAATGGTAGCTCTAAAACCAAACTTACCAATATTGATGGTGGAGCGTCAAACTACAAAATATCTCCTGATGGCAAAAATATACTATATACACAAAACGTTAAAATTTTAAAAACTACTGCCGATTTATATCCTCAGTACGAAAAGGCAAATGTTAAGATTATTGATGATTTAATGTACCGTCATTGGGATCATTGGACCGACGATAAGTTTTCTCACGTTTTTGTAGCCTCTTTTGATGGTACAAAAATTACAGGCGAAGCTAAAGATATAATGAAAGACGAAAAATTCGATTGCCCTATGGAGCCTTTTGGAGGATCGGAAGATGTTATTTGGAGCCCTGATAGCAAAAAGGTAATTTATGTTTCTAAGAAACTTTATGGTAAAGAATATGCTATAAGTACAAATACTGAACTCTACGAATACAACCTTTTTTCTAGAAATACAAAGAACCTTACAGAAGGCATGATGGGTTACGATACTGCACCCGCATTTAGTCCTGATGGAACAAAACTTGCTTGGTTGAGTATGGCTACTGACGGTTATGAGGCTGATAAGAATGATATTATTATCATGGATTTGAAATCGGGTGAAAAATATAATCAAACTGCAAAGTGGGATGAGACTGTATCGGAATTTACTTGGGGAGCAAAGGGTAAAAATATTTATTTTGGAGCTGGAGTGCATGCTACTTACCAAATTTTTTCTTTAAAATTGAACAAGAATTTAGGTGTAGTGAATACTAAGAAACAAATTACTCAAATTACAGATGGTATTCATGATATTAGGGGAATAACGGCCACTAGTAAAACTTTATTTGCAAGAAAAAAAGATATGAACCACGCTAACGAGGTTTATACTTTTGATATTAAAAAAGGAGAAGAAACACAACTTACTCATATTAACGATGAGGTTTACGCTAGTTTAGTTCTACCAAAAGTGACTAAGCGTTGGGTAAAAACTACCGATGGAAAAGAAATGTTAGTTTGGGTTATACTTCCTCCAAATTTTGATGCTACAAAAAGATATCCTGCAATTTTTTACGCTCAAGGAGGACCACAAGGAGCTATTTCGCAATCTTACTCTTTCCGTTGGAATTTCTCATTAATGGCATCTCAAGGGTATGTTGTTATTGCTCCAAATCGTAGAGGTTTACCAACTTTTGGTGTTGAGTGGAACAAACAGATTTCTGGTGATTGGGGAGGTCAGGCTATGAGAGATTACTTGTCTGCTGTTGATGATGTAAAAAAAGAAGTTTGGGTTGATAACAGCAGAATTGGAGCTGTAGGTGCATCTTACGGAGGGTACTCGGTATTTATGCTTGCAGGTATTCACGAGAATCGTTTTGCTACTTTTATTTCTCACTGTGGTACTTTCGATACTAGAAGCTGGTATTTGTCAACTGAAGAAATGTTTTTTGCAAATTATGATTTAGGTGGTAATTTTTGGGATGGTAAGAATAAGTCTAACAGTTATGGGGCACATAATCCATCAAACTATTTAGATAAATGGGATACTCCAATAATGGTTATTAGTGGAGGTAAAGATTACCGTATTCCCGAAACTCAAAGTATGCAAGCTTTTAACGCTGCGCAACTTATGGGAATTCCTTCAAGGTTAATTTCTTTTCCCGAAGAAGGACACTGGGTGTTACAACCTCAGAATGGAATAATCTGGCATACAGAGTATTTCAAATGGCTAGATGAGTGGTTGAAGAAGTAAAAGTGTAGAGTATTTAAAATTTAAAAAGTGCCTAGAGTTTTTTAAGCTTTAGGCACTTTTGTTTGTAATAATAGATAATTTTTATCCTTTTTACCTTTTATTATCATCCATATAATTATAGATATTCCACTAATAATTAAAATTATTGGTTTTTGTAACCCTTTACCAAAATTATCTTGAATTAAAATATTGATAAATGCATGAAATAGAGCCACAAGAATTAGTGATTTTGATTTATCGGCAATAAATCCCATTCCAATAGACCCTCCCAAGATTAGTGCAAAATTGATAATGAATTGAAAATCAAAAATATAATTAAAATCAAAATGCCAAAAAAACCATAAAACACTTATTAAAAAGTATTTGAAAAACTTATTTAATCCTTTTAACTCTGTTTGTAAATATCCTCTCCATCCATATTCTTCAAAGCATGCGTAGATTACTGCAAGCCCAACTATTTTTAAAGAAGAATAATTTGGTTGATTATAATTAAGAAAACCTAAAAAGAAAAATAAAATAACTGGAACTAAAAAAAGAACACTTGTCTGCCAAACTCCAAAACTCCATAGCATTATTTCATTATCTCTATTAAATATTTTAACCAGAACCAATCCTCCAATTAAAGGACCAATTCCTGTCAATAATCCATAAATATCATCATTAAGGATATATAAAAAGTCTGGTTTCAGAACATAGAAATAATATCTAAGTGCAGTAGCAATTACATAGAATAAGGTAATATATAGTATTTTTTTTGTGATTAGTGCCATTTACTTTTACAAACTCATCTCAACTATTTCCTTTGCTACTTTAGGAGTTATAAGTCCTTTTTCTCCAAGTTTAAGCCAGTTTCTATCTATAAATCTATCGTTAATAATCTGTGGTGCTATTTCTGCATTATCTGCTAGTTCTGATATTTTTGTTTTCATACCTAAACTAGTGTAGAATTCTTGCATTTTTTCAATTGCTTGCTTAGCTACTTCCAAATCATTATCACCTTCAAGGTTGAAAACTCTTCTTCCGAATTGAGCTAGTTTTTCTTTTTTAGAATCAATAAGTTTTGTGTAAAGATTAGGGCCAATAATGGCTAAAGTTTGTCCGTGATCTATACCGAAAAGTGCAGTTAATTCATGGCCAATCATGTGAGTTCCCCAATCATTAGGAACACCTTTTCCAATCAAGCCGTTTAGTGCCATAGTTGCACTCCACATTAAGTTTGAGGCAAGGTCGTAATCAGAAGGATTATCAATTACATCGGAACCAATTTCTATAAGTGTCTGTAAAATTCCCTCAGCAATTCTGTCTTGTAGTGGAGCATTGTTTGGGTAAGTAATGTATTGTTCTATAGTATGTACAAAAGCATCAACAACACCATTTACTAATTGGCGTTTTGGTAATGATGCTACTACAGTAGGATCAAGAATAGAAAATTTAGGGAAACAATACGGACTACCAAAAGCACGTTTTTCATTCAGTTCTTTACGAGAAATTACAGCTCCCGAATTCATTTCAGATCCTGTTGCTGGTAGAGTTAAAACCGTACCTAAAGGAACTCCATGATTAATATTGGCTCCCTTAGATAGGATGTCCCATTCGTCTCCACTGAAATCGATAGCAACAGAAATAAACTTACTAGCATCAACTACAGATCCACCACCAACGGCAAGTATGAAATCAATATTTTCTTTTCTAGCAACCTCTACAGCTTTCATTGCAGTAGAAAACTGAGGATTGGCCTCTATGCCTCCAAACTCAATAACTTTATAACCTTTCAATGCTGAAATTACTTGATCGTAAACTCCATTCTTTTTGATACTACCACCTCCGTAGGTTAGTAATACTTTTGCATTGCTAGGAATATTAGTAGAAATTTTAGCAATCTCACCTTTCCCAAAAATTAACTTTACGGGGTTGTATAATTCGAAATTATCCATGATTTTATATTTTATTTACCATTAATAAGTTAAGGTTATTTAAGAAAATTTAATGACTCTTAAATTACTTAATGTTTTGTTTTTTTTACCCATTAAGAAGTTATGATTTTTTAAGACATTAAGCTTAATGCTTCTTAATCCCTTAATGTTTCCCTTTTTCTACAATTAAGAAGTTAAGGATATATAGAATTAAAAATCTTAAACAATAACCCGACACTCGCAGATCTACGACACTTCGAGGTCTAATAATCTTTCAGTTAAACAGCTCAACGATTAAACAGTTAAACGTTAATGAGCTTCAAGCCAATTCTCTCCCATTCCCATATCAACAATTAATGGAACTTCTGTTTTTACAGCATTTTCCATTTCGTATTTTATGATGGGTTTAATTATTTCTAATTCACTTTTTAGAGCATCAAAAACAAGTTCATCATGTACTTGAAGTAGCATTTTTGATTTTATACCTTCTTCCTCAAATCGTTTTTTGATGTTTATCATCGCAATTTTTATAATATCGGCTGAGCCTCCTTGTATAGGAGCATTCACAGCATTACGTTCTGCTCCAGATCTCACCATTCCGTTACGAGAATTTATATCGGCAAGATACCTTCTACGTCCGAAAATAGTTTCTACATAACCGTGTTCTCTTGCAAAATTTATTTGTTTGTCCATAAACGATTTCAAACTAGAATATGTTTCGTAGTAAGACTCTATCATTTCTGCTGATTCTCTACGGCTGAGGTTTGTTTGCTCACTCAAGCCGAATGCAGATACACCGTAAATAATTCCGAAGTTTACTGTTTTGGCATTGCCACGTTGCTCTCGGGTAACTTCTTCAATAGGTACATTAAAAATTTTGGAGGCTGTTGCAGCATGAATATCTTCGTTGTTCATAAACGATTTCACCATCTCAGAGTCTTTACTCATCTCGGCAATCAAACGCAATTCAATTTGCGAATAATCGGCAGCTAGTAGAACGTGATTCTCATCTCTAGGGATAAATGCTTTCCTAATTAATTTTCCTTTCTCAGTTCTTATTGGAATATTCTGTAAGTTCGGATTATTAGAACTCAACCTACCTGTAGCAGCAGTAGTTTGACTGTAGGAAGTATGAACTCTACCAGTAGTTTTTTGTATCTCTCTTGGTAAAGCATCAACGTACGTAGATTTCAACTTTACGAGAGAACGATATTCCAAAATATTACGTACAATTTCGTGTTTAGATGCTAGTTTAGATAAAATTGCCTCGTTAGTTTGGAACTGTCCTGTTTTAGTTTTTTTAGGTTTCTCTACTAATTGTAGTTTTCCGAAAAGAATATCTCCAATTTGCTTTGGAGAACTCAAATTGAATTCTTCTCCAGCCTGAGCATATACTTTTTCTATATTTTTATTAATGTCAATTTCTAGCTCTACCGACATTTTTGACAAAGAATCAACATTTAGTTTTATACCTTCAATTTCCATTGATGCAAGAACTTCTACAAGAGGAATTTCAATATCGTTGAACAACTCTAAATTCCCAGCCTCTTCTAATTTTGTTTTAAAAAGTTCTTTTAGTTGTAGTGTAATATCGGCATCTTCTACAGCATATTCTGTTTGCTCTTGCAAATCAACATCACGCATACTCTTCTGATTCTTCCCTTTTTTACCTATGAGTTTTTCTATAGGAACGGGAGAATAGTTAAGGTATGTTTCTGCCAACACATCCATACCGTGACGCATATCAGGGTTAATCAAATAATGAGCAATCATGGTATCAAAGAAAGGTCCTTTAACCTTTAGATTATGATTTTTATTTGCCAAAACTTTGAGATCGTATTTTAAGTTTTGACCAATTTTTTCTATTTCTTCATTCTCAAAGAAAGGTTTGAATTCTTCAAGTATACCAACAGTGTCATCTTTTGGAGTGCTTAAATAATATCCCTTATTTTTCTCCCAAGAAAATGCAACTCCTACTAACTCTGCCTCAAAAGTATTTAATGAAGTTGTTTCAGTATCGAAACACACTGATTTCTGTTTCATCAGTTTACCTAGTAGTAATTTTCTAGTTGCAGGTGTGTCAACAAGTTGATAAAAATGGTCGTTGTTTTCAATATTTTTAAAACCTCCAATATTTGTAGTTTCGATATCTGCTACGGCAAACAAATCGCCTTGCATGCCTAGTGTAGGTACTTGAGTTTGTGTAATAATTGGCTCTGGTGGAACTTCCGAAATCTTAGCTCCGTACATACTTTCAACTGTATTCATCAACCTGCGGAATTCCAATTCTTTGAAAAGAGTTACTAACTCCTCTACATTTGCTCCTTCGGTTTTTACATCTTCAGCATTAAATTCAATAGGAACATTTAGTTCAATTGTTACAAGATGTTTAGATAAAGCACCAAGCTCTTTGTTGGCCTCAACCTTCTCTTTCATTTTGCCTTTAAGCTTGTGAGTATTCTCAAAAAGACCTTCCATTGAGTCGTAGGCTTTAATAAACTTCTTAGCAGTTTTATCTCCAACTCCTGGTAAACCAGGAATATTATCGGCAGCATCGCCCATCATACCTAAGTAATCAATTACCTGATCAACTCTAGATATTTCGAACTTTTCTAGCACCTCAGGAACGCCAAGTATTTCAACTCCATTACCCATACGAGCAGGCTTGTACATGAAAATGTTTTCGGAAACCAACTGAGCGTAATCCTTATCGGGAGTCATCATGAAAACCTGAAATCCTTCTTTCTCAGCTTTCTTAGCTAGAGTTCCAATAACATCGTCAGCTTCGTATCCATCAACAAAAAGTTGAGGAATATTAAATCCTTTCAGAATTTGTTTTATGTAAGGTAGCCCAACCTGAATTCCTTCGGGCATAGCATCACGGTGAGCTTTGTATTCTTTGTATTCAACATGTCTGAAAGTGGGTTTTGATGTATCAAAAACTACAGCTATGTGTGTTGGTTTTTCGTTGCGAAGAACTTCTATTAGAGTGTTTGTAAAACCTAAAACTGCCGATGTATCCAATCCCTTTGAACTGATACGAGGGTTTTTAGCAAAAGCAAAATATCCTCTGTAAATTAAAGCAAAGGCATCTAGTAAAAATAGTTTTTTATTATTGTCAGGCATGTTTTCCTATTTATTGAATGAGTGTAAAAATAGCTTTTATTTTATTCTGATAATAATTTAAAATTCACATTAGTTGATCAATCAATATTAAGTAGTAGGAGATTTACATTTATTCTGATTTGAGTAGATATTATAGAGTTGATGACGGTTTAAATCTCGCAAAGTCGCCAAGACGATAATAAAATTTGGTTTGGAATATACTTTTGTAAATTTTACCCGTGGTTGTAGTGGTAGCTTGTACTTGTAAAAATCTAGCGAATGCAAGTATGTAATGGCTGACGATAGGAAGACCCTTACATACTTTGCTTTGAGCAGTTTTTTTTGCATGTACAACTACAAACGAAAAACGC